>JALWZH010000035.1 GCA_027002815.1 Thermoproteales archaeon | reverse complement strand
TACCCGGCGTAGAGCCTCCTAGCAAGGTATGCGATGACCCTCAGTGCCCGTGGCACGGCGGCCTTAAGGTCAGGCTGAAGGCCATGGAGGTCTCGGTGGACAAGACCAAGATGGGGAGGGCGGCAGTGGTCATACACGAGTGGCTACACTACGTGCCAAAGTACAAGAGGTATGAGAGGCGAAGAAGGCGCATACACGTTAGGGTGCCCCCATGCATCGACGTTAGGCCTGGGGACAGGGTTATCATAGCTGAGACAAGGCCCCTCTCCAAGACGATAGCTTGGGTCGTAATAGGCAAGAGGGAGCGCCCTACGTAGCCGCGCAGCTTTCCTCTATCTTCCTCACGGTGTGCCAACTGCGCCTCACCACTGGGGGCATCGAGCCGACCTCGCATATCCAACGTCTCAGGAAGTTGAGGGTCCTCGGGTCGCTCGGGTAGCCGGACCCGGGATCCCCATATTGGGCCGCTATCTCCCTTATGGCCTTGTCCCTGATGACCTTCGCCACTATGCTGGCAGCGGCGACCACGGGCACGCTCCTGTCCGCTCCCGCCATTGCCCTGATCCTCGCGGGGACGAGTCCCCCTAGGACGGACCCGAACCTCTCTGCGCGGGGGTCTGGGCTGTCCACGTAGACCTCCAGGGAGCCCGCGCACTTCCTGATGAGGCTCGCCATGAGCTGGGCCTCCAGTACGTTCAGTTTCCCCTTGAAGACGAAGCTGTCAACGGTGCTTGGATCGGCCTTGACGTGGTCCACACACCGAGCCAACCTCACTATATGCCCATATAGCCTTGCCCTTCTCGCTGGCGAGAGGAGCTTGGAGTCCCTCACACCGAGCCGCGCAAGGGCCTCGTTGTCGCCCACAACTATGGCCACCACAAGCGGGCCCACCACTGCCCCCCTTCCCGCCTCGTCCACGCCGGCCACCATGGGCATCGGCGGTCATAGGCCCTAGGTAATATTTTTTTAGGGGTCCCAACGGTGGGACATGGCCAGCAGCGGCAAGAAGATGCCCATATACAAGAAGATACTGCAGGAACAGATAAAGAAGTGGATGGTGAAGGAGTTCCTCGAGTACAGGCTCCTGCGGCTCGGCTACATAGACTCTAACGTGGTGAGGACTCCCCTTGGAACGCGCATAGTGATCTTCGCCGAGCGGCCCAGCAGGATCATAGGCAGGAGGGGCGCCATAGCCAAGGAGCTCAGCCAGCTCCTAGAGTCCAAGCTGGGCGTGGACAACCCGCAGATAGACGTCACCGACATCAGCAGGGTCGAGGCCCCGGAGCTGTTTCCCAGGGTCATAGCGCTTAGAATAGCCAACGCCATGGCGAGGGGCGTCAGGTTCAGGAGGGCGGCCTTCGTAGCCATGCGCCAAATACAGGAGGCGGGGGCCAAGGGCTACGAGATAGTCATAAGCGGCAAGCTCACCACGGAGAGGGCCAAGTTCGAGAAGTACACTGTGGGCAAGGTATACAAATCGGGCAACGACTCCATAGTTAACGTGAGGAGGACCGTGCTCCCCGTGCTGTTGAAGCCAGGCATATACGGGATAGAGGTGAGCATAACTTCGCCCACGACCAAGCTAAGCGACGAGTTCTCCATTAGGCCCGCCATGAGGCCCGAGGCGGCCCCTGAGGTAACCGCCAGCGAGTAGCCATGTCAAGCCAAAAACTTAACGCAAAGACCATACGCTCCATGGATAGGGAGGAGAGGGCGAAACTACTTGACCAGTTGAGGGCGGAGCTGCTGCGCTTGGAGACGCAGAGGGGGCGCGGGATAGTGGAGAACCCGGGCAGGATAAGGGCCATTAAACGGGCCATCGCGCGTATACTCACCATTGAGAGGGAGGAGAAGGGCTGAGCCCGATCCGAGGTGCGTGGATCTGCTGGGACGCACCGTGCTGGTGATGGACTGCCCCTACGACGTGGAAGGCGTCGTGGTGGGGGAAACGAGGAACGCCTTCCTAATAATTAGCAGGGGCAGGAGGGTCGTCGTGCCGAAATCCCCCTGCACGTTTCTAGTTTACTCGGACTGCTGGAGACTCGTCAAGGGGAGGTGGCTCATAGGGTACAGGGACGTGAGGCTTTCCAAGTGCCGCTAAATACTGCTCAGGAACAGGCCTACGAGGGTCACCGAGAAGCCCAGCAACATGATTCCTTTTCCCCTTCTCGGCGAGGCCGCTGAGGCCAGACACGCGTACGCCAACAGCGCCGACGTGGCCATGACCGCAAGCGAGAGGGGCTGAGGCCACGACGCCAGGACAAGCGGCACGGATACGAGTATGGCGGCCCCCACAGCGGCCCAGGCCAGGTAGAGGGACCGCTTGGGGCCCAGCAGGTGAACGACGGTTATTATGCCGGCCCTCAGGTCGCCCTCATAGTCGGCAACCGACTTCACGATCTCCCTACCAATGTTTGCCAAAAAAGTGGCGGCGAAGAGGAGGACAAGGACGTCCATGTTCCTGGCGAACCCCGCCACCGAGGCGCCGTACACGTATACCATGGACGTGGTGAGCGCCACAGAGATGTTCCCGAGGAGGGGGACCCTCTTAAGCTTCACATTGTACATGTAGCCCACCGTTATGGCGGCCAGGTAGACGGAAAGTGGTAGGGGGCCCAACAACAGGGCAGCTATGACCCCAGGCACTAGGGCGAGGGACGCCGCGGCCCATGCCTCCCCTACCGAGACCGATCCCTTGACGAGGGGGGCCCCAGGCCTATTGATCCTGTCTTCCTCCATGTTCGCTATGTCGTTGGTTATGAAGAGGAACGCCTCGGCGAGCACCGTGGAGAGGAACGCCATGAGGGCCCGCCAGTGCTCCGGCTCTTCCGCAGCGTAGAGGTACGCCGCCGTTACAGCGAGGCCGGCGAGCACGCCGTGCTCGAGCCGCGCCAACCTGAAAAGGTCTATGGGGCTCACCGGATCAGGCCCGCCTCCCCCTAGCCAGATCCATCGCAGACATGCCCGCTATAGCCAGCAGGAGCAGGAGCACTGGGAGGTGTTCCATGGCCAGCGGGGCCAACGAGCCCGTGGACGTCACAACCGACGTGCTTATCCTCCCCGCAAGGAAGCCCGAAAGGAGCAACACGGCTATTCTGTACGGCCTAAAGGCAAGCGCTAGGAACGCCGCCGCTACGGCGAAGTTCTCCGCTATGAGGAATGGGGGGCCGCCGGCGGGTATAAGGAACGCCGCGTTGACGCCTATGTGGCCCAGCGCCACTACGACTAGCAACACGTTCAACAGCATGGCGCTCCTACACATTCCCATTATTAATGTTCGCCTAGGCGGCGCGGCCCTCAAAGGGCGTCCATTACCCTAATATTTATTGTCAATCTCAATAATATTATACATCTATCTATATTATATTATATTGAGAATCTTGTTATGTTAAATAAATATACGTTATAATGGAAATGTTAATATATCCCAAAAGACTCCATCACATGAAGGGCGCCATATTGATAGCCCTAATAGCTATAGTGGCCGCCGCTGGGGTCATGTACTTCGTATCAACCCAGCAGGGCGATAGTGGCCCGGCCGCCGTGACCACCACTGAGGAGATAACCGTGGAAAGGCCCGGAGAAACTGGGGAGACAGACACCGGTATCCCCACAGTGACCGTCACCGAGACGTACGAAGAGGAGGAGACATATACGGAAACCCCGACGGAGACCGCCACAACGAGCCCAACGGCCAGCCCTACAGCCACGGAGACCGCCACACAGCCGGTCGTCGAAACGCAGACCCCAACGGAGACGTCCACCCCGACAACCACGGAGGCCCCTGAAGAGGGCGGCGAAGAGGGCGCAGGAGGCGCGGAGAGTCTCATGGAACAGTACATTGATAGGCTGCTTAACAGCAAGTTCACGGTTGAATATAGTTGGTATGCTAGGTGGGACGCGCAGGGCTATCAGGGAAACGCGTCGGCCTCGTTAACGCTTTCGGTTGACGGGCCCGGTAAGAGGGCGTACATTAAGATGGCCGTAATAGAGGCGCAGGGCGGCCTCACCGAGGCTATGAACGGCACCGTGGAGCAGATAATCAAGGGGGACATCGATTCCGGATACCTGAAAAAGACCGTAATCTATGTAGAGGGATCCGTCATGGTCCAAACAGAGACCCATAGAAAGGTTTCCGAGGGGCAGATAGAGGTGTGCACAGAGACCAAGATGGTGTTCCAGGGCAGGGAGATTGCGCAGCCCAAACAATGTACTACCTTTGAGTACGACAACTATGTGAGACAATACGGGGAGCCTGACGCCAGGAAGGCGGCCTACAACTTCACTAGGGGGCTCTTCGAGGATTATAGGGGAGTCGACTACCTGGGCACGAGGAATGTCAACGGCATTGTGTCGGACTGCTTCGGCGTGGTGGATTCTGCGGGGCGGGCTGTGGCAGAGCTGTGTTTCGCCAAGGACAGCGGCATAATAACGCGCGCGTACTTCAAGAGCGACGATAGCGGGTTCGAGTTCTCCATGGAGCTGGATGGACCGCCGCGGCTCGGCACGTTCCTCGAGGAGGAATTCGCGCGCGTGGAGCGGACCTAGAGGGTATTCCTAACGGCCTTTAAAACATCCAACAGGGCTTTGTGGTCCTTGGGCACGCTGATCACCACCCCGTGCGCGGCCCCAACGAGTTCGCCGACAGCCTTGGGCACCTCGGCCTCGGTAATGTAGGGCTGCCCAAGGCCGCTCAGGAACTGGACGTTGCGCGGCGTGGCCACCAGAAGGTACGGGTACACCCGCGCCCGGTCGCCGATCATCCTCAGCATGTCCCTCTGCCCAGCGTACCTCAGCAACAGGAAGAAGTCCGCCCCCATGGAGGCCCTAGCCAGTATGTCCCCCTCGCCCCTCCTGAGGCTTATCAACGCTCCCATGGATATGCCGAGCGACTTGCCGTACCTCACCGCTGTCTCCGTGTCCACGTCCCCAACGGGCGTCCCCTTGACGGGCGGATCGCCCCTCAGCACTACGAGTCTCCTCACGCCGAGTATGCGGGCCGCCCCCATCATGGACTCGAAGGCCACCCAGTTCAGGTCGGCCAGCCTCATATGTGCGACGGCGTCTATGCCGACCTCCTCCATGACTAGGTGCGCGGCCGCTATCGAGTGCGCCGTGGCCCGGCCCATGGGGGCCTCCGGCAAGTCCAGCGAGTCGGCGTACCTAGCCACAGCCAGCGCCCTTTCCAGAAGGGCCTCACGGGTCCTCGGCACTGGCAACTCCGCAATCACCTCCACGGTGGATGGGACGTGGGGGGTTTAATAATATAAACTCCGGTTATTGAGGCGGGCGCGCCTGCTAGTCCTTGACGGTGCCAATGGACACCAGGGTCTTCGTCTCTTTCACACCCTCGAGGTTGTTCAACGTGTCAAGCACCTTGTCCAGCACGGTTTCCTGCGTTATCACGGCCAGGTCGTACTCGCCCGCAAGCCTCATGGCCCTCTCAATGGGCATCTTCTTTATCCCGTCATACACCCTGTCCCTGTACTTGGGCTCCACCTTGACCAGTATTATGACCTCGTTGGCGCGCCCCCTCAGGTATTTGACAGCCTTCTCCGTGACGTCAACGAACTCCCTCCCGGTCCTGACAAGGCCGAGCTCCTTGAGCCGCTTCAAATGTATGGCCAGCGCCTGCCGCGTCATGCCCAGCTCCCTGGCAATCTCGTCTTGGTCCCCGTACACAGTGTACACTCTCATTGGCTGGGCTCGCGTTACTAGGTGTTGGAGTATTTGGACTTGTCTATCCGTAAGCCTAACTTCCTCCATGGACATGATTTGAAGAGGGTTCGTATATATATAAATGTTTTGTTGAAATTGGGGCCATCTATCACGACTTTTCCCCCATAACTGTTGTCTGAAGTAACTGGAATACCCAACTACCACAAGGAAATAACCTCTATGGTGCCTAAGACTCTACCTATAGGGCTTCCACATCCACGATTGCCCTTTCCCCTAGGGGCAAGTGCCCCGGTCTCGTGCCGCCCCCCATCAGAACATGTATTATTGTCCCCATAAGAGTGACGAGGCGCTTGGCCCGGTCAGTCCAGAGTGGGGGTAGGACCGCGGTCAGCCGTGGGGCTCCCCCCAGCCCCCGCCTCCAGGAGTCTCCAACACGAACTCGTCGCCCGGGTACAGGTCCAGGACCGCCTTGCCTGCCAGCTCCGCCCTTTCCCCAGACGCCCTCACCACGTAGGCCCTGCCGGGCCTGCCCGGCTCGCCTCCCATTAGGCCCCACGGCCCCACCCTGAACCTGTCCGCAAGTAGGGCGAGGCGCATCGGGGCGAGGGCCTTGAAGGAACGTACTATCCCGTCCCCTCCACGCCACCGTCCCCTGCCCCCGCTTCCCTCCCTTATCATGTAACGCGTGAAGAGGAGCGGGTAGGCGAGTTCCACGACCTCTATCGGCGTGTTCATGGTGTTGGTCATGTTTACGTGTACGCCGGACACCCCGTCCTTGCCGGGCCTGCCTCCCGTGCCTCCGCCGACAGTCTCATAGTAGCTCCACGAGGAGCCGCGCCAGACGCCCCCCATCATTATGTTGGCCATGGTGCCCGAGCCCGCCGCAGGCACCCTTTCCGGCATGGCCGCCGCCAACGCCCTGAACACCGCGTCCGCCACGCGCTGGCTGGTCTCCAGGTTGCCGCCGGAAACCGCCGCAGGCCTCCTGGGATTCACGATTGTGCCCTCGGGCGCCTCTACCCGCACGACGCTGTAGAACCCCTCGTTGGTGGGCACGTCGCTGCCCAGGAGGCACCTCACGGGGAAGGCGGCGGCCGAGTAGGTCACGCCGAACACCGCGTTGAGAGGCCCCTCGACCTGGTGGGCGGACCCAGCGAAGTCGAGCGTAACCCCGTCGTCCCTCACGGACACCTTCACGCGTATGGGCAGTAGGCCCTCGCCCCACTCCAGGTGGTCCTCGGCCTCGAACGTTCCCCGGGGCCACCCGGCCAACGCCAGGAGGGAGAGGCGCCTCCCGTAGTCTATCGCCGAGTCCCAGGCCCCGAGAACCGCCTCCCCGTACCTTTCGAGCAGCTCCGCGATGCGACGTGCCCCCACGACGTTTGCGGCCAGCTGGGCGTTGAAGTCCCCAAGCGCAGTTGCCGGGTCCCGCACGTTGGCCAGCCACACCGCCAGTAGGTCCCGCCTGACCTGTCCCCCCTCCACCGCCTTCAGGGGCGGCATCACGACCCCCTCCTCGTGTATGGTCCGCGCCCATGGATTTATGCTGCCGGGCACAGGACCGCCAACGTCGACGTGGTGGGCCTTGTTCACCACGTACCCCACTATGCGGCCCCTCCAATGCACGGGGCTGAGCAACATCACGTCGTTGAGGTGGGTGCCCGCTATAT
>JALWZH010000034.1 GCA_027002815.1 Thermoproteales archaeon | reverse complement strand
GTCGTCGAGACGCTCGTGGACCGTTGCGGCGACGTGCACGAGTTCTCGGCGTACGTCGCTGAGAGGGCCCCCGACCACGTGGCGAGGCTGCTCGTGGACCCGGGCGGGGACATATACGTGTTCTTCAGCGCCCTCGCAGTGAGGTACGCCTTCGAGGGGCCCATAGGGGAAACGCTCAGGGAGAGGATGCGCAGCGCTGTGGCCGTGGCGGCCGGCCCAGCGGTTGCCGAGGCGTTGAGGGAGCAGGGCGTGGAGCCGGTGGTTGCGCGGGATGGCAGGATTGGGCCCGTCATAGAGCTTGTGAGGGGCCTCCTCGAGGGACGGAACAGCTTATAAGCGCCCGCCCGGCTTAACCGTATGGACAGGGTGCAGGGCATATTGTCCAGGTACGCCGTCTCCACCACGTACGAGGGGCTCCCAGGCGAGACTGTCAGGGAGGTCAAGAGGAGGATAATCGACTCGGTGGGGGTGGCCCTCGCCGCCTTCACGTCAGAGCCGGTCAAGATAGCGCGGGGCCTTGCCGGGGAGTTCGGGGGAGCCCTGACGGCCAGGGTGATGGGGACGCGGGCCAGGTCCTCCGTAGACTGGGCCACCTTCGTCAACGGCCTCATGATAAGGTACCACGACTTCAACGACACTTACCTGGGCAGGGAGCCTCTTCACCCCAGCGACCTAATCGCGGCGGCCCTGGCCGTGGGGGACGCCGTGGGGGCCGATGGGAGGTCCCTCATAGCGGCCATCGCGGTAGGCTACGAGGCCGGCGTCAACCTGTGCGACGCGGCCTCCCTCCGGGCCAGGGGTTGGGACCACGTGAACTACCTTGGCATAGGCTCGGCCCTCGCAGCAGCGAAACTGCTAGGGCTGGACGAGAAACGTACGGGGCACGCCCTGGCCATCTACGTGGTGCCCCACGCCGCAATGAGGCAGACCCGCGTAGGCGAGCTGAGCCACTGGAAGGGGGCCGCAGCGGCCAACGCGTCGCGCAACGCGGTCTTCGCCGCATTACTGGCGGCCAGGGGCTTCACGGGCCCCGACAAGCCCTTTGAGGGGGAAATGGGCATGATCAGGCAGATGCTTGGGGGCGAGTTCGACTATGGGCCCCTCGAGAGGATGGAGAGGGGGGAGGCGCCTAGGAGGATACTGGACACGTACATCAAGCCGCGCCCCGTGGAGTACCATGCCCAGACCGCTGTCGAGGCGGCCATAGGGCTGAGGGGCGAACTGTCCAGCCTGGACGAGGTGGAGGAGATACATGTGAGGACCCACAGGGCCGCCTACGAGATAATAGTGAAGGATCCCGAGAAGTGGGACCCGAAGACCAAGGAGACCGCGGACCACTCCCTGCCCTGGCTCGTGGCCGCGGCGCTTGTGTACGGCGACGTGTGGCTGGACAGCTACACGCCTGAGAGGGTCAGGGACCCACGCGTCCTGGGGCTCCTCAGGCGCATGAGGGTCGAGGTGGACCCGGACATAGACAGGCTGTACCCAGAGGCCGCCGCAAACGAGGTCGCGGTAAGGCTGAGGGATGGGCGGGTCCTCAGGAGGCGCGTGGACTATGCGCGGGGCCACCCGAGGAACCCCATGAGCGACGGGGAGGTTGAGGCCAAGTTCAGGAGGCTCACGTCGGGCCTGCTGACCGTGGAGCAACAGGAGGCGTTCCTGAGGGGCGTATGGGAACTGGAAAAAGTGGGCCTAGGGGAGGTCCTCGACGCTATAGTGGTCTAATAGGCCAACGAGCCGAACACCCTGGAAAGCTCTTCCCTGAACTCCTCCTCCTCGGTCCTCCGGTACAGGTAGTTGCGGACCTCCTCGAGCCGCTCCAGCATTATCTTCCGCTCTATCGACGCCACGAAGAGGCGGGTCTGTATCACGGCGTCCGGATTCACGCTGATGCTGTCTATGCCTGCCCTCACCAGGAACTCCGCTATCTCGGGGTACACTGATGGGGACTGGCCGCATATGGACACCTTCTTGCCCCTGCGGTGGGCCTGCTTAATGATGTTGTACATGGCCCTGAGGACCGCTGGCTCCCTCTCGTCGAAGTACCTCGGGTCCTCCCTTACGAGGAGCTCGTTGTCCCTGTCGGCGCCCAGCACGAGCTGGGTCAGGTCGTTGGAGCCTATGGAAAAGCCGTCGACGTACCTGGCGAACTCCTCTACGAGCAG
>JALWZH010000033.1 GCA_027002815.1 Thermoproteales archaeon | reverse complement strand
GCCCTCCAGAGCGCCGACAGTAGGCGTTCCCCCCTCCTCAGCGCTAGCCTGACCTCCACGTGGGTTGGGTCGATTCGGGAATTAAAGGTGGAGCTCTATGACCTCGAGGGTCCTCCCGTCGCTGCCAGGCAGTATGAAGGTGAGCTTGTACGCGTCGCCGAAGTATATGCCGGAGAGCCTATCGCCCAGGTGGACCTCCCCGTCCACGCCGTGGAGGGAACACTCGCTGCAGGTGTCCAGCACGGTCCTCACTACGTCCCTGAGGGCCGACACCAGGTCGCGGGGGCTGCCCCTCACCGGCACGAGTATGGAGCCGTGGTCCCCGTGGAGGTGTTGGTGGACCCTAACCCCATACCTGTCCTCTATGCGCTTTATGAGTCCAAGGGCCTCCTCCACGAATGGGGTCCTCTCAGGCTCGTCGTGGTGGTGATGTTCGTGGTCCCCGTGGTGTGGGTGGCCCAGGCTGAGGTTTATGAGGAGCTCCAGGTCCTGGCCCCCACCTATCCTCTCGAGCTCCCTTTCAAGCCTTCTCCATTCCTCGAGGCCCAGCCTAATCTTCGCCACGGCGACTGGGCGGCGCCGACTTATAACTGTTTCCTCCCCCTGTACCTATCCAGGAGACCCGCTTCGTCTAGGACCGATATAAGCGCGACGGCCAGGGACGGGATCACGTAGTCCGTCGATATGGTGACCTGGGGGACCAAGTCCACGACTAGGTCGGCGAACCTGAACAGGCCAGCGGGTATCCCCTCCCTGGCGCCTATCAACACGTTGAGGCGGCCCCTCCTGTAAAGCTCCGCCAGCCTCTCCCCGGCCCTCGACACGTAGACGCCCTTGGGATCGGTCACCACGATGGGCTCGCCGCGCCTCAGCCTCACGAACTGGTAGAGGTCGTACACGTAGACGGGCACCCTGTGGACGGGCCTCCCGTAGCTCCTCCTCTGCACCTCGTACCTAGACTCTATCCCCTCCTCGAGCCCCTCGAGGAACGTCCTCACGGTGTCCCCGTCCAGCGGCCTGTAATGGACCGCGTACAGTTCCCCCACCTCAAAGGTCTGCGCGGCCCTCCCTATCCTCACGGCCAGGTTCCGCACCGCGTCCCTGGGCCCCTCGTATATCATCTGGGCCACGGTCACCCGCCTAAGCGCGGCAAGGGGCATGGGCTTCCCCACGTCCATTTTCCTGTACTCCGGCGTGGCGGGAACGCAAATCGCCGCGGACCCCCCGAAGATCTCCACGTATATGGGCCTTGACGGCCTCTCAAGGTCGACCTCGGCGCCCGTGGCCTCCCTTATGGCGGCCCCAACCCTCACATTGACGTCGACCGACGTGAAGTCATGCTCGCCGCGCCTCGTGGTCCTCACGGCGAACGTGTCGCCGGGCCCAACGTGACCCCGTGCCACATCCACGGCTGCAGCAACCATGTCGTCGAGGCGGGCGGGGACCCAGGCCTCCACCACGAGGACCCGGGAAGCCTCCGGCACCTCATCGGCGATCCTCCTCGCAAGGGCCCACTTGTCCCCAAAGCACTCCACTAGGACGAGCCCTAGGTACCCCATGGGCCTGACCCTCACAGCGGCCTTGATACCCATCGAGGACGACACCTCGGATATGTGCGACGCGGCCACGTCCTCGAGCCCCCTCTGGGTCTTCACGATTATGTGCGCCCCCTCCACAGGGCTCATAGCCCCGACACTAGCGCCGAAAGAAGGCGAAGGAACTTGTCGGGGCTGTCCACGTAGTGCGTCCTAATGTCCACTATGTCCGGGTCCTTGAGCGCGTGGCCAGTGACCACAGCCACCGTGGTCCCCCCCAGCCTAACCTTACGGAGGGCAGCGTAGGCCGCGGCGCCCGCGGGCTCCGCGCCTATACCCTCCCGCTGCGCCATCTCGGCCTGCGCCTTTAGTATCTCGCCGTCGCTCACCGTGACGAAGGCGCCCCCGCTCTCCCTGACGGCCCTCAGCGTCTTGGGCCAGTTGACCGGGCGGCCTATCCTTATGGCCGTCGCCACCGTGTTGGGGTCGTCCACCCATAGGGGCTCCTCAACGCCCAACTCCCAGGCCTTGGCCAGCGGGGCGGCCCCCTCGGCCTGCACGCCGATCATGCGGGGGGTTTCCCTGCAGAGGCCAAGCTGGGCGAGTTCCCTGAACCCCTTCCATATGGCCGCTATGTTCCCCCCGTTGCCCACGGGCACCACCACGTTGTCGGGGCAGCCCACCTCCTCGTATATCTCGAAGGCGATGGTCTTCTGGCCCTCGAGGCGCCACGGGTTGAAGCTGTTGAGGGGGTATGCAGCCTCGACGCCGTGCTCCATGACCAGCCTAAGGGCCTCGTCGAAGTAGCCGTCTATCTCTATGACGTGGGCCCCATGCAGGAACGACTGGAAGAGCTTCCCCCGAGCTATCTTGCCCTTCGGCACGACTATTATGGGGGCCATCCTGCCCCGGGACGCGTAGGCCGACATGGACGAGGCGGTATTGCCCGTCGACGCCACTATGACGGCCTTGGCCCCGGCCTTCAGCGCCACCGACACGCCGACGGTCATGCCGCGGTCCTTGAAGCTGCCGGTGGGGTTGGCGCCTTCGAACTTTATGTACGTGTCGGCGTACCTAGAGGACTCCACTAGGGGCGTTCCCCCCTCCATTATGGTCACCGCCTCCCTGCGCCTGAGGGGAAGCATCCCCTCGTACCTCCAGACTCCCCTGCCGCGCGGCGACCACTCCAGCTCGTCGTACACCACGTCGAGCAGGCCGCCGCACCTCGAACACCTGAACATCTTGAAGTCGGGGGGATACGTCGAGCCGCAGCGCACGCACCTCAGCCTCACGGTCCCACACCTCCAGGACTCTCCATGGGGTTACAGAGGCCAGACACCTCAGGCGGCTGAGGCGCCGACAATTGCATGGCAGTATCACTGCCGCTATATTTAACTTTACCCGTATTGACGCGGCAAATATCGATGATATGCTTTTTAAGCACCGCCACAACATTGGGCATGTCGCTGCGGATAGTATCGTGGGTGGGCCTTCTCTTGAACGTCGCCGGCTTCCTCGTGTTGGCCTCCACTGGGGACCCGGTGCCCTCCACGGCCATATACCTTGCCGGTACCCTGGCGATAATACTCGGCAATCTGAGGAGGGAGGTGGAGGTGGTCCACGTCCCGGTGCACGTGGTCAGGGAGGAGAAGCGCGAGCTGCCGAGGCCGGAGGAGCTCAGGGCCAGGAGGGCCAGGGCGCCCGGCAGATGAGGGTCCTCGCGGTGACCTCGGGGTCGAAGGGGGGGACCGGGAAGAGCACCGTTCTCCTCAACGTAGCCGTAACGCACGCCTATTGGTTCAGGGACGGCCACACGTACCCCGCGGTCTTCATAGACCTCAACATGGACGTGGGCTCCGCCACCATGCTGCTGCTCGGCTCGCCGACTGCCTGGCGGGACACGAGGAGCATAGTGGACTTCCTCCAGGGCAGGCTGGGCGACCCCATATCGGCCTTCTACGTCAAGAAGTGGTCCACCGAGGACGGCGATATTAGGCTCGTGTTCTCGCCCTCCAAGCCGCCAGGCGGCGCCATGTACCTTTCGCTGGGCGCCTTCAGGCAGGTCCTCAGCGCGCTTGAGAGGTCCCTCCGTCCCCTGGCCGTATATGTCGACCTTCCGCCGCTGTCCCCCGGCCACCCCCTCGAGTCCGTGTTCGGGCACGTCGACTACGTGGTCCCCGTATCCACGCCGGACTACCCTTCCCTGGAGGCGGTCCACCACTTCGTGTCCTACGTGAGGGAGAGGTACGGCGCCTCGGTCGCTAAGCCGGTCCTCAACATGTTCAGCATAGACCGGGACGTGGAGCCCGTTACCGGGGAGAGGTGGGCGGCCCTTGCAAGCAGAGTCCTCGGCGAGGACCCCCACGTGGTGCCCTACGACGAGCTGTTCCTAGTGGCGAGGGCCGCCCTGGAGATAGAGGTGCTCAAGTTGTCCCCCCAGGAATCGCCGGGCGTCAGGGCATTAATAGGCTACGCCGACTACCTCAAGATACTATTCTAGCCCGCCGCACCCGCTGACCAGGTCCACGACGCCCACGACATACTTAAGCCTGGACACAGTATAGGCCTTGCACTTGATCTGCTCCCTTATGCCCTCCGCGCCCCCACCGTTTATCAGGACGCCCACCATCCTCGAGAGCATGGCCCCCAACATGTCCTCGCCGAACCTGTCGCCCACGTGTATCGCCACGTCGGGCGCCATGCCGTTGGTCAGCAGGCCCACAGCGAAGTGGAATATGCGTGGGTTGGGCTTTGCGTAGCCCATGACGTCCGCGTAGACCTCCGCGTCGAAGTAGTTAAGGAGGCCCGCCCTCTTGAGGATCGCCCTGGTTGCGGAGCTCGGCCAGAAGAACACGTTGGACACTATCCCCAGCCTGAAGCCGTCCGCCTTGAGGGATTCAAGGACCCCAACGGCGTCAGGATCAGGCTCCACGTCCGCGTCGGCTACCCGGAGCGCCACGCTCTCCATCAAAGCGTACGGGTTGGCCTGCTCCACCACTATGCCCCTGTTGCGCATCCTCTTGAGGGCATCAACCAGCAGCACCATGGGGGTGGAAAACGAGAAGGAGTCCGCCCTCGCTATCCTCTCGACCCTCTCCACCTCGTCAAGTATCTCCATTATTGCTTGGGGCGCCACGCGCTGCCCAGCCCTGCCCAGGGCTTCCCTGATCCCCTCGGCGAGGGCCTCGCGGACGCGCCTCCCCATGGGCAGGAGCGTGCCCCACACGTCGAAGGTGGCCACCCTTATCATTGTCCCTCAACCCGCAAGGGGAATAAAAAGATGCCCCAAAGAAGATTAAAATACGTCCCGCGAAGGCACACTAATGTTGCCCCGCTCCTTCATAACGTCTGTGGTCGGCAGCTACATAAGGCCCAAGTGGCTCATCGACGCCTTCAAGGCCTACGAGGAGGGCAAGATGGACCAGGCAACCTTCAACGAGTACGTCGAGGAGGCCGTTAGGGTGGCCGTCAAGGACCAGGAGCTCGCCGGCATAGACGTCGTGACGGACGGCGAGCAGTGGAGGAAGAGCTTTGTGGCCTTCGTGGGCCAAAGGCTCCGCGGGTTCAAGGTGGTGCACGCAACCGAGCTCCATCCCAACGCCATAGAGATCATGAAGCGGCATAAGGCGCCCCTGACGTACTGGCGCCCCGTGATAGCCGGGAGGATAGAGGACGGCGAGATAGTGGTGGACGAGGTGAGGCTATTGAAAAGGGTCACGGGGAGGCCCATAAAGGTGACCCTGCCCAGCCCCTACCTCATAATGTGGGAGGCCTGGCACTCCTCGATATCCTCGCCCCACTACCCTACCCCCGAGGACGCCGCGTTTGAGTACGCCAGGGTCCTCCGTAGGGAGGTCCAGAGGCTGGCCGACATGGGGGTAGCGTTCGTCCAGCTTGACGAGCCCATGCTCGGCGACCTCATCGAGGCCGGCCCCGACGAGCCTGACAGGTACAAGAGGGTGTCCTCCGAAATATACGGGCAGAGGTACAGGGGGTTCAAGGACGAGGTGAGGCTGGCCATAGACCTCATAAACGAGGTGGTCTCCGGGGTGGGCGGCGTGAGGATAGGCGTGCACCTGGACAGATGGCCAACAGAGGAGTCGCCCGTCGTGGGCTACGAGAGGCTCGCCCCAGATATATTCGAGCTGAAGGTCAGGCAGTACGTGGTCGAGTACGCTGCTCCCCGCATGGGGGACCCAGAGGAATTCGCAAGACTGCTGCCCAGCGACAAGGAGCTGGGGCTCGGCGTGGTCGACGTGAGGAGCGCCAGGGTGGAGACCCCGGAGGAGGTCATCGCGAGGGTCGAGAAGGTGCTGAAGCACGTGGACCCCACTAGGATATGGCTCAACCCCGACTGCGGGTTCGCGCCGGGCATGTACCGTAGGCCCTTCCCCAGACAAGTGGCAATAGAAAAGATGAAGAGCATGGCTGAGGCTGCCAGGAGGCTCAGGGAGAGGTACTGGTGGTACTAGCCGATACGCAGGGCCCTACGGAGCTGCCTCGCCAACTCCTCGTACCTCCTTATCTCCTCGGCGCTCAGCGAGGGCTGGACCCTCTTGAGGGCCTCCTCGAAGTGCTTCATGGCCACGTCCTTGGCCTTGGGAAGCCCCTCCTTTATGGTCTCCCGGAGCGCCAACATGGCCGCCTCGCGGACGAGGGCGGCTATATCGGCACCGGTGTAGTTCTCCGTGCGCTTGGCGACCTCCTCCAGCGTGACGTCTGGGGCGAGCCTAATCCGCTTGGTGTGCACCCTGAGTATCTCCATGCGTGCCTTTAGGTCGGGCGGCGGCACGTAAATCACGCGGTCGAACCGGCCCGCCCTCAGGAGGGCGGGGTCCAGTATGTCCGGCCTGTTTGTGGCGGCAATGACCACAACGTTCTTGAGCGGCGCAATGCCGTCCATCTCGGCCAGCAGCTGGTTCACTATCCTGTCCGTGACGCCGCTGTCGCCTAGCCTCGAGCCGCGCATGGGCGCAATCGAGTCTATCTCATCGAAGAATACGACGCATGGGGCCGCCATCCTCGCGCGCTTGAATATCTCCCTAATGGCCTTCTCGGACTCCCCAACCCACTTGCTCAGCACCTCGGGCCCCCTCACCGCTATGAAGTTGGCCCCGGACTCGGTGGCAACCGCCTTGGCGAACATGGTCTTGCCGACGCCGGGAGGCCCAAAGAGGAGTATGCCCTTGGGCGGGTCCACGCCCAGCTCCTCGAAGTAGTGGCGGTACTTTATGGGCCACTCCACGGTCTCCCTCAGCTCCTGCTTGATGTCGTCGTACCCACCAATGTCGTCCCACCGCACCTCGGGCACCTCGACGATTACCTCCCTCATCACGGTGGGATGCACGTACTTCATGGCCTCCAGGAAGTCGTTCATGCCCACCTTGAGCTTCTGCAGAACGTCTGGGGGCACCGTTTCCTGGTCCACGTTTATTATGCCGGTCTGGATGGCCTTCCTGAGCGCCGTCATGGCAGCCTCCTTGGCGAGGGCCGCTATGTCGGCGCCCGTGTAGCCGTGGGTCATCTCGGCTATCTTGTCCAGGTCCA
Source organism: Thermoproteales archaeon (assembly GCA_027002815.1). Taxonomy (GTDB): domain Archaea; phylum Thermoproteota; class Thermoprotei; order Thermoproteales; family Thermoproteaceae; genus WANN01. The sequence continues at coordinate 408 of JALWZH010000033.1, read as the reverse complement.
CCTCGTCGCCCTGCCTACAAAGGCCGCTGCTGACGTCCTCCTTGGTGCATAGGGGCATGTTCCTAGTGTGCACGGCCAGTATCTCGCGCCGCGCCCTCTTGTCGGGCATCCCAATGTATATTTCTCTGTCGAATCTTCCTGGTCTTCTTAGTGCTGGGTCTACTGCGTCTGGGCGGTTTGTGGCTCCTATGACCATTACTTGGCCTCTTTCCTGTAGGCCGTCCATGAGGGTTAGGAGTTGTGCTACTATCCTTTTCTCGACTTCGCCTGTGACTTCTTCTCTCTTGGGGGCTATGGCGTCTATTTCGTCTATGAATATTATGGCGGGGGAGTTCTTCTTGGCTTCTTCGAATATTTCGCGTAGCCTTGCCTCTGACTCACCGTAGTACTTGGACACTATCTCGGGCC
>JALWZH010000032.1 GCA_027002815.1 Thermoproteales archaeon | reverse complement strand
CCCCAAGAGCGTAGACGTGGAGACCATGAAGCAGATGCTTGCGTCGAACTCCGGCAACGAGACGGTCCTCGAGTTCCTTGTGAACAGTTTCGACGGGGTCGGCGAGACTCTGGCCACCAGCTTCCTCCAGCACGCCGGCGTTCCCCCGGACGTAAAAATAGGCGACCTAACCCAGGAGGAGATCACGCAACTGGTCTCCAAGATGAAGGAGTTCGAGGGGTGGAGGCGGCCCCGCTCGGACTGGCTTTCGCCGGTAGGCCCAGAGCTCTTGGAGCTAGGCGTCAGGCACTCTTTGAACGCGGAGGTCGTGTACGCGGTGACGCGGAAGCCGTCCTCATACTCCGGCCACCCCTTCATAGTGGAGGCCGCGGTGGCCTACGGCGGCGAGATCCAGCCGACGGACAAGCCCCTCCTTTATAGATACGCCAATAAGATACCCCTCATATACGACGAGGGCTCGGACGTGGCGCGGAAGGTGGTTGACGAGATAGACTGGTCCGTGTACAAGGTCAGGTTCCCCGCGCCGCTGGCGGTCATAATCCACATATGTTCCACGAAGATACCGTATGCCAGCGCGGGCAAGGAGGCCATCGCGGAGGTTCCCGAGATAGAGGACGAGATGAACGCCGCCGTCAGGGAGGCTGCCAGGAAACTACGCGCCTACCTTTCCAGGAAGGAAAGGGAACAAGAGCTCCTCTTGAGGTACGTCACCTTCTCCAAGTACGTTCCCGAGGTCTCCTCGGCGCTGAGCTACGTCACGGGCGTGGAGCGCGAGAAGCTGGAGGAGTCCCTGAGGAGGCTCATCGAGGAGAAGCTCGGCCTTACGCCTCGCGCGGTTATGGAATCCATAGGCGGCGGTTGACAAATGACGACATCGAAAGGCAGCCACATCATGATCAGCGGCAAGTACCTGGACTGCCTACTCTCCGGCAGGAAGAGGGTGACCATAAGGCGCGGCCTGCACCGCCGTCCCCTGGGCACAGTGTACATACATGCAGGGGGGAGGATAGTCGCGAGGGCGCGCGTGGTCGGCGTTGAGTACAGGAGGGTCAGGGACCTCACCGACGAGGACGCTGCCAACGACTGCATGGACAGCAGGGACGACCTGCTGAGGGAGCTGAGGTCCATATACAGGGGGCTGCGCGACGACGAGTGGGTCACCCTTGTATGGTTTGAGGTGGAGGAGCCCATGGACGTGCCCGATGGGCATGTCTACATGGGCGTGGACCCTGTCCGCGTAGCGCGGCTCGCCCTGGCGCACCTTCGACTGGACGCGCGTGAGAGGGCGGTCCTCGAGAGGGTGGCCGAGCTGGGGAGCATACGGAGGGCCGCAAGGGAAATCTACGGCGATGTTGACCGTAGGGGACACGTGAGGAGGATAGTCAGGAGGGCCCTGAGGCGCCTCGTGGACGCGGGAGTGCTACCCGTAGGCTATTCTGAGGCCGTAGGATAGGAGCGCTATGGTCCCCACGGCGTTGAGCACCAGGGGAGCGTTGCCGCTGGTCACGCCCATCCCCAGCAACGCGGCGTAGGCGAGCAGTACGATGGCCTCCAGCCTGGGCCTCTCGCCGACCGTTAACTGGGCCTTGCCCTTGGGCGTCGTCCTCCAGGAGAGCCTATCGCTCACGAGGCCTTTAAGCGTGTAGACCAGGCACGTAAAGGACACGAGCACCGACAGAGCCGCGAGCCTGCCCAGATTGCCGAGGACCCTAATCTTGCCCTCCCCGAGGTCCCGGGAGCCCAGCAGCGTGGCGTAGTACGCCACCATCAACGCGAAGAGTAGGGCCATGGCCTGCAGAAGGAGTACGGGCAAGGGGGGGATCACCACCCCCATGAAGGCAAGCAGCGTCCCAAGGAGCAGCGTTAGCGCGTTTATCGATATGAGGGGGTGCTGGAGGAAGTTGGAGAGCAGGTCCACCTTATGTGTCAGCGGCCACGGCAGTTTGACTATGTCGCGCACGTACCTCCTCAGCACCCACGCAGAGTTGAACACCCAACGTGCGTACTGCGACTTGAACGCGCCGTATGTGCCGGGTATCTCCACGTATACGGGGGCGCCCGGCACGTACCTTATGTGGCCGCCCCTCAGAAAAATCCTTGTGCTCAGCTCGTAGTCGTCCGCGACGCAGTGGCAGAAGCCCCCTATACTGCGTAGGAAGTTCCGCGACAGCGCGAAGCCCGAGCCCAGCAACATTATGGGCTTGTCGTGCAGGTACCGCCCAAGTATGGCCATTTTTTCGAGGAAGACCCTGTAGGACAGCTCGAGGAGCCTCCCCAACATCGTGGGGAGCGGGGAGTACCCGGACCATCCTAGGAACACGGCGCCCTTATCGGTAGAGTTGCACGCTATCCTCCACGCGACGTCGGGACCGAACCGTGAATCCACGTCCAGAAAGACTAGGAGGTCCCCCTCTGCGATTTCAGCGGCGAAGTTGAGCGCGCCGCCCTTGAACCCAACGGGCTTCTCCCTCCTAACAAATCTCAGCGTAATTCCGTAGAGCCTCGCGTACCACTCGGACAGGAGCTTCAGCCTTTTAGCCCTCGCCTCGTCGTCGTCGCTCACCACTATCACCTCGTACAGGTCCTTAGGATAGTCGAGCAGGGCGAACCTCTTGACCGCGGATATGAGCGTCTCCTCGGCCTCGTTACGTATGGGAATTATGAATGATATGAATCGCGGCTCGCCGCAGTGCCTGGGCCCCTCATGGCGCCGCTCGTACCCGTGGAGGGCCGCCCTCGAGTACTTCACGAAGGAGAAGAGGACCAGTATAGCCGCCATGAGGAACACGCTGTAAATGATGTAGATGATGGGCAGCACGTCGGGTATCCAGCTGGCCCCGTACTCCGTGTCTATGCGCACACCCGTCCTGTACAGCGCACTGCTATTGTTGAGGTAGTCCTCGATTATCCTGGTGACCTCCGAGATGTTTCTTATGGTCTCATTTATGACATCGTTAAGGGACATCTGGAAAAGCTACTTAGAGAATCTCCTTATAAGTATTGGACTAATGACGGCAAGCGCGATGCCTATCCCGGAGAGCGCGACAGCGTAGTAAAGTATGCCTATGTCCCCCACGTCGTTGTAGTAGTTGTACCCATAGTATATCGTGACGCCGCTGACGGCGATCAAGAGCACGCCTAGTGCGAGGGCGATGGCCAGGCGCCCATTCATTAGGGAACAAAGAAGGCCAAGTAAAAAAGATTCCCCCAGCCTACGAGTGTCACTTATACATGGTGTATTAAAGAGAGTGTACCGAAGAGAAATGGTAGCGGGGCCCGGACTCCCAGGGGGTTCCGCCCCCTTTTGAACCGGGGACCTCGGGGTTATGAGCCCCGCGGGATACCTGGCTTCCCCACCCCGCTCGGCGGATACATACAGGGCTTGTTTTAAATTTTTCTGCGTTACCTGGCAGCGGCCTTCCTCGCCTTGCGGATCCAGGCCTGCCTCTTGGGGTTGCGCTTGTACCTTTCCGCGCTGACGAAACACCTCCTGCTACAGTACCTCAACACGGTTCCATCCCTCTTAACATACATGAGGCCCGTGCCCGGCGGAATGTTGTGGTTGCAGAAGTGGCACCGGTATATCCTCATCTCCTACGTGGGGGAGTCGTAGCTGGCTGTATTGGCGATAGGCCGTGTTTCGCCCTCACGTCGTTTATCTGCGTTACAAGCGCGTCCAGGTCCGTCGCGGCCTGTCCCGGCTCTATCACCGTGGCCGCCGCCGCCGACACGTTTATGCCGGCTGCCTTGCCGAGCCTCTCCTTGGAGGGGACGTACACGTATGGGACCTTCTTCTCCTCGCAGAGCAGGGGAAGATGCGCGACCACCTCGGGCGGATCCACGTCCTCCGCTATTAGGACGAGCCTCGCGAGCCCCCTTTCCACCGCCTTTGTGGTCTCGTTTGTCCCCTTCTTTATCTTGCCGGTCTGCTTGGCCACGCTCAAGATCTCAAGGGCCTTCTCGGCAACTTCCTTTGGCGTCTCGAATCTCACGTAGAAGGGTTTTCCCGGTACCGTGCTTGCGTAGAAGGTCTTCGGGTCTATGGTGCTCATGCCCCCTTGAAGGCTCGCCCTTATATATTTTTTCGACGCGGGGCAAAGATATTAAGCGCCGGTATCATCACCTCGAGATGGCGCTGGACATCAGGCCGCCAATAGTGGTGGTTGTGGGGCACGTGGACGTAGGGAAGACGCTGCTCCTGGACAAGATCAGGGGAACGGCCGTCGCGTACAGGGAGCCCGGAATGATCACGCAGCACATCGGCATGTCTCTGGTCCCCTGGCCGGCAGTGGAGAGGTTTGCCGGCCCCCTCCTGGACAGGTTCAAGCTGCGTGGAAAGATATGGATACCTGGCTTCCTCTTCATAGACACGCCCGGCCATGGGGCATTCTCCAACCTACGTAAGCGTGGTGGGTCCATAGCGGACGTAGCGATACTGGTAGTGGACATAACCTCCGGCCTAGAGGAGCAGACCTACGAGTCCATTTCCCTCATTAGGTCCAGGGGCGTCCCCTTCGTCATAGCGGCCAATAAGGTCGACCGCATATATGGCTGGAGGCCCCGGGAGAACGCGCCCTTCATAACGTCCGTGGAGGAACAGGAGTGGTACGTCCACCAGCAGCTGGAGGACATGGTCGCGCGCATCGCCGCCCAACTCAGCGAGCTGGGCATAGAGGCGGATAGGTACGACAGGGTGCGCAACTTCCTGGAGCAGGTCCCCATAGTGCCCACTAGCGCCGTGACAGGCGAGGGCGTGGCGGACCTCCTTTTGGTGTTGGCCGGCATATCGCAACGCTTCACTCGGGAGAAGCTGGCCGTGCATATGGATGGGGGCAAGGCCGTGGTCATGGAGGTGCGCGAGGAGCGCGGCCTAGGCCCCGTGGCTGACGTGGTGCTGTACGACGGCACCATTAGGAGGGGCGACACAATCGTCACTCTGGGGTTCGAGGGGCCCATAGTGGCCAGGGCCAAGATGCTCATAATGCCGAAGCCCCTGGACGAGATGAGGGACCCAGAGGACAGGTACAGGTTCGTGGACGAGGTCAGGGCTGCGGCAGGCGTACGCGTGGTTGCCGAGGAGCTAGGCCGATCGGTGGCCGGGGCCCCCCTTTACGTGGCCAGGGACGCGCGGGAGGTGGAGCGCCTGGTGAGGCTTGTGTCGGAGGAGGTGGCAGATATACGTATAGAGACCGACAAGGAGGGCGTGGTCGCCAAGGCCGACACGTTGGGGACCCTGGAAAGCATGGTGGTGTACCTCAAGTCCCTGAACATCCCGGTCCGCCTCGCCGACATAGGCCCAGTGTCAAAACGCGACTTGATGCACGCCCTCCTGACGAGGAAGAGGAACCCCGTGTACGGCGTGGTGCTGGCGTTCAACGTCAAGGTGCCGCCCGACGTGGAGAAGGACGCTACGTCTATGGGCATAAGGATATTCAGCGGGGAGATCCTGTACAGGCTGGTAGAGGAGTATCTGAGGTGGTCGCGGGAGGAGCAACGGAAGAGCGTCGAGGCGTTGCTGGCCTCGGTGGTGCGCCCCGCCAAGGTCCGCCTAATCCCCGGCTACGTGTTTAGGCGCAGCGACCCCGCAATAGTCGGCGTCAAGGTGCTGGGCGGGCTGTTGAGGCCGGGGACAACGCTTATGAGGGAGGATGGGAGGCATGTCGGAAGGGTGCTACAGATACAGCATCAGGGCAGGACGTTGAACGAGGCCCGGGCCGGCATGGAGGTTGCTATTTCCATCCACGGGAATGTCATAGTGGGACGCCAGGTAAGGGAGGGGGACACGCTGTACGTAGACGTGCCCGACGACCACCTGAGGACGCTGCTGGTGGACCTAAGGGAGCACCTGTCCCCAGACGAGCTGGAGGTGGCCAGGGAGATCGCGGATATCAAGCGCCGTCGCCGCCGCCAGTAGGTGAACAGAAAAAATAAATGAGGTGATGTGTGTGGTACAGCATGGTCGACATAAAGCTTGTGCTGAGCGACCCCCTTTCAGGAAAGGCCAAGCAGATAGAGATAAAGGAAAAGGACGCGGCGCGGTTCATGGGACTAAGGATAGGCGACGTGGTGGAGCCGGCGCTTCTGAGGGACTACGTGGAGCTGCCTCCCTCGGTCAAGGTGAAGATCACTGGGGGCAGCGGCATCGAGGGCGCCCCAATGCATCCCAGCATCATGGGCGCCGGAAAGGTCTACGCGCTTCTAAGCGCCCCACCTGGCCACCACCCCAAGAGGCGGGGCGAAAGGAGGCGCCGGCTGGTCAGGGGCAACGCGGTGGGGGACCAGGTGGCTCAGATAAACGCGGTACTGGTATACCCGGCCAACTGGGACGGCACCCCAATAATACCGCTGGGGGACAAAGAAGCGCAGAGGTTGGCCCAGAAGGAGGAGGCGCTGGCCGAGTCCTAGGATGGGAGACCCGTTAAAGCCCAGCGAGTTCGTTTACCCAGACGCTATCCTTAGCACCGCGGGCCACGTGGACCACGGCAAGACCACCGTGGTGCTGGCGCTTACGGGGATATGGGCCGCCAGGCACTCCGAGGAGATAAAACGGGCCATGACGATCAAGCTGGGGTACGCGGACGTGAACATATACGAGTGCCCCTCAGAGGAGGGGTACGGCAGGTACGTGTCCGACGGGCTCCTTAACGGGGGCAAGTGCCCCAATGGGGACGAGCCCCAGCTCGTCAGGAAGATATCCATTCTGGACGTGCCGGGACACGAGGTCCTCATAGCCACCATGATATCGGGCGCCGCGCTGGTCGACGCAGCGCTGATGGTTGTGGACGCCTCCATGCCCGTTCCCCAGCCCCAGACCGAGGAGCACTTCGCTGCGCTGACCATAATGGGCGTGCGCAACATGGTGGTGGCGCAGAACAAGATAGACGTGGTGCCCCGGGAAAAGGCCATTGAGAACTACCGCCAGATACGGGGCTTCCTCGGGAACACCTGGGCCTCAGAGAGCCCCATTATACCCGTGTCCGCGCTGCACAAGGTCAACATCGATGCACTGATCAGCCACATCAACGGGCGCGTGCCCCGGAGGACCGTCGACGTGTCCGCGCCGCCGCGCATGCTGATAGTGAGGAGCTTCAACGTGAATAGGCCGGGCACGCCCCCAAGCGAGCTGAAGGGGGGAATCATCGGGGGCACCCTCGTCCAGGGGGTCCTCAGGGTGGGGGACGAGATAGAGATCAGGCCGGGCGTCAGATACCAGAAGGGCGACAAGACCGTCTACCAGCCGCTCATATCCAGGATCGTCAGCATAGCCTACGGGAACGTGCAGGTGGAGGAGGCACGTCCCGGGGGGCTGGTAGGCATAATGACGGAGCTGGACCCCGCACTGGCCAAGGCAGACGCGTTGGCAGGAAGCGTCTGCGGGAGGCCCGGCGCGCTGCCCCCCGTCTGGACGTCCCTGGAATTCGAGTTCAAGCCCCTTGAAAGGCTCGTCCAACGGGAGAAGATGGAGCCGGTGAAGCCGAAGGAGGCCCTCATGATCAACGTC
>JALWZH010000031.1 GCA_027002815.1 Thermoproteales archaeon | reverse complement strand
AACGCCTCGAGGTACCCGCGCAACGCCTTGGGCACCTCCACGTAGCCGTCCTCGCGCTGGTAGTTCTCCAGTATGGCCGTTATGGTCCTAGTGGTGGCCAGGCCGGTGCAGTTCAATGTGTGGACGTACTGGCGGGACATGTCCCTCCTAGTGACCCTAACGCCGAGCTTATATGACTGCCAGTCCAACACGTTGCTGCAGCTTGCCATCTCCCGGTAGAGCCCCTGCGCCGGCATCCAGATCTCTATGTCGTACGTCTTGGCCGAGGGGGCCCCAAGATCGTGGGCGCACAGGTTCACAACCCTGTACGGTAGGCCCAGCCCCCCAATGATCTCCTCGGTGTTCCTAGTTATATCCTCCAACCAGCGCCAACTGTCCTCGGGCAACGCGAACACGAACTGCTCGACCTTGTGGAACACGTGGACTCTGAAGATGCCCTTGAGGTCCCTGCTGCCGGCGCCTGCCTCGCGCCTGAAGCAGGGGGACCACCCCACGAGCAGTATGGGCAGGTCGTCCTCCAGGAGCTCCCTCTTGTAGAGGTACGCAGCCAACGCATGTTCCGCGGTCCCTATTAGGGCCAGATCGTCGTTCTCCACCCTATATATGGCATCCCTAAGCGTATTATAGTCCGCGACCCTCCTTATTATGTCGGTCTTGAGCATGTATGGAGGTATTACCGGTCTGAACCCTTTCCTCGTAAGGACGTCCAAGGCGTACAACGACAGGGCGAAGTCCAGCCACACTATGTCATCGAAGACGTAGTAGAACCTGCTGCCGGCCACCTCCCCCGCCTTAGCTGTGTCGCCCATCCCCAGGACGTTCTCCAGCAGGTCCGCGTGGCCCACAGGCCTGCGGCCCACCACTCTATGCGCAACGTCGAAGCCGCCAGTCTGGCGCATGAACTGGTCCAGGTGCCCCTCGTACACCATGGGGGGAGGCCCGCCGAACCTTACCGGCACCGAGTCGATCCCCTCGGGGCACGTGGGCACGGATTCGTGCACGAGGTTCGGGAAGGACCACAGAACCTCCTCGCGGGCCCTCTCAAGCGCGTTCGCCTCCTCCTCGAGCGCCCGTATCTCGTCGTTGAGCCTCTTGGCCTCGGCTATAAGCGCGTCCCTCTCCCCAGGGGCGGCGCGGGGGACCCGCCTACTGACCAGGTTATGCTTGTGCCTCGCCTCGTCTAGGCGTCGCTTTGCTGCTCTCCACCGCTCGTCCAGCTCGTTGAACTTGTCCACCAGCGACTCGTCGAGGCGCCTCCTCCTCAACATGTCCCTCACCTCCTCCGGCCTGTTCCTCAGCTTCTCCAGGAGCAACATGGACATGGGGTTCAAGATACCTGGCGATATTAAAGTAGACTCCCACAGCCCCGTGTTGCACTGTCAGCGCCTTTTAAGGCCCCACACCATGTCTACCAGCCTAACGAGGAAATCCGCGGCGCTTCTGTCATCGGGAACCTCAATTGCGTATACCGGCGCCGCAAAGTTGTAGGGCCACAGCTCCACCAGCACCTTGCCGTCGACGCTAAGCACGTGTATGCCCAGGGGACCCGCCTCGGTCTCCACCTCAACCACATAGCGCCTGCCGCGCCGAAAGCGCATGACCTCAGTTATCTTACCGAACATTGATATCTCACTTGCGATTCTCCCCGCCACGTAGGCACCGTCATCCACGTATTTTACCTAAGGAGAGTATTTAAAACATCTGTCCGCGACCCGCCGGAGGACTGGCAGAGGGGGATACGCCTAGACGCGCTGCCAGGCGCGACCCCATTGCTAATCGCGCAGCCCCCCGGCTACTCCACCACAACCGAGTACTCCTCCTCTCGGCGTTGGGGCAGGAGGGATCTGAACATGCGGGCCGACTCGGCCTGCACCCTGGGAATGAACTCCCTGGTGAGCATGGCCGTGCCGAGCGACAGTATCATTATGGACACGGCTAGGTAGTTGTCGCCCTTAACGGCCTCCAGCGCGACGGGGCCCAACGATGAAAGGAACTCGCTGTACTTGTTCACGGCCAACGCTATCGATCCAAACAGGGCCAGGCCTATTCCCACGCGCAGGAGGGCCTCGCCCTGCTCCGCGCTGCGCCTCGCCCTCAGCTGAAAGGCGCCCCACACGATGTTCGACGCGCCGAACAACGCCATTATGAAGAGCCCCAAGAGCAGTATGGACAGGAAGAGGGGTGCCAGCACAAGGTTTCCCGTGGCCCAGAGGTTGGCCAACACGGCCACGAGCGCCCACATAACTGCAAGCAGGCCCACCTTGCTTATGAACGTGATGTTGTTCAGCAGTTCGCTCAGCCTCACGTTGGGGGCCTGCGCCAAAGGTTAAAACCCAATCGTTTACCAATGTACATGATACACAGCCTCAACATAAAGTTCCATGGGAGGGAACAGGAGCTGCAGGACCTCAGAACGCTCCTAGTCAAGAGGCCTAGACCGGTGAACGTCGTGGGTCCCCCCAACTGCGGGAAAAGCGAGCTGCTCAGAGTGGTGGCCGACAGGCTTAGGCAGGAGAGGCCGGTGCTGTACCTGTCGCTTAAGCGGCCGCTAGGATCCGCCTACATCTTGACGGCCAGGGAGACGTACAACTTCGTCTCGAGGCGCGTCAAGACCGTGTACACGTCCACATACCAGGTGTACTCCACCGAGTTCGTCTCCGCAGTGACCGACGATTGGCAGAGGGCCCTGATAACCGCAGAGGAGTGGTTCGCCGAGCAGGTCAGGCATAGCGGTAAAAGGGGCGTAGTTATACTGGATGGGGAGAAGCCCAGCTCCGCGCTGGCAATGAGGGAGGAGAACATCAACATGGCCGTTGTCTCGAGGGCGCCGATACGGGGCATGGTGTCGTACTGGGTGGCCGGCCTAGACAAGAAGAGCTTTGAGAACCTCTATTCGGAGCTTGCGGCAAGGTTCAGGGTCAGATTTACAGGCGACGTTGATCAGCTCTACGCATATACGGATGGGTGCCCCGGGAGGGCAATAGACGTGGCGCTTGCCTACGGGGGAGACGTGGCGGCCTGGCTTTCCGAGGCGATGGAGGAGGTGGGCACCGCCATGCTCCAAATAGCCGCAGAGGTGGGCATCGCGCCGGCCGAGCTGAGGCGCTACTTGGACGTTGTGGACGGCAAGGACCCCCACGCTGTTGATAGGGCTGACATACTTGGAGCGCTCATGGAGAGGGGCATCACATACCTGAGAAATGGGAGGGTTGCGGTGGACCCCGTCGTGAGGGCTAGGTAGGCGTTAACGCTCAGGAGCACTCGCCGGTCTTGCAGTAGGGATCCCTCCCCTCCTCCACCACGCTTAGGCGGGCGTCCTCCAGGGCGCGTGGCATTGGGGCAACCTTGAACGCGAGCCTCCTCTTCGGCTGTTCCCTGAGGCCCGTATATATCACCTGCACCTCCTTCGACCTGTCCCTGAACACCGTTATCCCCTTGACCCCGGAGGCCCACGCGGCCAGGAACGCGTCCCTCACGTCGTCCACAGAGGCGTCGCGGGGCAGGTTGATGGTCTTGCTTACCGACTGGTCCACCCAGTGGGTCACCACGGACAGCATGGCCACGTGCCACTGCCACCCTATTTCGTGGGCCGTGGCGAACAGCCTCTTCACGTCGTCCGGCAAGTCGGCTGACCTGAGCGTCCCGTCCTCCTCTATGCTCTCCCTCACATCCCTCGTCCACATGCCTTTTTCCCTGGCCCATTCCACGAACGGCTCATAGTACTCCACCAGCGTCCCAACCGTCACGTTGCGTATGTACGCCAGGGCGAATATGGGCTCCACGCCGCTCGTGGTGCCCGCATATATGCTTATCCTGCCAGTGGGGGCCACGCTGAGCACAACGCTGTTCCTAACGCCGCCCCTAACGACCTCGCTGAGCCTGGCCAGCCTCTCCGCGTGCCTACCCCTAACCTCCTCGGTTATTTTGAACGCCTCGTCGGCCACCTCCCTGGCCCCCTGCGGGAGGGCCCCCCTCAACGACCTGTACCTGGCCGCGTAGTAGTCCTGCGCCTTCAACACCGGCACCTCGCCCCTCCTATAGGAGCTGTGCTCGAAGAGGGGGAACGGCCCCCTCTCCCTGGCAATGCGCGCCGACTCCTCCAGGGCCGCCATGTACATTCTGGCCGTTATCTCCGCGGCCAGGCCCAACGCGGCCCTAGACGCGTAGGGAATCCCAAGCTTCACCAGGGTTTCCGCCAGCCCCATGATGCCTAGGCCGTTCTTCCTGCTCAGCTTGGCCCACCTCTCTATGAGGGGATGCGGGTAATCCTGCACGTCGATCGCGTCGTCGAGGAGCCTTGTGGCTATCCTCACCGCGTCCTCCAGGGCGCCCCAATCCACATCGCCGTCCCTGACCAGCGCAGCCACGTTTATGGACGCAAGGTTGCATATCTCGAAGGGCCTCTGCACGGTCTCGCTACAGGGATTGACGGTCCACCACACGTACCTTTCGCCGTCCAACACGTCGTCTATGGGCTTCGCGGCGTTCATGTTATCCTTGTACACCATGCCGGGGTCGCCTGAGTCCCACGCGCTCCTCACTATGCGCTCGAAAAGCTCTCTAGCGTCCATCTCGGCCCACACCGCGTCGCGGGGGGCCGACTCGAGCGCCTTCCTGTACTCCTCGCCCCAATACTCCGTGAGCTTCATGCCGTTCTCGCGGAGCCTCCTGGGGTTCACAAGCCTCCACTTGCCCCCCCTGAGGACCGCCTCCATGAAGTGGTCGCTCGCCATGACGCTTATGTTGAAGTTCTGCAGCGCCACGTCCTTGGCCGTGCCGGTCTTGGCCGTAATGAACTTGGGTATATCCGGGTGGAAGTCGTGTAGCGTTCCCATCTGGGCCCCCCTCCGCTTGCCCCCCTGCTTTATGACGTCCACGTTCACGTCGAAGAGCCTCATGAAGGAGACCGGGCCCGACGCCACGCCCACGCTGGACTTGACTATGTCGCCCTCGGGCCTCAGCAAGCTGAAGTCGTACCCAACGCCGCCGCCCGCCTGCTGTATGAGGCCGGACTGGGCCAGCGCGTCGTATATACAGTTACGGCCGGGATGCGTGAGGGAGGAGAGGCAGTCGTCGACCTCCAGCGTGAAGCAAGAGCCAAAGGCCTGCCTGGGCGTAAGCGCGTTGAACCAGTAGGGCGATGCAGGCACCACTACCCTGGCCGAAATGTAGGCGTAGAACCTCTTGGCCCAGTCCACGGGGTCCCCACCGTACAGGGCCTCGGCAAGCGCCACGCCCATGGCGACCCTCATGGCAGCGAACTGGGGGGTCTCAGCCAGCCTCCCGTCGGGGAACCTGAGGGCGTAGTTACCGCTGTAGAACAGCCTAAGCGCGCTGTACCCCAGCTCCCAGTCCCTGCCCGGCGCGAGGGCCCGCGACAGCTCCTCAAGGTGGTCCACGTACGGCGCGAGCCTCTCCCGACTGACGATGCCCGCGTCCGCAAGGGCGAGCAGGTTCCTCACGAACGCAGCCCTGTACTCCCCCTCGTCCCTCCCCGAGCGCAGCCACCCCTTGCCCACAGCGTCCTTGTAAATGGCGCCGAGCAGGTGCGCCCTGGCCACCTGGGCCATGGCAGGCTCCTCTATGGCCATCCTCAGGAGCTCGAAGTGAAGCTTATCCATTATGGAAGCCGTGTACTCGCCCTCGCCCACCGATATGCGCCTCACCACCTCCTCGACCGATCCATCAACGCCGACCGACACGTCCCTTGCGGCCCTCGATATACTGTTGGCTAGCTTGGACTCATCGAACTCCTCCCCGCTGCCCCACCGCTTGAGCACCTTGACCATCTCCATACATATTTTCCCTATCTGCGTATAAATGTCACTCAGCCAGAAACGCGTTGGGCCCCCGCATTGTGCCTGTATCACGAGGAACACCCCTAAAGTTAAGCCCACATAACCCTATCTGCACCGTGCGGGGCGCCGATTGGACTCGCCTCACTGGTAGTACACCGCTGCCTTTGCCGCTATAAACCGGTTTCATCCGCCTACAGGCCTTCGTCGCGGGTGTTTAACTCGACGATTATCTTCCTGGCCTCCCTGCCGTTCCTTGCCCTGGCGATGGTCCTTGCAGAGCCTATCCGTATTGTTGACCCGCAGTATGGGCATGAATGGGTCTTTGCCCCCTCCCTGGCCGCGCTGGCCCTGGAGCACTGGGGACACAAGAGGACAAGATACATGGGCAGTGCCTTAAGGTAAAAAAATAAGGTTTGTTATGCGAACCCAGTAAGCGACTTGCCAGTTATCTTGGTCCAGACGCTTGGGTCTATCTTGTACGCCTGCTCGATCTTCTCGCGGTGGAAGTTGTTGTGCGTGCAGAAAGGCATGATCCTCCCATCGGGCGACGCGTAGTGTATGTCGCACCTCTGTATGCGCTCAATGTCGAAGTTGTACACGTCCATGAAGTGCATTATACCAACGCCGACCACGTTGAACATGAAGCGGGCCAACGAGTCGTAGTCCTTCTTCACCACTAGGTCGTATAGGAGGCCCTTCAGCCTCCTGTCCTTGACTGTCTTGAGGAGCTTGAGGGCCTTGGTCTTGGCGATCTGCCTCCACACGCCGCCCCTGATGGCCGTGTAATACACGTCCCAGGCGGTCCTCTCGAATGCGTCCACGTCTACCAGCTTCGTGACGGGGACAATGTCCTTGGAGTCCTCGTCGTAGTACACGAAGGTCGCTGCGCCGCATACGGGGTTGTTCGAGAACAGGGGCTTCGCCTTCCCCGTCAGCGCCTCGGCCATCTTGGCTACTGCAACGGGCCAGTCGACGGGGCGCCAGTCCCACCTCGATATCTTGCCTCCCGTCTGCCTCTCGATCTCCAGTATGGTGTCCGGTATGGTTATCCTGAACTTCCTCATCTCCTCCTTGGTGTAGGTCCTGGCCCTCCCCGAGAAGCTGACCGGCTGTATGTTGACCCACCTCACCACGTCCCTGTTCTCTATGGCGAAGTCTATGATGCGGCCCAGGTCCTTGTCGTTATAGTTACGCGCCAGCGTCACCACGAGCACTATGGACCTGTGGCCCAGCTTCCGCGCGTTCTCTATGACCCTGCGCCTGGTGAGCGCGTACGCCTTGGAGTTGTATAGCCTGTGCTTCCACACCCCCTCGTTGGACTCGTCAATAGTGTCGAACTGGAGGTACAACGTGGAGATCCCCGCGTCTAGGAGCGACTTGTAGTACTCTATGTCGTTGCCCAGCCTGATCCCGTTGGTGTTCACCTCTATGTGGCTGAACCCTAGCTTCTTGGCTATCCTCACTATCTCGGGGAGGTCGTTCCTCAGGGTGGGCTCGCCGCCGCTTATCTGTATGGCGTTGGGCGGCCAAGGCCTCTGGGCCCTCAGGGTACGCAACATGTATTCTATCTGCTCTATGGTGGGCTCATAGACGTAGCCGGCGGCCCCCGCGTTGGCGAAGCAGACGGGGCACGCCATGTTGCACCTGTTGGTCACGTCTACTATGGCCAGCACAGTGTTGGACTTGTGGACAGGGCAAAGGCCGCAGCCCATGGGGCACCCCCCCATCTCCCTGTAGTACTCTATGGTGGTGTTCGGGTTGGCTATGCCCTTGCCTATGTACTCGGGGGCGTCCCACTGGAGGAAGTAGTAGTACAGCTCGGCGCTGCCCCAGTAGAGGTCCTCAAACGTGCCGTGCTCCGGGCACGTCTTCTTGAGCCACACAGCGTTGTTCTCCTCGTACACGGCCATGGGTATACGCTTGTAACATACGGGGCACACCGAGTTGGATATCTTCACGATACGCGTGTGGTCCGGCAACCCGAACCGCCTCTTCCAAGCCCTTTGGAGGGTCTCGTTGAGGAGCGTGTTCTTGTACCTTTGCGGCAGGTTGAACCTGGATATGTCCACGAGGGGGCTGTAGCTCTGCACCAGCGCCGCCTGCTGTACCGCTGGCGGTACCATGGAGAGGTCCGCGTATGCTTTATTTATTCTTTTCCGACAATTCATAATGTGAGTGGTATCAATAGGTTGAGGGACGCCCTTGGAAGGCTCGGCCTAGGCACATACGAGGTGAGGGCGTACCTGGCGCTCGTGGAAAGGGGGCCCATGACCGCGCGCGAGGCGGCCGAGGCGGCCGGCATACCTTACTCGCGGGTATACAGCGTCCTCAAGAGGCTGGAGGCTTTTGGCGCTGTTAGTAGGGGTGGGGGCAGGCCCGAAAAGTTCTTCGCCATGCCCCCAATACAGGTCTACGGCAAGCTGGTAGATGGCGTGGAAAAGGTGCTTGGGGAGCTCAGGGGGATCATGGACAGCCTACAGACGATTTACGAGTCTAGGTACCTGGAACAGCACCAGAGGTCCGAGAGCACGTTCCTCAATATAATCAAGGGAAGGGAACAGATAGCGTCGTTTGCGATAGGCGTGTTGGAAAGCGCTACCGAGAAGGCGTACGTCGCCCTGCCGTACATGGAACTGTTGGATTATAGGCTGGTGAACACGATCCTGGCCGTGTCCAGGCAGGCCGATGTGTACCTGATGGTCACGGAGCCTCTGCGCGAGGCCCTCGGCGATGTGCCCCCCAGGATAAGCGTGAGGGTCCGCGACGAGATGTTCGGAGGCGGATTCATAACCGACGTGGTGCTGCTAGTCGTGAAGCATGCCGGGGATCTACTGGGCGTGTACACCAACGACAGGTATCTTGTCGACATAGCCAAGACGTATTACGCCCATCTTTGGGGGCACCCGGACGTTTCTGGGTGAAGCCGCGGCCCAAAGCTGCGCCCACAAAGCCCGGTCAGTCTCGTCAGACGGGTTGTTCCGGCAATGCGCGCCAACTCCAGACCCTCATCACCGTGTGTCGATTTCTGGCCCGGTTAATATGCGTAGGCGTGACCCCTGGGCGCGCACGTCCCGGCCGGCCCATGCTACGCGGTTGCAACCTCGTACCACTTAAGCCCGTCGACGCGCGCAATTATGCTGGACGCCAATGCGTAGAAGGTCTCGAGCCTGAGAGGCCTCTTCAGCTTGATGGTGAGCCTCCTCCTGCCGTGGCGGGCCACCACGAACACCCTGTACCTATCCTCCACGGTCCTCAGGCCTATTACCACCACGCGTTCGGACCCGCCTATCCTGCTTATGATCTTGCGCCCCACCTCGTAGTCCCTTATATACCTCCTCTTTATGCCGACCCTATGCATGAGTATGTGGCCCCGCGGTAGTGGAACATGCGGCCTGCGTCCCCTGTAGCCTATTATGGTTATCCTGGTGGGCCTGGACATGTGCGACACCGCCGACATTATGGAGGCGTAGTCCACCAGCCTCAAGATCTCAGAGGCGGAGCTTACGGTCCTCTGGGCGTCCTCTATATGCATGATTATCCTGCTACAGGGCGACAGCTCTTCCGCCACTAGGTCCTTGAACCTGCCCAGGAGGTCCTCCATAGAGGTGACGGGTATCTGGAGGACTTGCCCCCTGTCGTTCTCCACCTCTATACCAGGCCCCCCAACCCTTATGTTCCTGTGTTGTACCCCCGAGGGACTGTACCTGACTATGTCTATTTCCAGGTACTCAAGGGACATGAAGACGCTGCATTCCATTACACCGAACATGGTCATTGCATTATTTAAGGATAACCCAACTTAGGCGGTTCTAAGCCTTCGCGTATTATCTGCACGATCTTAGAGGGCGCCGAACGGGCAGCTTGGTCCGCCAGCTCGCGCGACTGAGTAGCCAGCACAACCTGCGCCACTATGCCGCTCTCCAGCAGCCTCCGCAGTACATCGACAAAGGTGCGCCTAACCTTTTCGTCCACGTATAGTATTGGCTCGTCCATGAGTAGGAACGCCACGTTGTGGTCGGCCGACTTGTATATGGCCAGGACGAGGGCTAGGGCCAGAGTCAGCCTCTGGCCATCGCTTAACTTGGATATGGGGAGGCGCGCGGCGCCGCTGGAGAACGCGTACAGCTGGTAGTACACCTTGTCGCCGCGGGGCTCGGCCTCCAGATAGGCGCCCCTCAGATCGCCGTAGGGGTAAAGCTGCGCGAACATGGAGTCCACGTGGTCCCTTAACACGTCCACCACCCTGCGCCTCGCATTGCTCTGCGCCGTCTTGAGCGCCCCTTGTATCCTCAACAGCGCCGCGTGCAGCGCCTCGAGGCGCGCGGCCCTATTCACTATGGTCCCAAGGTCCTCGTCGCCTACATGCACAAGCACCGACATTATGGCCTCCCTCTCGGCCATGAGGGCCTTGAGGGCGTTGTACTGCGCCTCCAGTTTGCCGTCTATGCGGGACAAGTCCTCTTCTATCCTGGCCAGGGCGCCCGGCGACGCGCCCATGCCTTCCAGCCTTTCCTCATGTTCCCTCAACTCCGCCTCCAGCTCAGAGATCCGCCGCCTGATCCTGTAGGCCTCATAGGCGGCCTCGAGCCCCCCAAGCTCCCTTTCCACCTCCTCCACCAATGTCCTTACCCTCCTAATCTTACGCTCCAACTCCATAGCGGACCTCTCCGCAGTAGTCAGCCTCTTCTTCAGCTCCGCTAGGGACCTCAGCCTGTCCTCCAGGACCTCGCGGTATCCTAGGTACTCGTTGACGGCAGGCAAGACGCGCTCCAATTCGCCCAGCTCGCTCCTGGCCTCTTCAAGCATGGCCCTCCTGGACCTCAACTCGTCGTCCAGCCTCATGTATGTTTCCACCAGCTCGTCGAAGCGCCTCCTCACAGACTCGGGGTCTATCCTGTTGCCGCATATCGGGCAGGCCTCGCCATGCGTCTCCACGAGGTGCCTTGCCACGACGTACAGGGACCGCGAGAGGAGCGTGCGGGACTCCAACTCCGCCACCTCGCTGGACAGCCTCTCCACGGCGTCCCTCAGCCTGGACACGTCGCCCCACTTGCCCAATATCCTCCTGTAGGCCTCGTACATGTGGGATACGGAGGAAACCTTACTCTCCAGTGCCGCCACCTCCCTGCTGAGAGACTCCAGTTCTCCTGCCATTCCCACCCGCCTATCCCTAATGTCCTCCAGCTGCGCCTCAAGTCTCGGCAGGACGGAGTCCCTTATGTCCCTCACCGCCTTGTAAATGGCGTCAAGCGCCTTCTCCATGTGCTCTGGCTGTGCTAGCCGCAGCTCGTCCAGTATTTGGCCGTCCAGGAAGAGCCTCACCTCCTCAGCCACCTCCAGGACCCTGGCCCTGAGCGAGTCCAGGCGCAGCGTTAGGTGTTCCAACGTCGGCGCGGGGTATCCCCCCAGCCTGTCCAGCCTGTCCCTGAGCTCGTCGTACTCCATCCTTGCACGGACATACTTTTCATATGTTTCGGGGCCCGCCCTAATTGAGGACATCGCCCTAGCCTTTTCCTCCAACAGGCGTCTCCTCTCAGCCTCAAGCGACTCGATCGACCTGCGTATACGCGACATCTCCCCCTCGATCTCGGCAAGGCGCCCCCTCATGCCATCTATGCCGCCATACCGTTCTATTACCTCTTTGCGGGCCTCTATCGCTGCAAGCCTATCCCTTTCACGTTGCAACCTCTCCGTTACCGAGTCTAGGGGCAGGCTTCTGAGCAGGCCCTCAACGGCGTCAACGCCGAACAGCCTGTCTATTGCAAGGGTACGCCTTTGCCGTGGGCCGTGGAGGAGCGCCTCGAGGGAGCGGTGGGACACGTATATTGCCCTCTCGTAAAGGTCGTCGTCGATGCCGAGCAGCCCCTTGACCGCGGCCTTAAGGTCCCTTTCGGACCTTATAATCCTCCCGTCCACGGCACCCTCAACCCTCTCGGCCCCGCTGCTCCTCAACACCCGCCTTATGAGTAGCGTGGACCCGTCCCCATTAGCCAGTTCCACCTCCACCAACGCGAAGTCCCTCCCCTCTGATATTAGGTCCGTGAGCCGCGCAACCCTCTCCTTGGTCTCCATGACGGAGCCGAAAAGCGCGTATTCTATAGCGTAGAAGATGCTCGTCTTGCCCGCGCCTATGCGGCCATGCAACAACGTCATGCCCTGGCCAAACTCAAGCTCATGTCTGCCCTTATATGCCCTGAAGTTCTCCATGGCCACCCGCCTTATGGTCCACCTGGCCTTCATATACCGCGCAACAGCTCCTCCACCACTTCCATTACGCCTTTCCTCCCCCTTTCCCTGTACGCCATATAAAGCCGCACCGCCAGCTCCGCGTCCTCTCCGTCCAAGGCCCTCCTTATTTCCTCCAGTATTATTTTATCCATCATCTCTTCCTACTCCTCAACACCTTGACCCATTGATTCTCCTTTATAAATTGGGGAACCCCCTCGACGGACTCCAGAGCCTCGACCTGGCCAGGGCTTGAGGCCTCCCGCTGTTCCGAGGCCCCCACAGACCGCTCCCTTAAGACCTCGGAGACGAGCTCCGGGACGAGGCGCTTGACCTCCTCAAGAATCTTCGCCCTCTCCTTCTCAAGTACGCTCAGAACCTTGCGTTCCACAACCTCCTCGATGTTCGGAGCTTGTACGGCCACGTTGGCCGTCGTCGAGGCCTTGCCGGGGTACTTGAGCTCCACGTTGCCGTTCCCGACCACTACGAGGCCGAGGCCCGTCCGCTCCAGAAGGGACGGGTCTATAAACGGCAACGCTGATTCGTGGACCGCCAGTATGACCCTGTTGTACCTTTCCCTTAGGGCCGAGGCCTCGGCCATGTACCTATTGACCTCCGCTTCCCCATATATGTCGTCCACCGCTATGTAGACCGCAACGCTGTTCATGCCCTCGACCATCTCCACGAGGTTACCGGCATGAGACAGGTACCTGTACCCGTATCTGTCCTCCAGGGACCTCGCGATCAACGCCCTTATGTATTCCACAACTATATGTGTTGCATGTTTAATATTTACTTCCAGGCGTGCCAGCCCTCCCTCTCCTGCTCGTTCCACTTGACGTGGATGGGCAGCGCGAAGCCGTAGATTATTGACCCCCTCCACACGGAGAACTGTGGGTCCTTGACGGTCCTGGCAGAGACGCTGTGGGCTATGTTGGGGAACCGATCCCTCACCATGATCCCTATTTTGGTCACGCTGTCCACGGCGTGATCCTCAAGGCCCCGCGGCACGTTCCACTTGAACGCTCCCCCGCTGATTATTATGTTGCTCAACACGCGTTCCTGTATCTCCACGGGAACCCTCTTAAGGGACTCCACAATCCCTGAGGCCAAGTCCATCTCCCCATAGAGGACCACGTCGCCGACCACGGCATCCTCGATCTTGAGCCGGCCCTGCTCAACATAGCTCTCGAACACCTCGTGTCTCGGGTCGAAGACCACCTCGCCAATGAGGAACCTCGTCCAGGCATATTCGCGGGGAACCTCGATCTCGGTTATGGGGGAGACCCTGACACGCGTGACGTACTTATCCGGGTTCGACTTAGCGTCGCGTATTGCCCCGTCCAACTTGCGTGGGACAAGGCCCAGCTCCCTCTTTACAAGCTCCACAACGTACTCCTCGCGCGCAACGTCGCCGTACCCAATGTCGCGGAGTACCTCCCTCGTAACGGCGTTGGCCTCCGCGCCCCCCCTATTGAGCGCCACCACGCCCTCCCTGATAAGGGCGTAGCTGATCGGCGCTATCTGTATGTTGCCGTGGCCCCCCTCTATGACTATGCAGTCCACAGCGTTTTCGGCTATGGCGACTGCCAGCGGCTGCGAGATCACAGTAACCGCCTTTATGAGCCTCCCGCCGTGCTGCCTATCCAACTCCTCGTGTATAGAGAAGATCCTCCTAATCATATAATCGGGCGCCAGAGAGGACAGGGCTATAACCACATACCAGCCCTCGAACCCAGCCTCGGACACAGGGAACCTCTCGAATGCATACCGGGCCAGTTCCCTCACCACAAGCCAAGAATCCTCGTCGTCGAATTTGACCACGCCGTCCTTAAGGGGATACTTGAGCTTCCGTGCCGCGTCCTTGACGCCACTTAGGTACTTTGGTATCTCGTCGTCGCCCACGACGACCCCACGCTCCAGCAAGGCCCTGTCCCTCACCCTAAGCTTGACGCTCTCCGGCAGATCCCTAAGTATGAGGCCCCTAGACTGCACCATGAAAGGGCTCTCACCCAGGGTGATGGGGCCGAACTTGAAGTAGCCTGTCCCGAAGTCCTCGGCGAAAACGTACTTGGACTTGTACCGCGTCTCGTCCATGACAGCCACTGGGGGGATCCGATAAAAATATTGGCTGTACGCCTACGCCCTAACGCCCCTCACGATGACCACTTCCGATCCGCCGTTAAGTATCACCCATGTAGCCCCAGACATCTCCCTGACCACGCTACCTGGGAGCGAGGAGAGGAGCCTCACCAACTGTTCCGCCTCGCCCTCGACGTACAGGCCGTACGCATATCTCTGGCCGTTGTCTATCTCCACCACACGGACGCCCATCATTGTATCCTTCACACACTTGAGGAACTCCCGGAGGTGTTTGGACTCGTGCGAGGAGAGCTCGCAGCCCCCCTGTATCGAGCTCATGCGGAAAACGTTGGGGGCTATCTACAAAAAAGCCGGGTTGTTTATGCCGATTCCAGTACTATTTCTATTGCTGCAACAGACCTGTCCCTGCCTCCCTGGCCGGTAACCCTGTCGCTGGTCAGCCTCACCTCCTTAACGTTCACCTTGCCTGGCAGGAACCTGTCCCTGACCATTACCGCAGTTGTCACAGCCCTGGCAACTGCGGCCCCCCTTGCCTTCAGGATCACCCTCTTGCTGCCCTGGTTGAACTGCATTACCGTTGCTATTATGTAGTTCGTAGTCGGTTTCTTGCCGACCAGTATTGTTGCTTCTTGCGCTGCCATACAGTGCGATACTTGTGCCCTTTTTAAGTATTACACAAGGGTAATATTAGGATTACTCCATATACATAATTCTCGGATTACCCTAATTATTAAACTATAATTGACCGTAATGGAGAAACTATACACCATGCAAGTGACGTCCAGGTTCAGAAAGATATTTGTACTCTTCGCACCTAAACGTCATGAGGGGGATAGTCATCAGCAAACAGATAGTGTACGACCCTCTGGGCACCCGGTACATCAAGGTCGAGATAGTCGAGGAGAGGGACGTGCCTAGCCCCGTAATCATGTCAGACTCTCCGGAAGTGGCCAGCATTGCACGCGAGGTAATGCCCCTAGTCACACAAATAGTGAGGTCTATGCCGTTCACGGGCCCCAACAGGATCACGGTGCCCCGCGTTACCCTGTGGCTCACAGACGAGGAAATGGAAAGTTTCGGGGATCTCGACGTGGGAGACTACGTGGAAATGGAGTTGGGAGGGGAAAAGCTCGTATTAAAGAAGGCCTAGCTCCTTGCTTATCTCTATGAGCTCGTCAAGGGGCCTCCTCACTAGGCGCCCATTGGGAAGCTCCCTCTCTACATAAATCCTGAGTTTCCCCTCCTCTATTTCCTTCAGCGCTATAGTTATGGGATCGGCGTTTGGAAGCGACTCGACGTCGACTAGGGGAGGGGCCCCACTCACTATTTGTAGTGCCCTCGCAGACACAATCCTAGCCAACTCGTACTTGGTTATTTTTGGGGGATAATAGTCCCTGGCGTTCAGAGCCCTGTCGAGAAGCTCCACGAGCCTGTTTATTCTGTTTATAAGATCGTGTTCAAGGGACACGCGGGGAAGGTGGGTGGCCCATTTAAAAAAGTTGGGTGTTGTGGGATCAGTCGAACTTGGGCGTGGACTCCTTGCCCTCCTCTCCCTCCTCGCCGCCCTTCTTGCCCTTCTCCTCCTTCTTAGGCGCACCAGCCGCAATTATGTCGTCTATTCTCAGTATCATTATGGCGGCCTCGGTGGCGCTCTTTACCACTTGCTTCTTCACTATGAGGGGATCGGCCACGTTTATGCCGTACATGTTGACTATCTTGCCGCTGACAGCGTCTATGCCGGCGTCCACCTCGCCCGCGTCGTGCCTCTTACGGAGCTCCGCTATGGCGTCAACCGGGTCGAGGCCCGCCGTGAGGGCCAGTATGGTGGGTATGTGCTCCAGCGCCTCGGCGAACTTCAACACTGCGAGCTGCTCCTTGCCGGGCAGCTTCCTGCTGAAGTCCCTCAGCCTCCTAGCTATCTCTATTTCAAGGGCGCCGCCGCCGGGCACTATCCTGGGCTCCCTAAGTAGGTCCCTCACGTTGTGAAGCGCGTCCTGGAGGCTCCTCTCGGCCTCGTCCAACACCCTGTCGCTTCCTCCCCTTACAAGCATGGTGACGGCCCTCGGATTGGGACACTCCTCTATGAACACCATTTTCTCCTCCCCTACCTTCCTCTCCTCTACGAGGCCGGCAAAGCCCAGGTCCTCGGCCCTAGCATCCTTGACGCTGGTTATTATCTTGGCCCCGGTGGCCCTGGCAAGCTTCTCTATGTCGCTCCTCTTGACCCTCCTCACAGCCATAATGCCCCTCTTAGCCAGGAAGTGCTGCGCCACCTCGTCTATGCCCTTCTGCGTTATCACCACGTTAGCCCCTATATTGGCCAGGTGATCCACATAGGCCTTGAGTATCTGGGCCTCCTCCTCAAGGAAAGCCTTTATCTGGTCGGGCGACGTCACCGATATCTTGGTGGTCCATTCAGGCTTCTCGATCTCCAGGGGAGCGTCCAATATGGCGATCTTGGCGTTGGTGAGCCTCTTGGGCATGCCCGGGTGCACCACCTCCTTGTCGAGGACGATTCCCCTCACCATTTGGGTCTCGTATAGGCTCTTGCCCTTCTTCTTCTCTATCTTGATCCAGTCCAAGTCCAGTACTTTCCTGCCGTCCCTATCCTCGGCGGCGGCTAGCGCAGCGTCTACTACGAGGCCAGCCAAGTAGTCCCTAGCCTCGGCAACCACCTTGCTACTGAGGGAATTGGACACTATCCTGATGAGCTCCTCCCTACTGGCAACATCTATGGGCCTCGAGATCTCGTCCGCTATTCTAAGCGCCTCGTCCATGGCCTTCTTGTAGCCCTCGATGACAAGGGTGGGATGGATCCCCTCCTCAAGCAGCTCCTCGGCCAGCTCCAGCAGTTTGCCCGCCAGTATAACCACGGTAGTTGTTCCGTCTCCCACTTCTGCATCCTGCGCCTTTGCGACCTCGATGAGCAGTTTTGCAGCGGGGTGCTGCACCTCCATTTCCTTCAGTATGGTGGCCCCGTCCCCAGTTATAGTGACGTCGCCGAACGCGTCTATGAGCATTTTGTCCATGCCCCTGGGCCCAAGACTGGTAGAGAGGATCTCAGCGATCACTTTGGCCGCCATTATGTTGGACCTCCTGGCATCCACGCCCGTAGTCCTCTGGGAGCCCTCCTTCAGTATCATTACCGGTACCCCTGTCCTTGGTGCCTGCTGCTGGCTCATGTGTTGAGTGTTAAACCGCTTGTATTTAAGTTTTTCGCTAGCTTTTTATATAAGCTAATCTTTGTAAACAGAGGAAAGCGATTAAAGGAGGTCACAAAACTCCCTCGTGAGAAAGTTTACGCGGGAGCTGGTGAGCACCGTGGCCATAGTGATCGTAGTATTCACAATATCTTCGCTGGTTGCCGGAGTGTGGCCTCCCTGGGCAGTGGTTTCGAGCTTCTCCATGGAGCCCGTCCTGAAGCTAGGAGACATAGTCATACTGCTTAGGCACGGACTTTCCTGCAACGACCTAATAGGCGACGTCATAGTGTACAGATCCGTGAAGCTTGGCGGCGACGTAGTTCATAGGGTCGTTGGGAGTGGGACGATAGGCACATGCACGCTCATAACTAAGGGCGATAACAACCCTATACCGGACCAATACTACGTTGAGCCCCCAGTAGAAATGAGTAGGGTGCTCGGCAAGGTGGTCCTCTCGGTCAACTACGTGGGCGTGCTGGCCCTCATGGTGAGGCCCCAATCGGCCAGCTGGCCCGGCATGCTCATGTGGGCCGTAAGGCTGACAGTTATGATGGCCTTGGTGATCGCTCTGTATGCGGCTTTCAGGATATGCGATTCGGGGCTGAGGACCCCACGTGGTCCCCCCACGAGGAGGAAGTAATTTTTTATACCGGCCCATCAAAGGCACAACATGTCATACGTGAGGATAGTTGAGAAGAGCATTGACGAGATATTGGCCATAGCCAAGAACCCCGCACAGGTGCGTAACGCAGGAACGTTGGCCCACGTGGACCACGGCAAGACCACCAGCACGGACTCCCTCCTGATGGGCGCCGGCCTCCTGTCGCCCAAGATGGCGGGTAAGGCCCTGGCCCTGGACTACGTGCCCATAGAGCAGTTGAGGCAGATGACAGTTAAGGCGGCCAATATCTCGCTGTTTTTCGAATGGGGCGGTAAGCCATACCTCATAAACTTCGTGGACACACCCGGCCACGTGGACTTCACCGGCCACGTTACTAGGTCCCTCAGGGTCATGGACGGCGGACTCATAGTGGTAGACGCCGTTGAGGGCATAATGACCCAGACTGAGACCGTGGTGAGGCAAGCAATGGAGGAGTTGGTTAGGCCGGTCCTCTTCGTCAACAAGATAGATAGGCTGATCAAGGAGCTTAGGCTGTCGCCGCAGGAAATACAGCAACGCATAGTCCAGATAGTCAAGGACTTCAACGAGCTTATAGACATGTACGCGCCGCCAGAGTTCAGGGACAAGTGGAAGTTGGACCCGTCAAAAGGCCAGGTGGCCCTCGGCTCAGCCCTCCACAAGTGGGGGATCACAATACCCATAGCACAGAAGGCCGGGCTCAAATTCTCCAATATAATAGACGCGTATGAAAAGGGACAGGTAGAAGAGCTTTCCAAGGACTTCCCATTGTACAGGGCTATACTCAGCATGATCATAGAACATGTGCCGCCCCCGAATTTGGCCCAAAAGTACCGCATACCTAAATTGTGGAGGGGCGACCTGGACGGGCCAGTAGGAAAGGCGCTGCTGGAGGCCAACGCGGATGGGCCCCTCGTCATAGCTGTGAGCAAGATGACGAAGGACCCCCACGCCGGCTTGATAGCGACGGGCCGTGTATTCAGCGGCACGGTTCACGAGGGTAAGGAGGTGTATATAATAGGTGCAAAGGCCAAGAAGAGGGTCCTCCAGACCTACATATACATGGGTCCCAACAGGGCCATAGTGCCGTACATGCCCGCGGGTAACATTGTGGCGTTGGCCGGCGTAGAGGAGGCCAGGGCCGGAGACACTATAGTGGATGTCGCCGTTGCGGATATACCGCCCTTCGAGAGACTTAAGTACATAAGCGAGCCTGTGGTCACCGTAGCGGTAGAGCCGAAGAATCCGGCGGACCTGGCCAAGCTCGTCGAGTCCCTTAAGGAGTTGGTCGTCGAGGATCCAACCCTTGACGTCAAGATAGACCAGGAAACCGGCCAGATACTCCTGTCTGGCGTGGGCACACTGCACTTGGAAATAGCCACGTGGCTCCTCAAGGAAAGGACTAAGCTAGAGTTCAACGTGTCGCCGCCGCTCATAAGGTTCAGGGAGACCGTGAGGGCGAAGTCCCCAGTGTATGAGGGTAAGTCGCCTAATAAGCACAACAAGCTTTACATCAGCGTGGAACCGCTGGACGAGGAGGCTATAAGCCTAATCATAAGCGGCGAGGTAAACGACGACCAGGACCCAAGGGAGAGGGCCAAGGTTCTCAGGGAAAGGGCTGGCTGGGACGCTGACGAGGCCAGGGGCATATGGGCAGTGGACGAGACGTACATAAATCTGTTTGTTGATAGGACCACAGGTATACAGTACCTACGCGAGATAAGGGACTACGTTGTTCAGGGCTTTAGGTGGGCCATGCAGGCAGGTCCCCTCGCCCTGGAGCCGGTGAGGGGAGTCAAGGTGGTCCTCCACGACGCGGTGGTCCACGAGGACCCTGCGCACAGGGGGCCCGCACAGATAATGCCTGCGGCTAAGAACGCCATATATGCCGGCATCCTCTCGGCGAGGCCCACGCTGCTTGAGCCCATACTTAGGCTCGACATAAAGACCACGAGCGAGTACATGGGCTCCATAATATCCGTCCTAAACAAGCACCGTGGCAGGGTCATAGACGTGGCCCAGGCCGAGTACATGGTACTGATCAGGGCTGAGCTGCCTGTGCTTGAGAGCTTCAACATCAGCGACGAGCTTCGCGCTGCTGCTGCCGGGAAAGTCTTCTGGTCTATGCAGTTCTCAAGGTGGTCGCCTCTCCCTGAGTCCATGTTGGCCGACTTCACGGGCCAGCTGCGCAAGCGTAAGGGGCTTTCCCCCGAAATACCGAAGCCGGAGGACTACGTCCCTCCATACTAAGGGTCGCATAAACGTAGAGTACACGTATACTTTTATAGGTATTACAATGATCATGGACATGAGGATACTCATGATAACCGGCGACCAGGCAGAGGACGTAGAGGTGTTGTACCCCTATTATAGGCTCAGGGAAGAGGGATTTTCCGTAGACATAGCGTCGATGGACAAGAGACCCATAAAGGGAAAGGTGGGGTACCAGATAAACGTGGATCTGTCCATTAGGGAGACCGACCCCAGTGGGTATATAGGGCTCGTGTTGCCTGGCGGTAGGGCCCCAGAGAGACTTCGCCTTGACAAGGACGTGCTGGACGTGGTCAGGTTCTTCTTCAACAGCAACCTGCCTGTGGCCGCGATATGCCACGGGCCCCAGATACTCATCAGCGCCGGGGTTTTGAGGGGAAGGAGGCTGACTGGGTACCCGGGGATAAGGGACGACATTGTGAATGCCGGAGCTATGTACGTGGACGAGCCGGTGGTAGTAGACGGGAACCTCGTCACGTCGCGCGTGCCAAGCGACATGCCTCAGTGGATGAGGGAGTACGTGAAGCTGCTTAAGAAGAGCCTTTAGGGGCCAGCAACAGTTCCTGTCTGCTTATACGGAGACCACACTTCTCGCATATATACACGTATTGACGTGCAACGCCGTACAGCTTCTGCGAGAAGTAATCGTCGAATTGGTAGCGTTGAAGGTTCCCCCCCATGCAACGGGGGCACTCCTCACCAGATGCGGCGGGCCTAGATATGAGCTCGGCGAAATACGTGTGGAGCCTTTCCACGGCATCCTCGACGCCCCTTTCTACGTCTGCCTCGGACACCCCAATCATCCTGACCTTGCTGGATACGCCGTACCACCTCTCCGCAGCATCCATCAGTCTCTTCAGGTAATCCATAATCGTGTAGGGCCTATAGGAAACTATCACGAGGGCGTGCACCCTATCCAGCTCCAGGCCCTTGACCAGCTTGTCGTAGTCGTGATACTTAACGTAGTCCTTCGTGGGCGCCCATACGTCCACGTATAAGGAGCCCTTGGAGAGCATGTAGGCCTCGCCGACCCTGAGCGCCCTCACTATGCCGAATTTCCTCCGTTTAAAATACTCGAGGACGCCTCCAAGCCTATTAAGCGTTCTAGGGCTGTCCATGTCTCTCCGCACAGCGCATGGCGGCGGTCGGCACACGTGCCGATGTGAGTGGTACCCCCTGGGACATACGCGGTGGTAATGACCACATAATATAAAGGTTACATAGCGCCTCTAAACTGCCGGTCTCCGCAACCTCAGCGCTGGAACGGGCTGTCCCGCAGGGCTTTCCTAGAAACCGCAACGTGCGCGGTGTTGGGAACGCTGTCCTGAGAGCGTGCTGGGTTTTAAGTTGAGGAACGTCGGCACCAGTACGGCGACGCTATGTGTTGCCGGCCAGAGCATAGTATTTGGCGAGGACAGGGCATGTCCTGCCGCCTGCCATACATACCTCCATTATCCTCCTACGCATGGCCCGCCACTCGTCCACCGACATAAAAGCGCATCTTTCGCCGTCTACAGTGTACACGAGGAACCTACACTTCATGTGTGTGAGGATCGGCGATTATATAAGGCACACGTTTTCCGCATGGACGGCAACGCGCCTCTTCGATGGCCGCAGCGCGACGTAGCGGGAGGCCGCCTATCAATGTCGTGCCTCTGCTGTTACGGCAGTACAGGAACGCTGTAGTAACGCTTAATACCTTAAATACATTACCTAATGTCTGATGCAAGGCCTCAGAAGGGTGCTGGTGCTTTACGTTGACAGGGACAACGATATAGGTGAAAGGTTGAGAGTAGACACTCCTATAATAGGTAGGGACAACGTGCTTAGGGCCGGCATACAGTTCATGTTGAGGTGTCCCGACGATTCCGATGGAAACGCGATCTTCGCGTCGGTAAAAGCATACGATGAAATGCTGGAGACTTTGGGCCCCGGCAACGTGGAGGTGGCCATAGTAGCCGGTTCCTCGAGGGGCGGTGCCGAGGCGAATCTAAAGGTGCTCGGGGAACTAAACGATGTTTTGTCGTGGTTCGACGCTGACGGCATTGTGGTAGTTTCCGACGGCCCTTCGGACGAGGAGGTGGTCCCATTGATAAGGGAAAGGAGACCGATACTATACGTTGAGAGGGTAATAGTCAAACAGGAAAAGTCCGTTGAAGCTACGGCAAGCCTAATTAAGTACTACTTCACGAAGCTTGTCCGGGAGCCCGAGTACAAGAGGTACTTTGTAGGTATCCCATCGGTGCTGATGTTGCTGTGGTCCACGTTTGCAGCCATAGGGCAGCTTGTGGACCCACGTATAATTGGGGCTATTTGGAACGGCACTCTCTTCGCAATCGGCCTCCTCCTCCTGTTGTACTCGGTGGATCTACACGTTCCATTTTTCAGCATGTTAAAGAAGTACGAGTTCACGTTTTTCAGCGTCTTCGTGTCAACAATACTCATAGTTAGCACTATAAATATAGCCATTTCGGAGACCGGCGAAAACCCAATACCGCTAATAACAGCCTATGTGGCACTCCCCTTCATGGTCAACTTCATAGAGGGTGCCATAAGGAACAGGACGCTAAGGCTCTACATGTTCTCCATCGCGTTGCTCTTCGTGTTGTTGGGCAACTATCTTGGGGACTACCTTTACAGGCAGACGCTCACAGCCGAGTTCTTGGCCAGGTTGGTCATATTTGCCGCTGTCTCCATAGTAACTCTATTATTGTCAATATTTGCAAACAAGTATATATATGATTTTATCAATAAAGTACGACAAGAGATATAGGTGTCTTGCTGTGGAAGAAGTAAAGGCGTTACTTGAGGTACATGGATGCACGTACGATATTGCCTATGTGGGAGACGAGATGAGGGTGGACACTGACTGCGACGAGTCATCCCTGTGTAGGGCCGGCACCATAAAGGAGGTCAGGGGAAAGACAACGCTCAAAATTGACAGGTCGGCGTTTGCCCATCACCTGTCTAAAAGGGGCAGGGTCACCATGGATCCGCTTGTATCTAGGATAATGGTCAACCTGGCCAGGATAAGGGAAGGAATGTTGGTGTTGGACCCCTTTTCGGGCACGGGAAGCATATTGGTGGAGGCGGCCATGGTGGGGGCACACGCATTTGCAGTGGACCTGGACATGGGCGCACTGATGACGTCACGTGCCAATCTGGGCAACCACGGTGATTATGTGCAGGCCGACGCAGCGCAACTGCCCATACGGTCACGCTCAGTGGATGCCATAGTCACGGACGTGCCGTATGGAAGGATGTCCACCAGCCACATGGGCGTGCGTTATATTGTGCAGAAGGTTCTCGGCGAAA
Organism: Thermoproteales archaeon; assembly: GCA_027002815.1. Taxonomy (GTDB): domain Archaea; phylum Thermoproteota; class Thermoprotei; order Thermoproteales; family Thermoproteaceae; genus WANN01. The sequence goes on along the minus strand of JALWZH010000031.1, from coordinate 1,195 downwards.
TTGGCTCGACGCTTAGGGAAGGCGGGTACATGGTTTACGCGGCGCCCAGCTACTCTATGTTCTATGGACATGGGCATAAATATATAACGATATGCTCCATGTATGTACATGGTGGATTATATAGAGATATAGTAGTATTAAGGAAAAGTTAAATACAAGTACAGCTTGACGTGGGCCTGTATAGACGGGTACCAGACCCTGGCCCCATGTTGGTCCCTAGAGGGACACGTCGTACATGACCTTCCCTTTATAGGTCCTCGGGGCCAGCCAGTCGATTAGCCTCCGCATGTCCCTATACCTAACCGTGACTATTATGGGCCCAAGCGGGCTCTCGCTTGGGTCTGAGACAAACGAGACGACTCCAACATACGCGGCCTGCTTGTTCAGCATAAATGTGAGGACGTCATCGCCCATCACCCCCCTGCTCAGCATGCTCCTAGCAGCGTCCTGTATGCCCTGGCTCCATATAAGCTGTCTGAGTTTTAGGAGGGGCTTGTTGCCGACAGCACGCCCAACCACATATCTGCGTCCCTCCACCTCCTCTAGGCTAAGCTCCTCGATGTCGATCACGTTGCTCACGGACCTCATGACCTTCTTGGGGTCCTCGCTGGGCCTTACCTCGGCCATCACGGTCACCTCTATCATGACATGAGGGGCATGTCAACCTAAAAATACGTGTCCACCTAGGAGCTCCAACGATGCCCGTCTTCCACAGGTCATGTTGGGGCCTGGCCGCCGTTCTGCACGGTCCTCACTATGTACTCCAGCTCCCGCCTCAACTCGTCTGTCCCCTTTCCGTGGTTCACAAGTATATAGTCCGCCCTGGACATGAGGTCGGCCACTCCGAACCGGAGCTCTCTGTACTCCCTCATGAGGAACTCCGAGATGGTGCTCGGATCGTCGCTCCTGCCCCTCATGGCCAGTCTCTCGTAGCGGACGTTGCGCGGCGCAGCGACATAGATCAACACCACCCTGTCCACCTCCTCCAGCTGTTCCACCTCCTCGATGCTCCTAACGCCGTCCACCACAACCAGGCCTCCCCTGGGCAGCCTCAGGGCCGTGGCCTTGCCAAGGAACCTCATGCCCATCTCTAGTCGTACCTTCACAGCGGCCACGTCAGGCCTCACAGAGTGTTTCTGGGCTATGTCCCGCACAACGTCGCCCATGGATATCAGCGGGTACCCCATCTCGCCTA
>JALWZH010000030.1 GCA_027002815.1 Thermoproteales archaeon | reverse complement strand
GAGTATAGGAGCCCCCCAAGCCCGCTCGTAAGCGATCCAAGGATGGTGGCCGGGACATTTTCAAGGAAAAACCTGGCGTTTCTCGTGAGTTCCCTGAGCCCAAGCACAAGTACGGCCAACGAAACGGTCGCCACAGCCAACGCGGCGACATCGTCGACGGCGTGTTTAACTGCCGTGAAAAACGCGATGGGCGTTACGAGGTCGGAGATGGCCGTGGCCACAGGCACAGCTACGTACTCTGCCGCATATCCCCTTTTAAAGGAACGCCAAACCACGAACAGAACTGTAGGTATCACGAAGATGGACGAGACAAGCACGGCCATGTAGGCGAGGGGGTACAGGTATATGCCCATGTTGCCGCCCCACAGGTAGTCCAGGGCGGCGCCCACAGTTGAGATTGCTGTGGCTGCCGTGAGTGCGTCCAGCAGGGCTATCTTGACGTCGCTGAGGGTCCTCGCATCCCATGGGACCCTCGACAGCCCTAGGTGCAGTCTTGTGACCAGCCTTGTAACCACAGTCCCATATATGTTTCCCCGGGCGCTCATGAGGGCCGGCACAACGACCAGCACCGCAGGTGTCGAGAGTATTACATCAACGTGGATCATGTATATGTATCCGACCAGCAGCTCCACTATTATTAGATGTAGGAGACCTATCTCGCCGAGTCTCACAACAGGGCGTTGACAGTCCTGTATATCGATAGGTCCACCATGACGTGGCCGCCGCAGAGCTCCTCAACTAGCTCGATGGCGGCGGCATCAATGGGGCCTCTGGGCCCGCCCATGACAACTTGCTGTATCTTGTCGGGGTCGCGCAGCGGTCTGGCCCTCAGGGCGTTGAGGGCCCACGACACGTGCCTCCCCAGCTCTGCGAGAGGCGCCTCGAAGTCCACCGCATCAACGGCCCTCTCGACCCTTCTACGGCTCAGCTGAGAGAAGTCTGGTATCGGGCCCCCACGCAGCACGTTGTACACGCCTAGGACGCTGTTAAGATACACAACAATGGCCCTCTTCACGTGGGGCTCAACGCCCCCCATGGCCTGGTCCCTTCCAGGCGTGATGGGGTACCACATGTCGGACACCGACGGGGTGGAGGTGTAGAAGGACACAACGCGCGTCCCCATGCCTATTGTAGGCGCCAGGAAAAGGGCCGACCTGGCCGCGTGACCCCCTACCAGAGAGGGCCTCAAGTGCCTATGCATCATCCTGTCAACATGGCCGTAGACGTAGAAGACGGCGTTCATTGGAATCTCCCTGTGCCTCTCGGCTATGACTCGCACGTCCTTGGCCCTCCTTCCCCTGGACAGGACCACCGTTCTGCACCCCTCCAAGGAAATTAGCAGCTTGTCGTCCACTCGGAAGATTGCGGCGCATTAATTAAGCATTTCCTCAACCTAAACGATGCAAAACTACAAATGGCCGGTTTACGTGAAGTGTAATTTGGGCCAGAGCCCGTTTCAGCCCTTGACTACTCCGACGGGCCTGTGCCTAGACACCTTACGTGAGAAACCGACGTTATGGGCGACCTCTACCACCAGGTCCACATTCTTATATGCCTGGGGCGCCTCCTCTGAAATTATCTCGGACTCAGCAGACCTAACTATTATCCCTCTGGACTCGAGCTCCGATTTCACCCTTTGGGGAGGAAACGACCTCACAGCGGCCGCCCTCGACAGTACACGCCCGGCCCCATGTGGAGCAGTGCCGAACGTAAGCTTCATGGCGTCTTCTGTGCCCACAAGTATCCAGGACGCGGTCCCCATGGAGCCCGGTATGAGTACAGGCTGGCCAACAGACCTATAGTCGGCCGGTATCTCTGGTCTACCCGCGGGGAAGGCCCTGGTGGCTCCCTTCCTGTGCACCCAGACCTTCCTCCGGGTCCCCCTCTCGTCCACCTCGTGCTCCTCTAGCTTGGCTATGTTGTGCGCCACGTCATACACGATCCTCATGCCCAGTGCGTCTGGGTCCCTATTGAACACCCTCCTGAAGGCCTCCCTGACCCAGTGAGTTATTATTTGCCTATTAGTCCACGCGAAGTTGGCCGCGGACGCCATGGACTTTATGTAGTCCTCGGCAACTCTGTCCTTTATGGGCGCGGCGGCCAGCTCCCTGTCCGGCAATCTGAGGCCCCACTCCCTCAGCTTCCTCTCCATCACCATGAGAAAGTCCGTCGCCACCTGGTGGCCGAACCCCCTGCTGCCCGTATGTATCATAATAACGACCTGGCCCTCCTGCTCGATTCCGAACGCCTTGGCCACCTTCTCGTCGAAGATCTTGTCGACCACCTGCACCTCTATGAAGTGGTTGCCCGAGCCTATGGTACCCACCTGGTCCTTGCCCCGCTGTTTGGCCTTCTGGGAGACCCTGGAAGGATCGGCAAGGCCCCAGGAGCCCCTCTCCTCTATGTGTTCGGGGTCGTCGGCCCAGCCATACCCCCGCTTTATAGCCCATTGGACCCCCTCTGAGAGCAGCTGCTCGAACTCGCCCATAGGCAACCTCAATATCCCCGTCTCACCAACGCCCGGAGGCACAAGCTTGAATATTTCATCAACCAGTTGTCGGAGCTTTGGCCTGAGCTCCCTTTCCGTGAGGTCAGTACGTATGACCCTGACCCCACAGTTAATGTCGTAGCCTATCCCGCCCGGGGAAACAACGCCCTCCTCCGCGTCGAGCGCGGCCACTCCCCCCACCGGAAAACCGTAGCCCTGATGCGCGTCAGGGAGCACTATACTATATTTATGTATACCTGGAAGGCACGACACGTTGGCCCCCTGCTCCAAGGTCCTGTCCGACTTCATCTTCTCTAGGAGGATGCTGTCGGCGTACACCTTTACGGGTACCCTCATGCAGTTTTTGTAATCCTTCGGAATTTCCCACTCATAATCCGTCACTTTGATAAGCTTAGGAATCATGAGCCGAACACACGTACACACTATTAAAACTCTTTCCCCTGCTCGAACCGTCATAGTTGTTTAAAAACAATGAAATGACTACACACGAAATATATAAGATATATTTGAGTAAACAACCAAGAATTATTACACAGCTTTCTACACAGAGTTTCCGTTAATGTCCATACGAAACGTATGGCCCCTTTCGGATCCGCGTGTCCGAGGTGCTGCGCTAATTGTGGGCTCCCACAGACGGCGCAAGGCAGCACGTTCCCAATGCGTAGCAGTTGTCGCAGGGTTGAGCTAGCCGCGTATGTCGCCTTGACGCTGAGGACACAGAAACCAATATATTATTGATCTGGGGAGAACGCGTGGGAGATGTGGTTGAGGCGTTTGAAAGGATTTGTAGGGCGTATAGGGCTGCTTTGACTCGGGCGGCTACGTCCATGGGATTGTCCCAGTTACAGGCAGCTATACTTGAAGCGGTGTCCGAGGTTGGGGGGATCACCGTAGGCGAATTGGCCGGCCTACTCGGCGTCTCCCAGCCCACTGTGAGCGACGCGCTGAAGGCTCTTGAGTCTAAGGGGCTGCTGAGGAGGAAGAGGATTGGGAGGCGCACAGTGCAGACGCTGACCGATAAGGGCCGTCTAGTGCTCAGGGAATTGCAGAAATGGAAGGTCCCCGCCATGGAAGGACTCCAGGGCTTGGACCTAGAGGGCCTCTACATGGAGCTGTTGCGCTATATTTCCAACCTTCAAAGGTCAGGCTTCATAGAGGCGAGGATATGCCTTACCTGCAAGTATTATGGGGAGGGGAACTACTGTGCCCTGCTTAATAAAAAGCTGGACGTGTTGGAGCTGCGTGTCAATTGCCCGGACTATAAGCCGCTCACCACTCCCCCTCCTTAGAGTAGGGCCTGGCCCATATAGCCGCCTGTAGCACTACGGACTTCAGCCATGCAGACCACATCCTCTCCACGTCCTCTGCGCTGTGCCCCTTCTTGGCTAGGAACGGCTTTATGGTGAGCCCTATTGGGGCTATGAACGCTATCATATACCTTAAAGGTATGTGCTCCACCGTGTCAACATTGTCGGTTCTCCCCTTCTTGGACTTGTGGTGTCTCAACCCTATCTCATACACGTAGTTGAGCCACTCCCTGTCATAGTCCCTACACGTGGTGTCAAGTATCCACTGGCCGAACCTTTTCCTGACCGCGTCTAGGTATTCGGGAATGGGTCTCCCTGCCTTGTCCCCAAAGTAGTAGACGAGATGGGGATTGGAGCCTACCCAGCCGTACCACAAGTCCAATATAGCGTCGATCTGGTCCTTCAGTATGCCGCACGCCATCCTTAGATATTTGAAGTCCTCGTCGGTGAGCATTACCGTCCTTTTGAGAAGTTCGAACTCCCCGTCGCTTATAGGCGCGTCGGGAACCCTACCGAAATCGTAGCCGGGTATCGCCTGCATGGGAAAAACATAGGACTCCTATATATCTTTTCCGCGCCCTCTGAGTCTCCATGGCAGCCCAGTTCGGAGTCTTGGGACTTGAGGTCTACAGGTGTGACCATGCAGTGCGGCCAGTCAGACTGACAACACGACTCGGGATGGCCACCAACGCCGACTTGCTCGATACCTTACACCACTAGAACCCACTCGCCAGCGTTCCATGCAGTTGAGCCTGCGAACTCTGTGAGCTAGGCCCGTCCGGCGCGTCTTCATGTGATGGTGGGGACGCCACGCCTGCCAACACAACGCCGACACATGGCGCTAAATTAGATGGGTCGTCCGGCGTGGTTTTGGTCGTTGGACTGGGTTGGGGGATGCCTATGGTTGGGCGTCAAAGAGGCATGGACGCCGGAAAGAGGGTTATGGGAGCCTGCCCATGTGAGGGCCAACGGCAACCCCCATTTCCTTTCGTAGACGTCCACATGGAAGACCCACACCACAGAAAGCCCATCCAACAAAGAAATTGTGGTGCCCCGGCCGGGATTCGAACCCGGGTCACGGGCTCGAAAGGCCCGCATCCATGGTCCGCCGGGCGCTTGACCGCTAGACGACCGGGGCCTCCGTTTCCCTCTCGCTGAGAGGGTAAATATGTTTTTGGGCGTAACATTAAATTTTGCCCGTACTGTGACCTCATGGCGATATTCCTTGTACAGCACGGCGAGGCGTACAATGAGGCCGAGGACCCAGAGAGGAGGTTGACTCGGCGAGGTGTGGAAGAAACTAGGACCGTTGCAGGGCACTTGGCCAGGGTCGGTGTCAAGGTTGAGGCTATTTATCATAGTGGGAAGAAAAGGGCTGAGCAGACCGCGTCCATATTCGCAGAGTTCCTCGGGCCGGCCAGGGGGATATTCCAAGTCGAGGGGCTGAACCCGCTTGACGATCCCTCGTACTGGGCCGGCAGGCTTACTGGGATGGACGGCGTGATGCTTGTGGGCCACCTACCGCACCTCGGCAGGCTGGCATCGTTGCTCGTAGTCGGCGATCCAGATAGGGCTGTGGTCAAGTTCCGGTACTCTGCTGTCTTGTGCCTGGCGCGTGAGGGCTCTACATGGCACGTCAAGTGGTACCTGACGCCAGAGCTCGCTCTCTCTATTTAACAATTTGTTTAAACGGACAGGTAATATTGTGGTGGCTCGGACGGTTATGTTTTTAAATGCATAGTTAATTCGGGTCATGTCCAGTAGGAGGGAACTCCTAAAGATGGTGGGGGCCTTCGTCGCCGGCTTCGCCATCGGTGGCGCCGCGATCAGGGAGGCCTTCCCTAAGTTTGTGGAGAAGGTGGTGGAAAGGGAAAGGCTTGTGACTGCTGGTAGGGAGGCGGGGACGGCGCTGGGCGGTCTCCCCAAGTTCAAGGCCGGCTTCGTCTACGTTGGGCCGATAGGCGACCTTGGGTGGACCTATAGCCATGACAGGGGGCGTCGCTTCGCCGAGGAGAGGCTTCCCTTCCTGGAAACCACATACGTGGAGAGCGTGCCGGAAGGAGAGGCGTCCGGGGTCATAGACCAGATGGTTAAGGATGGGGCGCAGCTGGTCTTCACGACGAGTTTCGGCTACATGAGGTCTACAAAGGATGCGGCCAAGCGCTATCCGGACAGGTTCTTTGCGCATTGCAGCGGCTACCTGGAGCCTGGGGACCCAGAGAACTTCATAGAGTACTTCATAGACCTTTACGAGGCGTACTACCTTAATGGCATTATGGCTGGGGCCATAACGAAGACCGATAAGCTGGGATACGTAGCTGCGTTCCTAATACCAGAGGTGAAGAGGCATCTGAACGCCTTCCTGATAGGCGCCCGCGAGGTCAACCCGCGGGCGACCATGGACGTGATTGAAATAGGCAGTTGGTTTGACCCGGCCAAGGCCAGGAGCGCGTCAGAAACGCTGATAGGGCGCGGCGCCGACGTTTTGGCGTTCACGGAGGACTCGCCCACAGTGCTCATAGTGGCCCAGGAAAAGGGGGCCTGGTCCTTCAGCCATTACAGCGACATGTACGACAGGGCGCCTAAGGCCCATGTTTCCGGGCAGATGGTGAACTGGGGCCCCATGTACCTTGAGATAATCCTTAGGGCCTACATGGCGTGGCTGACCGAGGACATGTCTATATGGTCCGAGTGGCCGCCTGAGAGGCCCCGCGACTACTGGTGGTCCATGAAGAACAGTTGGTATGGCTACGACTGGAGGCAGAACCCCACGGACATATACCTCCCCATGCACGAGGTGGTGCCGCGGGAGGTTCAGGACTACGTGATGATGCGTAGGAGACAGATCACGGAAGGGGTGTTCGATCCGTACAGCGGCCCGATAAAGGACAGGGAGGGCGAAGTAAGGGTCCGTGTCGATGAGAGGACCCGTAAGAGCCTTAGGCTCAGCAAGGACGAGTTGTACGGCATAGACTGGCTCGTTGAAGGCGTGGAGAACGTGGCCACCGCATGATTGAGCTGCGCTGCGTGTCGAAGTCGTTTCCCGGGGTCAAGGCGCTCGACTGTGTGGACCTCAAGTTCCACGAGGGTGAGGTACATGTAATACTTGGGGAGAACGGGGCCGGCAAGTCCACCTTGGCCAGCATACTGTACGGCATATACCTTCCGGACAGTGGGAAAATCCTGGTCGATGGGAGGGAGACCACCATAGGCTCGCCCAAGGCGGCCCTCAAACTCGGCATAGCGTTGGTCTCGCAGCAGTATGCCCTCATAGATGAACTGACAGTATTGGAGAACCTCCTGTTGGCAGGCGTGTCGCCCCGCGCGTTTTCGGTCGAGGCGGAACGGCTTGGCCTGAGGTTGGGCCTCGACAACAGGGTTGGGGATCTGTCGCTGGGGGAAAAACAGAGGATAGAGATCGTTAAGGCTCTTTCGAGGGGCGCCCGCCTCCTAATCTTCGACGAGCCCACTGCAGTGCTTGCGCCGCGCGAGATAGAGGGCCTTTTCCACATGGTGCGGACCCTCAGGAGCAGGGGGGTGGGCATAGTCCTCATAACGCATAGGATAGGCGAGGCGCTGGCAGTGGGCGACAGGGTGACGGTGTTGAGAAGGGGCAGGGTGGCCGGCCAGTACTTGGCCAGGGAGGCGACTGCCGAGGTGCTTGTCAGAGCCATGTTCGGGAAACTCGTGGAGGTGCCTGGGCGCGCCAAGACGAGCAAGGGGAAGCTCGTGCTTTCGGTGCGGGGTATA
>JALWZH010000029.1 GCA_027002815.1 Thermoproteales archaeon | reverse complement strand
TATTCGCCGACCAGCTTGCCTGGACACGCGGTGAGCGTGAACCCTATCATATCCTATTGTGAGTCGTGACGCAAATATATCGATTTTCGCCCTCTGCTCATATCCCGAAGAGGAGGGGGGCAATCTTGCTGACCACGTAGAAGGAGAGGAGCACTATTCCCATGTACAGGAGGCCGCTCCTGAGGGAGAAGCTTATCTTGGAGAAGAGGGCCCAGTACCCAAACGAGACGAGGGACGCCGACATGTACAGTATGCTCATAGGGATCTCCACGGTCTGCCCCCCTCCGGCCACGGCGGTCAGGGCGCCGGACAGAGTCAACAGCGACGAGTTCACGAAGGCCACCATGACCGCCCCCATGACGCCCAGAAACCTAACTATGCCGAGCGACTTGACCAGCTGGTCCCTGGCCTCGAAAAGCTTCAAGACGAAGTTCTGGAGCTGGTCCACGGTGCCGCTAGGCAGGTTGCCGAGCCTATTTATGTCGAACACTATCCGCATGACGGCGCTCATGAGCGGGGGGAGCCCCCTCAACGCGGCATCCTCAAGCCTCCTGTCCATGAGCCTGAGGGCCTGGAGCACGCCGTAGACCCTCTTAGTGAAGGGCCCGTATTCCCCGTGCTCCGCGGCAAGCTCTGCGGCCCTGTAGGCCGAGGGGGTATGCTTCATCTGGTCGAAGAGCGTGTATATGAAGTCCATGAACCCCCTCTCGTAGTCCTTCCCCCACTCCCTCTCGCGTAGGACTAGGAAGCCGGCCAACGCCACGGCGAAGCCGTAGAGGGGCCCCGCCTCGCCGAGTCCGGGTAGGGGCGGGTTGAGGGCCGTCACGGCCGACGCGGCCACGGCGACGCCCACGTGGCCTGGGTTTACCCTTATCTTGGTGAAGGGCACGCTCACCACCAGCGACATGACCGAGGCCATTACGGCGGGTACGAGGCCCCCCATCACAATGAGCATGGCGGGGTTGGCCCTGGCCACTATGACGGCCGTGACGCTCAGCATGGAGATGCCCACTACAAGGGCGGCCATGATGGAGGTGAGCCTGTCAATCCTACGCGCCATGTTGGACGAGAACTCTGCCAGGTCCATGTCCATGTATATGCTGAGCCTCGACACTACGTCCTCCCCAAGCCTAAGCGCCGTGTGGAGGGAGGAGAACCTGTAGACCAGCTTGAGGGGGGCAAGCTTCTCCACGGCCCTCCTCATGGCGTCCATGGACTCGAGGCCGAGCATCCTCACGTTGTTCCACGCGGCCAGGGCCAGGGCCCTCAGGCCGGGCAACTCGACGTACCTGGTCATGGAATCCACTATTACGTCAAGCGGAGCCTTGGTGGCGAAGGCCAACTGGAGGAGCACCGTGAGGAAGGGCATCTCCGTGTTGAGCTGCTCCCTGACCACGCCGGCCCTAATCCCCACCATGATCTTTGGGAAGAGCAGGAGGAAAACCCCAGCGCCAAGCAACGCCAGGGACAGCGGGAACATCCCAAGGACGGTGAGCAGGGCCCCCACCGGCGCCAGGGAGGCCCCGCCGATCGCCGACATGCGCGCCACGCGCATGAACCTGAACGGGTCCAGGTCCGTCCTCTCTATGCCCCTAAGGTACCAGCCCAACACGGCTACCCACAGGACAAGCCGTCCACATCGGCCACCACGGCGAAGGTGACGGGATACCTGTACCCCCTCGGCGTCACAACCTCGCCATACACCGAACCCCCCATAGGGGGCCCATCCAGGGAGACATGGCCCCTCAGCCCCACAAGCCCCCCAACCTCAACGGTGCCCGTGATGTTGGCCCTCCTGCCCCCAACAACAACGGCGTACTCGGTATAATACTCGTTTGGCCCAGGGTTCTGAACGCAGACCAACAGATCGCCGTCACGGTCCAGGAAAGCCGAGAGGGGCCCACCCCTCGAAGACGTAGAGACCTCGCCCACAAAGGCCGAAACGTACATGTACATGATGGCAAAAGCTATCACCACGATAAACCCGGCCAAGACAAGCACATCTATACTGGACATGGCGTGCTATGGTACACGAAAAAATAAGGTGTTTCCCCAGGCACACATGGAAAAGACGCTACGGCTTTACAACGGCCGTGAACGGAAACGAAGTGCCGGCAGTGGTGATCACTGTACCCTGCAACGTGGTGCCCGGCTGGGCCGTGACGCCAGAACATTCAGCGACGAGGGTGCCAGCGTCACCGGCGTTTATTGTATCACCAATTGTAAAGTCGCCCCCGCTCCCCCCAGTGCATGATTGTCCAGCTAAGTTAATGGCCTGTATGGTCACATCTGCGGGCCCGGGATTGATCACATAGAGTGTGAGTGTTCCGCCAGAGAACTCGGCGCTTGACACTGATAGTCTTGCCTGTGCCGTGGTTGATGCGGCGAAGGTGGTGTAGAGGTACCATCCCACTGCGACCGCTATGACCAGTATTATGGCTACTATTATTGCTATTTCTAGTGATGTGAGGCCTCTCATGGTGTTCCTGTTCATGGCTCTTATTATACGTGTCCCTTTTTCGAAGTTTTGAATTTTGGAAAGGTATATAAAACACAGCGTTATAAATCGAATATTTATTGTGGGTGCCACATATTTAAATGTTTCATAGGGCGAGGAGGGGCCTTATTGTCCTTATGTACTCAAGCGTTTCCCTGAGGCCTCGGTCGGTCGGCGTGTATATCCTTTCCCTTAGGTCTCTCAGGTCCATGCCCTTCTCGACGTAGCCCTCCCTTTCCAGGGCGTCGAGGTGGTATGCGGCCCTGTTAGGGGGAATGCCCAGGTCTGTGGAGAGCCTTGTCAGTGTTGCCTTGCCGTGGGTCGCTAGGTATGCCATTATGAGGAGACGGGACATGTTGGACAGCACAGGGTGGTCGGCCCTCATGGAGGGCCTCCGCCGATCAGCCGGCACCGTCATGGCGGCGTTGTGGGGGCTGGGCCCCCGGCGTTTTGGCCTTAGGTAAGCCTCCTAGTAGCACGTCCCATTCACGTCCCGCGTTCCCCACCACGTCTCTTTGCCTTGCGCCAGTTATATAGGCAGGGTTTATTATCGTCATGGAGGTGCGTGAGGGGGACTGGGTGCTGCTCTACCATTCTGAGGAGGTCAGAGCTGTGGCGAGGGCCATGCGGGGCGTCAGCGTGGCCACGATCAGGGGAGCCATACGGCTCGACGACGTTGTGGGGGCCCGATACGGGTCGCGCGTCCGCTCCACGTTGGGCGAGGAGTTCGTCGTGCTTCCCCCCACTATACTGGACGTTATATCCAGGTTCCGCAAGGTGACCCAGGTCATGCACCCAAAAGACATAGCCCAGATCCTAATGTACGCGGGCATAGGCCCGGGCTCCCGGGTGATAGAGGTAGGGCTGGGCTCCGGCTACCTCACCGCCGTCACGGCGTGGTACGTGCGTCCGGACGGCGTCGTGTACGCGTACGAGAGGAGGCCCGACGTGGCGCGGGTGGGGTGGGAGAACATCTCGGCCGCTGGCCTCGACAGGTGGGTACTCCTGAGGATCAGGGACGTGGTTGCCGAGGGTTTCGAGGAGAGGGGGGTGGACGCAGTGGTGCTGGACATGGCGGATCCGTGGAGGGTTCTAGATCACGCTTACGGCGCGCTGAGGCCCGGCGGCGCCCTGGCAGCCTACCTGACAACTGTGGACCAGTTGGTCAAGTTCGTGGGGGCACTGGACTATCGCAGGTTCGTGGATTGGAGGCTATACGACGTGACGTTGAGGGAGTGGAAGGCCGTCAAGGGGGAGCTGAGGCCGAGGACATGGGCCCTGGCCCACACAGGCTACGTGTTCCTGGCCCGCCAAAGGCCCTGAGGCGGCCGCCGATGTCGAGGGCCTCTGGGAGGCCTACGTTGACGCTGCCACGTGCCGTCTGTCCCCTCGGAGGTTCTTGATGGAGAACTGAGGCGTAACTTTTATTGGCGCGGGCAGAGTACGCGCGCTGGGCGGGCCGCTTGGAGAAGGCTGGCGTAGCTCGGCATAATTTATATTTGTCCCTGCCCTCGGCGGCATGGAGGCCCGGATCCTGCGGGGGCCACAGGCGCGGGGCAGGGAGAAACTGGCGCGTCTGATGGAGTGGCTACACTGGGTCATAGCAGAGGCGGAGCTCTACGACGTGAGGTACCCCGTCAAGGGGGCCTACGTGTGGAGGCCCTACGGGATGAAAATACGCAGGAACGTGGAGGCGATCATGCGCCGTCTCCTCGAGGAGACTGGTCACGGCGAGGTGCTCTTCCCCGTGTTCATACCCTACGAGTTCTTCGCCAAGGAGTCGGAGCATATAAGAGGCTTCGAGGAGGAGGTGTTCTGGGTCACCAAGGGGTTGCAGGAGGGGGAGTCCCGCCTCGTGCTTCGCCCCACCTCGGAGACCGCCATCATGCCGATGTTTAAGCTGTGGATAAGGGACCACACGGACCTCCCCTACAAGGTGTACCAGATCGTAAGCGTCTTCAGGGCTGAGACCAAGATGACGCATCCCCTGATAAGGCTGAGGGAGATATCCATGTTTAAGGAGGCCCACACGGCCCACGCCGACAGGGAGGACGCCGAGAGGCAGGTCAGGGAGGCCGTGGACATATATAGGCGGTTCTTCGACGAGCTGGCGGTGCCCTACCTCATCTCGCGCAGACCGGAGTGGGACAAGTTCGCGGGGGCCGTGTACACCATAGCCTTCGACACGGTGTTGCCGGACGGTAGGGCCCTACAGATAGGCACAGTCCACTACCTGGGCACCAACTTTTCCAGGGTCTTCGAGGTCACGTACCTGACGCCCGACGGTAGGCATGAGCTCGTTCACACGACCTCCTACGGCATATCTGAGAGGAGCATAGCGGCCATGTTCGCCGTGCATGGTGACGACAGGGGACTGGTGCTGCCGCCCTCAGTGTCGCCCTACAAGCTCGTCATAGTGCCGATATTCTACAGCGACGAGGAGTATGCGGCGATGGTCGAGGCGTCACGCGCGTTGGCCTCGGAGCTGCGGGCGGCCGACATAAGCGCAGTTATCGACGACAGGAGGGACAAGACCCCCGGGTGGAAGTACCATTACTGGGAGCTGCTGGGGGTGCCCCTCCGCGTCGAGATAGGGAGGCGGGACGTCGAGGAGGGGCGCGTGGTCATAGCGAGGAGGGACACCCTGGAGAAGGTTTCTGTCCCCCGCAGCTCCGCGGTGGACCACATTAGGGGCCTGCTCTCAGAGGTACAGGAAAACCTGAGAAGGGAGGCGTGGCAGAGGCTCTCCGCATCGGTCAGGCGCGTTGAGACGCTCGAGGACGCGAGGACGGCGATCGGGGAGGGACGCGCAGTTGCCGAAGTGCCGTGGAACGGCAGGGACGAGTGCGGCGTCAAGTTGCAGGACGCTGTGGACGCCAACGCCCTTGGAGTGCCGTTGGACAGGGACCCGGACGTCGGCGGTTACGATCTAAGGGACCCCATATGTGGAGATAGGGCCACTTACTGGCTGAGGGTCGCCAGGAGGTACTGACATCGGGGCAACACCACGTTTAAATACTCCACCGGCCCAGGGGTCCATGCCGTTCCTGTCTTCTGGGGACGAGGAGGCATGGGAGATGCCTGAGGACTGGGAGTACTCCGGAGGCGTGCCCGAGAGGCTCCTCAAGATAAAGGCCAAGTGCCCCAACTGCAACAACACGTTCGAGGTGGAGCTGGGCGAGTCGTGGTACACTATGGGCATATCCATTTCATGCCCGGGCTGTGGGTACCAGTTCCCTGTAAACATGTACGGCGAGGTTGTTGGGGAGGTCAAAAAGAAGAAGTAATATGTGTGTAGCCCAGTAAAAATAACGTTGAAATTTTAACTTTGGTTCCCGGTGAGTCCCATGAACGTGCAGGGCTTGGTCAACAAGGTGCTGGACGTGGCCAGGGACCTCTACCGGTCTGCTCCCCCCGCAGAGATAACCAGGGAGCCCGACGTCGACATATATGAGCAAGACGGAATGCTGTTGATCTATATGGACATGCCGGGCTTTAGGAAGGAGAACATAAGGGTCAAGGTGTACGACTCTGAGATCGAGGTGGTGGCGTTGCCCTCGATGGACCAGCCGGGCAACGTCATTAGGGCGGAGAGGATAAGCAATTTCAGGGTTGCCAGGAGGATAGGCCTGGGGGTACGCATTAGGCCTGACACGGCGCGCGCGGTGTACAGGGACGGGGTTCTAGTGCTGATGGCGAGCAAGCTGAGCTCCGTGGGCGAGGCGGAGCCGCCGGTGGAATAGAGGAAATATAGGCAGTATTTAACCCACAGTATATTTAGGAGGTTATATTTATATATATCTCTAGGTAACATCGCATGGAGAGGGAGGCGGAGACCAGGCGGGTGCAATTGACCGGGGGAGCCACGCTGATCGTGTCGCTCCCCAAGGACTGGGCGAAGAAGGTGGGGCTTCAGCCCGGCGACGAGGTGATAATAATTTCCCAGCCCGACATGACCCTCCTCCTAATACCGAAGAAGATGTCCAAGACGCTGCCCCTCGTGGCCGAGATAAGCGTCACAGGCGACATGAAGGACGAGGAAGTTGCGCGGCTCCTCCTGACGTATTACATTGCCGGCTACGAGACCCTCATAATAAACTTGGACGCAGAGGACCCAAGGGCCCGGAAACACATAAAGGACTTCGTGAGGAGGAAGATGATAGATTCCGAGGTTGTGGACGAGTCGTCGACTAGGCTCGTCATACAGTCGATCCTCGGCGTCGCGGAGCTTAAGATCGGGGAGGTCTTCACCAAGATGCTCCGCGTGGCCAGGAACATGTTGGACGACCTCAAGCAGGCCCTGCTCCGTGACAGCGCCAGCGACCTGTACGCGGACATTGCGGAGAGGGACGACGAGGTGGACAGGTTTTACTGGCTGGCGGTAAGGCAGCTCAACAGGGCCCTGATATCCAGGTACGTAATGGTGTCCCTAGGCATAGAGGATCCTAGGAACATAGGGGAGCTCTTCATGGTGAGTAAGGCCATTGAGCGGATTGGAGACCACATAGCCCGTGTGGCATACGAGTGCATGAAGGGGTGGAGGCCTAAGAGCAGGGAAAAGTTGATGGAACTGATAGACATGGACCTCAGGATGTTCGACGTGGTGTCCTCCCTGCTTGTGGGCGACGAGCATGACGAGAGGAAGCTGATAGGCATGATACTGGACAGCGAGAGAGTTGCGCGGGCCATTAGGCAGGACAGGAACGTGGAGGCCGCGGTGGGCAGCGGGATAGTGATGGACAGCATGCTGAGGGTCCTGGAGTACCTGAACGATATAGTTGAGGCCCTGGTGGACATGAAGGTGGAGCTTGCCTCCAAGCAGGCCTAGCGCTGGGCGCACAGGGACACTATGTCCTCGAAGAACATGTGGCTCCTCTCCTCGTGGAAGATCCTATAGCCCAGTAGCTCGAGGCTGGTGGTGACGTGGTGTGCGAGTCCTAGGGTGCTGGTGGTGAGCACGACTAGGCGCGGTCCCTGGACCGCCACCCACGAGAGGAGCCTCTCCGTGAAATGATAATCATAGATCGACAAGGCCTCCCAGTCGCCCGCCTCCTCCTCTGGGGGCAGGTACGGCATGTTGGACACCACCGCG
>JALWZH010000028.1 GCA_027002815.1 Thermoproteales archaeon | reverse complement strand
CTCCACAAGTACTCGCGGCCTCCCTAGACGCGCAGCTTCTACCAGTCCCCTGTCAAGCTCGTCGAGGACCAGCACCACGTTCTTGCCCGCCGCGAGGAGCGCGGCGCCCGCGGCCCTCAACAGGCCGCGCAGCCTTTCCACGAGCCCAACCGCTAGGCTGGCCAGGGGATGCAGGGCCCCCAGGGCCCCCCTCACCACGTCCGCGACGGGCTCCCATGTGCGGCCCCCCGGCACCAGCGCGTCCATGACTCCGCCCTGCAGGTCGGCGTATGCCACGTACAGGTCCTCCGCGGGGGGCCGGGAGGAGATGGCCCTGAGAAGCTCCGTCTTGCCGCAGCCCTTAGGCCCGTAAATCACGGCCACGTCCACCGTGGGCGTCGTGAGGTCCCTCAACAGCGAGGCCAGCTCCGCCTCCCTGTCCACGAACCTCACCTCCAGCGTGCCCAGCCTCCCCACCCACCTGACACGGACCACGCTTTTGCCCGCGGCTAGGCGTATAACATTTGTGCCGGCCCGCGATGTGGGGCCGCTATATGCCCAGGACCCTCCTCGCGTTGTCCCCAAGCACCAGTGGGCGCGCCTCGTCCTTTACGGGGGCCGACCTGAACTCCTCTAGCCACCTCTCCGGGCTTATGAATGGGTAGTCGCTGCCGTAGAGCAGCTTCCTTGCCAGCGCCGGGTGCCGCGAGTATCTCCATATGGACTCCGGCATGTACCTGGGGGACCACCCGCTGAGGTCCACGTACACGTTGGCCTTGTGGAGGGCCATGGCTATGGCCTCGTCGGTCCACGGCCACCCCCCGTGGGCCAGCACTATGGGCAGGTCGGGGAAGCTTGCAGCTACTGGGTCTATCCTCATAGGCCTCCCCAACTCCAACCGCAGCCCGCCTCCCCCCGGCAGCCCCGCGCCTATGCCTGACGTGCCCGTGTGGAAGATCACGGGTATCCCCAGCTCCTGGGCCTCCTCGTATATGGGCCACACAGCTGGGTCCGACGGGTCGAAGCCCTGCAGCTGGGGATGCAGCTTCAGGCCCCTCAGACCCAGCTCCCTGACGCACCTCCTCAGCTCCGCCACGGCGTACCTACTGTGGGGATCCACGCTACAGAACCCCACGACCCTGTCGTCCCTCGCAAGGGAAGCCACAACGTCGTTGCCCACCCGGCGGCCGAGGAAGGAGGTGGAGTCTATGGGGAGCACCACCACGTAGTCTATGCCCAGCGATGCGAACCAGTCCAAAACCTCCTTGACTTCCCTACGCCCCACGTCCGCATTGAAGTACCGCAACGCGGGCTCCGCAAAGTCCCCAAGGAAGCCTAGAAACTCGTCCACGGGTATGTGCACGTGCATGTCGATGACTACCATTGGCCATGTGTCCCTACAACTTAAAAATGTGCGTCCCGTTACCGGCCTCGGGCTCTAGACCGCTGGCGCTGCGGTTTGTTTATATCTGTATGTGCGGGTCGTCAGTGTGAGGGAGGAGGTCAGGAGGATGTGGCTCCAGGCCCTTGAGGATGCGAGGACAGCCGAGACATTGTTAGAGGCCGGGCGTTACTACGCTTCGGTGTTCTTCTCCCAGCAGGCCGCCGAGAAGGCCCTAAAGGCGGTGTACATGCACGTGAAGGCTGAGCTTCCCCCAAGGACCCACAACCTACTGGAGCTGCTAGAGTCGCTTGGCGTCGACGACGAGGAGCTCCTCGACGCTGCCATGGACCTGACCCCAGAGTACGTCGTGACGCGCTATCCCGACGCTGCCAACGGCGTCCCGGCAACCCTCTACAACCGCAACATGGCCGTGGCGCACCTCGAGAAGGCCCGCCTCATATTGAGGTTCTGCGAAGGCCGCCTCCATGGTTGACCCCCTCGCGGCGAGGGTGGCCGAGGCAATTAGGAGGGAGTTCCCAGACGCAAGGATAATACTGTTCGGCTCGAGGGCCAGGGGCACCGCGCTCAGGGACTCCGACGTGGACCTAATAGTGGTTTCGGCCCGCTTCCACGGCATGCACTTCACCGATAGGACTTCACGCGTCCTTAAGGCCATCAGGGACGGCGGCGTCAGGCCAGGGGTCGACGTAGAGGCCCTATGCTACACGCCCGAGGAGTTCGAGAGGAAGAGGCGCGAGGTGGGCATAGTGGCTGAGGCCATCAGCTACGGTATGGAGCTATGAGGCTGCGCAGCAAGTCTCACCGCGCAGCCACCAAAACGTTTACAGGGGATTGGTTAGGGCCCAGGTCACCTCTTTACTCCGCCCACATATATCTTGAGGAGGAGGCGCTGGGACGTGCCGAAGAATATTATGGTGGGTATAGTGTAGAAGAGGCCCATGGCGGCGAGGAGACCCCAGTCTATGTACTTGAACTCGCCTATTAGGTAGTATATCAGTATGGACAGCGTGTAGTAGGCCTCGTCCTTTATGAACGTGTACACCATGACGAACTCTGACCAGCCCGCCAAGAAGGAGAATATGGAGACGGCGCCTATGCCGGGGAGTATTTGGGGCAGTATTACGCTCCTCCAGGTCCTCCACCTGCCCGCCCCATCGACGAAGGCTGCCCTCTCCACGTCCCAGGGAATGGCGTCGAAGAACCCCTTTATTATCCAGGTGGCCATGGGTATCTCGAGGCCCGCCTTGATGAGCGCAATGCCGAGCAACGTCACGTATCCCTTGCCGTAGAGTCCCACGGCGTTGAGGAGTATGAAGAGCGCAATGAGGAGTATTATGCTGGGGAACGCGTGTAGGGCTATGATGAACTGCATGAGGGCGGACCTGCCCCTGAAGTCCATCCTGGAAAGCGAGTAGCCCCCCATGGTGCTCACGAAGACCACTATCCCCGCCACTGTGAGGGCCAGGAGAAGCGAGTTGAACGCTACTGGCCATATGTTCGGGTACTCCTTGAGGCCCGCCTGCACCGGTGACCAGAGGAACCTCCAGTTGTCCAGCGTCAGCTCGGCCGGTATTAGGCTGAGTATGACGCGGCCGCTCACGCTCTGCATGAACAGCCAGAGGAACATGGCCACCACCGGTATCAGGGGTATGACCGCCGTGACCAACACCACGATGTACTTGGCCGCTATATCGAAGGTCCTGCGCCTCATCTTTCAAGCACCTTGCTGGGCTCCATGAGCCTCCTGAAGCCGAATATCTTGAAGTAAAGGTATATCAGCGCGACCCCGATGAAGACAAGCATCAGCGAGATGGCCGATGCATAGCCGTACTGGTAGTCGTTGAAGGCCTTCGTGTACGAGTAGAGTGACCACACCATGACGTTCGCCGCCCTGGCTATGCCCACGCCCTCCGACCCCCCTCCCGCGCCCCACACGGCCAGTATGTACTCGTAGGAGGCCAGGAGGCTGAGGGTCTGCCAGGACACCACGAAGAGCATGGGCCACTTGAGCATGGGGATTATTATCCGCCTGGCCACCTGGAACTCGGAGGCCCCGTCCACGTAGGCCGCGTTAAGTATGTCGCTCGGTATGGACTTTATCGCGGCGGTGTATATTATCATGCCGAAGCTCGCCCCCACGTACCCGTTTATCATTATCATGAGTAGCTGGGAGTAGGGCGGGTCGAGCAACCAGCTGCTGGGCAGCAACGACTGCGGTATCCCCACGCTGGCGAGCAGCTTGTTGAGGAGCCCATAGTCAGGGTCTATGAACCAGTGCCAAAGCAATGCGTACACCACGGGCGGCATTATCCTTGGGAGGAGCCAAAGTATCCTCAGCGCCGTCGATATCGCCTCGTTACGTATGAAGTAGGCTATCGATATGGACATTATCAGCGAGAAGAACGCGTTGAACACGAGGACGCTGCCCACGTACAGCGCAGTGACCTGTAGCACGGTGGCGAGGTAGGGGTCCCCACCTGCGAACATCCTCTGGAAGTTCTCCAGCGTGAAACGCACCTGGTCCGTGAAGAAATCCCTGATAAAGGCCAGGAAGTTCTTCAGGCTTAGGTCCGTGAAGCTGAGGTACACCGTCAGTATCACGGGAAGTATCCAGGCAAATATGGTCAGGCCGAGCATCGGGGAGAGGAATAGCCAGGGGGCTATCCTCTCGTAGACCTTGGACAGCCTTTTCCGGATCATAAAAAGGGTGTTCGTTTACTTGGGGAGATGACCATTTACCTAACTATTAGCTGGTCCCCGAGCTCGGCCCTAAGCGTGTTCACCATCTCCTCAAGCGCCTCCTCTGGCGTGGCCTGGCCCTTCTCCACCTTGGTTATGGCGGTGATCCAGGCAGTCTTGTACTTGGACCAGCCGGGGTGGAGGGGCTCGAACGTGGTGTACTCGACCATGTACGCTATCTTCCTGTGGAACTCCGACTGGGCGAAGTACGGCTGGTCCACGGTTGTCCTCCTCACGGGCAGGTGCGCGCTGTCAACGGCATGGATCGCGTCCAGCGGCGCCGAGGTGGCGAGGGTTATCAGCAGGAACGCCAGCTCGGGGTTCTCCGACTGCGCGGTCACGTAGTACAGGTAGGGGCTGGACAGGGTGGCTGGCCTCAGGCCGGGCTCGGGCGCCGGGACCAGCGCAAAGCCCACGTTCTCCCACAGGTAGTCCTCCGGGAGCTTGCCCAGCTGCTCGTGGTACGCCACCCTCTGCCACTCGCTCCAGTGCCAGCTACCGCCGAACCAGAAGAGCACCCTGCCGTTCACGAAGTCGCTGTGTATCTTCCTCCACTCTGTGCCTATCATGTCCGCTGGGAGCACCTTGTCCACCTGGGCCATCCTGTAGAGTAGCTGGAGCATCTTGAGCATCGCCTGCCTGTCAAGGACCAGCTTGCCGGTCGCCTCGTCCTGGAGCACGCCGCCGTACTGGTAGTACAGTATCACGAAGGGCGTCCCACCGAAGTTTGGCCTGTGGTAGAAGCCCCACTTGACCAGGCCCTTGTCCATGGCCTCCTTGGCCACCTGGATGAGGTCCTGAAGCGTCACCTCGCCGTTCCTGATCCTCTCGGGCAACGCCTCGATCTGGTCCTCGCTCCACCCAAGCTGCCTCAGCACGTCCTTCCTAAAGTAGAGCGGCCTCACCTCGGTGTCCTGGGGCAACGCCCATATCTGGCCCTTATACGTCACGGCCCTCCACAGCACGTCGTACACGTCCTCAAGGAGCCTCGAGTACTTGTCTATGTAGCCGTCAAGCGCTATCACGTAGCCGCCGTCCACAAGCTCCGGCAGGTTCTTCATGGCTATTATGTCGGGGGCCTCGCCGGCCGCGAAGGCAGCGGTGAGCTTGTCCATGTAGTCGCCGCGGAAGAACTGCTTCTCGACCCTGATAGTGACCCCAACGCCGGCCGCCGCAAGCATCCTGTTGAGGATCTCGGCGGCACGCTCAACGTTGTCCACCCTAGTCACGTCCACCGGCGAGCCGGAGGCCCACACCCTGATCACTATTTCCTTGGGACCCGCAGCTGGTGCTGTTACGGTCTGTGTTGTGGTCACCGTCTGTGTGACTGTCTCGGTAACGACTTGTGCCCCGGCGCCGGGGGCTGTCACTGTGACTGTTTCAACCGCTCCAGGTGCCGATGCTTGCCCCGCGAAGTAGCCCACGACTAGGCCTATTATGAGCAATATGACCGCTACTATTATTCCCGTTTTCTGGGCGGCCATGGTGTGCAGAATAACGGTCTTATTAAAAGTTATCGCTATACACGGTCCAATTATTAAAACTCAATTATAATATTTATAGATGTTCGACCCGCGCAAGGTTTAATAATTCACCCCTATATCCGTATGGTATGGTATCGATAAAGCTTGAGAACGTATCTAAGGTTTTTGGCCAGGTCAAGGCCCTTGACGGGGTAAACCTTGACATCGCCGATGGCGAGTTCGTAGTGTTCCTAGGACCCTCGGGCGGCGGTAAGTCCACGCTCCTACTCATAGTGGCCGGGATATATAAGCCTACGACGGGACACGTATATTTCGACTCGGAGGACGTCACGGACCTCCCCCCTAAGGACCGCAATGTGGGCATGGTGTTTCAGAGCTATGCGCTTTACCCGCATATGACTGTCTACGACAACATAGCCTTCCCCCTAAAGCTGAAGAAGATGCCCCGCAACGAGATAGACCGCAAGGTGAGGGACGTGGCCAAGCTCATGAGGATTGACCACCTCCTGGACAGGAGGCCGAGCCAGCTTTCAGGGGGACAACAGCAGAGGGTTGCCCTGGCAAGGGCCCTGGCTAAGGAGCCCAGCGTCCTACTTCTAGACGAGCCGCTTTCCAACCTCGACGCGCTGCTCCGCATAAATATGAGGGCCGAGCTCAAGAGGCTCCAGAGGGAGCTAAGGGTCACCACCATATATGTTACCCACGACCAGGTGGAGGCCATGTCCATGGCGGACAAAATAGTTGTGATAAACGAGGGGCGGATACAGCAGGTTGGGGGGCCCGACGAAATCTATGGCAAGCCGGCCAACACGTTCGTGGCCACGTTCATCGGCACCCTGCCCATGAACCTAATACCCTGTACGCTGACCTGGGAAGCCGATGGGGGCGTCCTTGTGTGTCCCGGCTTCAAGTACCGGGTTCCCAGCGGCATCGCCAAGAACTTGAAGGGGGACGAGGTGTACCTGGGCATAAGGCCCGAACACGTGGAGGTCGTCGGCGACGGCGACGTGAAGGCCAAGGTCGTGGTCTTCGAGCCGCTGGGCAAGGACGCGGTGATTACGGCCCAGATAGACGAGCACATAATCAAGGTAATCACGAAGCCTGAGGTCAGGGTTTCCCCTGGCGATGTTATAGGGCTCCGACTTCCCCCCGAGAAACTCTTCATCTACGACAGGGGTACTGGGCAGCTCCTCTAGGCGAAACCCAAATATAGCTGCGCAGAGCCCAACCCAATGGGAACCGTGCTTGGGGGCGCCCTGCTCGTACTGTTGTCATGCGCTTTGAGTGGGGACGCGCAGAACTGCGCGTTCCTACTTGGCGCAACTCTCCTCCTCGACTATGCTGCCCCCGCCCTGCTGGCGGTCACGCTGGACGCGCCTCACGCCACTTTGCTCGCGTCGTTCCATGCGGCCCTCACAGGCCTCTTCGCCCTGTCGCTTGCGGCCCTCTCGGCCTCGGAAAGGTACAGGGGAGTCGTCTCGCTACTGTTACGTATAAGGGGCAGCAAAAGGGTGAGCGTAGCGGGGTACCTGTCCCTGGCCCCCGCCACTTTATTGCTGGGCGTAATACCGTCCGCGGCGATTATTTGGGGCCTCGGGCTGAACAAGTACAAGGCGTCCGCAGTAGTACTTCTGACGGGCCATGCGGCATCGCTTGCAGCTTATGCGGGCGGCGAGGCGCTGGGCATCTTCCTGTAGCCCCACGCCTAATTGGCCCTGCGTTAGACGCGGCGTCTGGCGCAGGCCGTCAAAGGGAGCTATGGGCGTCCTGCCTGGGCTTGTCCTCTCCCCGGTTACCCGTCAGGCCCAGGGCCTCCCCCACCTTTTGAGGAATGTCGGTGATTATGATATCGACTCCTAGGCCCTTAAGCCGCAGGGCCTCATCCACGTCGTTGACGGTCCAGGCAGCTACCTGGGCGCCTACTTCATGCGCCCTCTCGACCAGGTCCACGTCTATGTACGTGTGCTGTACCGAGAGCCCATCGGCGCCTACCGACCCCACGAGGCACTTGACGTCGAGAGGGTAAAAGGACATGTTGCCCAGGAAGACCAGGGCCTCGCCCCTAGCCATCTTTATGCGTTTCAACGCGTCGTAGAAGCCTGAGGAGAAGAACGTGGGGGGAGCCACGTCGTACCTGTCCAGCAGCCTGAGCACCTCGCCCTCTATGTGCCTCCCCTTCAGGTCAATCCAGAAGTGGAAGCTACGCGCAAAGAGCGAAAGGTAGTCCTCTAGGGTCAACGGCCTCGTTATTGGGTCCCTGTCAAGCATCCTATATAGAAGTCCTATAAGGGCCCTCTTCGCCGGACTCGTCCGCGGCATTTCAATGCCGTGCTCCACCACGAGCCTGTTTCCCCTTGGCCTCACGTCTATCTCCACATACCTAACGCCCATCGCGGCGAGGCTCCGGGCTATGCTGGGCCGGTTCGCCTTATGGGCCACAAGCAACGGCTTATCCACGATGGTCCTGGACGGACGCCCTTTATATGTGTGTGGGCCAAAGCACGGCGGGCAGCCGACGTGCATAACCGTCGGCCAGTTCAACGATTGTAGTCGATAAAACTCGATAATTGGAATAATAATTGTTTAAGTAGAATGCTTTTTATCGCATGAGTTTAAATGTTGATGTATGTCGCATAAGGCCGGCCTTATAGTTTTGGGGATGGGGCGAATGGGCGCCATGCACGCCCGCAACATCAAGCGCCATGTGGACAGGGCAAGGCTCGTCGCAGTTGTGGACGTTGACGCAGATAGGGCAAGGGCCATGGGCGAAGAGCTGCACGTGCCTTACTATACCGATGCGGAGCGGGCCCTTAACGCCCACAAGGGCGAGGTCGACGGCATGGTTATAGCCACGGTGACCACGGCGCACTTGGAACAGATACGTCTCGCGGCTGAGCACGGCGTTGACGTGTTCGTGGAGAAGCCCATGGGGGCGGACGTGAGGGAAGACGAGGAGATAGTCAACGTTGTGAAGAGGAGCGGGATAAAGTTGCAGGTGGGCTTCCAGAGGAGGTACGACAGGAGTCTCAGGAGGATAAAGGACAGCTTGGAGGGGGGAGCACTTGGGAGGCCATTGACGCTTAATATAATTGTCAGGGATCCGAAGCCCCCGCCTGGCCTCGGCATAGGAAAACTCTACCCGGGCGCCGTCTTCGACGACATGCTTATCCATGACTTCGACACGGTGAACTGGCTCGTGGGTTACCCGCCCGAATCGCTCTATGTTAATGCCGCGGCGCTCTACTTCGACGAGTATCGCCATGCCGGCGACTTCGACAACGTTGTTGTGACCATGAAGTACAGGGAGGGCCCCATAGTGACCATAGAGGCCAGCCGCTGCTCCAGCTACGGCTACGACCTGCGCGTAGAGGTTCTGGGGACCGACGCTATGATCCGTCTCAGCGACGTCTTTGAACATCACGCAGAGGTCTATCGTGGAAACACGGTGGAGGTAGGCCCTAGGCCGTGGCTGGAAAGGTGGCATGAAGCGTTTATAGAAGAGGTGAGGGCCTTTGCTCAGAGCATAGTCGACGATAGGCCTACGACGCCCAACGAGGTGGACGGAAAGATCGCTGGGGAATTCGCCGAACATGCCAGGAGGTCCGCCCTCGAGGGAAGGATTGTAAAATTCTCGTAATCTAGGCAAAATTTAAAAAACTTGGTCTAGTCATATTACTATGAGCGAGTATACTGGAGCCCAAATGGTCTCTGGCTTTCTAAAGAAGGCGGGCATAAGGTACGTGTTCGGTATTCCGGGCCACGGCAACGCGGCGTTTGTGGACGCCCTTAAAGACCTTTACCCAGACGTCGAGTTCATACCGGTGAAACACGAGCAGTGGGGCGGCCACATGGCCGACGGTTACTTCAGGGCCAACAGGCGCGTCCCCGCCGTAGTCACCACATCGGTGGGCCCAGGCGCCACGAACCTGGCCACAGCCATGGCCACCGCCTTCGTGGACTCGTCCACGTTCATGGCCATCACGGGCCAGATACAGACGTACCTGTTCGGCATGGGCATATTTCAGGAGGTGGAGAGGCAGCACTGGGTAGACTACGTCAACGCCATGAAGCACTTCGCCAAGAGGGCCTGGCTGGTGACCGACATTAGGCAGCTGCCAAGGGTTCTGGCCAACGCCCTACGCGAGGCCGTCACTGGCAGGCCCGGCCCAGTGTTGATAGACCTTCCCATGGACATACAGGTGGAGAAGGCGAAGCTGGAGGTACCTGACCCACAGCGACACATCCCCATGGGGCGGGTTTACCCTGACCCCGAGGCCGTGCGCAGGGCGGTCGACCTGCTCTTGGCCGCTGAAAGGCCGCTGATACTGATCGGCGGCGGAGTGGTGATGTCGGGCGCCACTGAGGAGCTCGTCAAGGTGGCCGAGTTCCTCGGGGCGCCAGTCGCCGCCACGTTCCGCGGCGACGCCAAGGGGGGGTTCCCCGAGGACCACGAGCTGTACGTATTCCATCCCGGCAACATAGGCAGCCTAGTCGCCAACGAGCTCGCCAAGGAGGCCGACGTGATCCTGGCAGTGGGCACCACATTCAGCGATGAGACCACGAGCTCTTATGTCCCCGGCGTCACGTTCAACATACCCCCCACCAAGCTCATACACGTGGACCTGGACCCCCACGAGGTCGGGAAGAACTACCCCGTTGAGGTCGGCATAGTGGCCGACGCCAAGGCAGCCCTCGAGGCGATATACATGGAGCTGGCCAGGAGGGCCTCTAAGAGGGACTACAGGGGCTCGCCCTGGTACAGGCGCATGAGGGAGCTCAAGGAGAGGTGGCTAAACGAAGTCGAGGAGGTCAGGAGGGCGGCCCCCATGGGCATACCCAACATAGTTAAGCTCACCCGCGACGTTTTGCCCCGGGACGCCGTGATCACATTGAGCGCGGGTCTCCCCCAGGAGATATTCTCGCAGCTCTGGGTGTCGTACCACCCCAACACGTACATCAGCTCGGGGGGCTTCTCCACTATGGGCTTCGCTCTGCCCGCGGCCATCGGCGCCAAGCTGGCCCTGGGCAAGGGGAGGACGGTGGTGGCTGTCGAGGGGGACGGATCCTTCCTTATGAACAACGTGGAGCTGTCCACGGCCGTTCAATTGGACATACCGGTAACAGTGGTGGTGCTAAACAACTATGGGTGGGTTAGCATCCGGGACCTGCAGATAAGGAGGTTTGCCGAGAGGATAATAGCCACTGAGTTCAGGAAGAGGGACGGGACGCCGTACCTCATCGACTTCGAGAGGCTGGCCAGGTCCTTCGGCGTCGAGTACCTCAGGGCGGAGACCCCCGAGGAGTATAGAGACGCGCTATCCAAGGCCGTGAGGATGGAGGTCCCGACCGTGGTCGAGGCAATAGTAGAGCGGAGGTTTCCCTACAGCGGGACGAGGGCCTATGGGCACTGGGACATACCGTCGCCCTATGTCTAGCTACGACTTGGTCGCCATTGGGAGGGCCGGGATAGACCTGTACTCGCTGGACCTCAACGTTCCCCTGCGCGACGTGACCAAGTTCGCCAAGTACGTGGGGGGCAGCGCTGCCAATATAGTCGTGGGCGCGGCGCGCCTCGGGCTGAGGACGGCCCTCGTGACCAGGGTCAGCGCGGACGACCTTGGCGACTTCATAATTGCGTTTCTGGAAAGGGAGGGGGTCGACGTGCGACACGTGGTGAGGGACCCCACGCGTAAGACGGGGATAGTCTTCGCAGAGATTTTCCCGGGAAGGGAGTCCAGGTTCATCTTCTACAGGGAAAACGCCGCGGACCTGTACGTGACTAGGGGGGACGTGGAGGGCGCGGCCTCACAGGCGCGGAGCGTAGTGATAACGGGGACCGGCCTCTCGGCCGAGCCGTCCCGCAGCGCCAACATGTACGCGTTGGAAGTGGCAAGGAGGAGGGGCGCCATAGCCGTCCTGAACCTGGACTGGAGGCCCACACTGTGGAGCGCCTCCAAGGAGGAGAGGGTAAGGTATTACATGGAGGCCATGGACATGGCGGACATACTCATAGGCAACGAGGCCGAGTACATGGCGGCCACGGGCAGGGACGACGTGGACGAGGCGCTTCGATCCATCCCTGGGAGAGACGAGAAGGTGCTCGTAGTGACGAGGGGGGCCAGGGGCTCCACCGTGTATCACAGGGGGGAGGAGGTGCATGCGCCCCCCTTCAAGGTTGAGATGCTCAAGTCGCTTGGCGCTGGGGACGGGTTCATTGCAGGTTTCATGTACGGGGTGCTCAGGGGATGGGACTATTATAGGGCGGCTAGGCTGGGCAACGCTGTGGGGTCCATAGTGGTCACGCGGCACTCTTGTTCGGACGGGATGCCGCGGTACGAGGAGGTGATGGCCTTCATAGAGCGGCACGGCGGGTTCTAACGGACCCCTTAAGGGGCGGAACAGTTTTATTGGGCCGGCCCATGCCAATTATGCTGTTCCGGGACAGAAAGGAGTACAACCGTTGGCTGTTGGTGTTCGACTACAACGGCTTCTCTCTCTACAGCTATAAGGCCGTGGGAGGCGGTGAAGTGGACCTCCCCGACCCCAGGGGCAAGGAGAGGCTCGTCTTCCCGCTTAGGGGACGCGTCAGGATAGGCGATGTGTGGGTAGGCGCCATGGACATGGCGTACGTGCCGCGGGACGCCGAGGCACGGTTATGGGTGGACGGCGGGACCGTGCTCTTCGCGGCCTCCGCGCCTGCTGAAAGGGCCCACCCAATGTACGTGAAGAGGTACGCCGATGCGCGCAGATTCTCGATCGGGATGGAGACCTATAGGAGGACGGTCGTGGTGTCCATAGGCGAGGAGGACCCAGCGGACAGGTTCATAGCGGGATTCGTCGAGGGGATGCCCGGCGAGTGGACCAGCTATCCTCCCCACAGACACGACGAGAAGCCCGAGGCGTACATATTTTTCGATGTGGATCCGGGATTCGCCGTGCAGATGGTCATGGACGACAGCGATGAGAGGGCCTACGTGGTTCACGACTACGACGTGGTCCTCATACCGAGGGGATACCACCCCAACGTGGGCACGTCCCTCAGCGGCATCAAGTACGCGTGGGTCATCGCAGCCCCGCCTGGCAAGAGGGACCTATCCGTGGAGATCCACCCGGCCTTCAGGGGGGTGCAGCTTGGCCAGTCCCACCTAAAGCCCAGGGACTCCTAGGCCACGACCTCTTTCGCGTCCCTGAGCGACGCGGTTCCATAACCGGCAAACACCGCCTTGCCGTCCTCGAACACTATTACTACGGGCAACACGGCGCTACCCGCGTCCAGGCCCTGGGACGCGAGGAGCAGCCCAATGGACGTGGACAGGTCCTCGAAACTTTCCTCCCTGGGCAATAGCAGAGTCACGTTGAGGTCCGACAGGACTACGCCTATGTCCCTGGCGCCCCTCAGCGCCCTCCCATCTAGGGCGCTTGTCCAGTACAGGAAGTACCTGTAATGCCTCACCGTGGCGTTGTAGAGGTCCTCCAAGGCCCCGAAACATAGTTCGGGCTGTGAGGGGGGACAAGCCGCGTCGTTGGCCACCACAACCACGTAATCGTCGACGACCCGTGGTTGGCCGAGAACGCGCCACTCGTCGCCGACCTTGCCGTACATCACTGTTAGCCCGAGCAGGTCCGCCCCCGTCACATTGCTAACCGTTATGGGCTGCGGCGCTTGCTCGGGGGTCGGCGCCAGGTTTATGTTTGTTACGGCCAGTATGTACCCGGTCTCCGCGAACACCACCGCCAGTATGGCCACTATGAAGAGGCGCTTGCTGCCCTTCCTCTTCTTCTGCCGTGAACGAGCCTTGGACACGATGCATATCCGCATAGTAAGTTAAAAAAGGTTGCCCCTAGAAGAGAACTTTATTGGTGGGTGGCTCACCCAGTGGTGATGGGCGGCGCGCCTTACACGACGTACGTGGGCTCTTTCCCGCTGCCCCACAGCGCGGAGAACGTGTGTAGGGTGGTCAGGGACGTCCAGAGGCTTGGAGTGGACTATCCCAACTACCCCCAGCTGAGGAGCTTCATAGACATGTTCCTCCTGCCCCTACTGGGGAAGGGGATAGGCCACGTGGACGGCAGGTACGTGCTGATGGGCGGACACATTGACGTCGAGCCTGTCGACCCGGCCATAGGCGAGCCCATGGAGGCCATGCTGAGGTGTCTGGACCGCTCAGCGGTGAGGGGGGTGAGGGCATGCGTCACGGGCCCCTTCACGTTGGCCAGCCACATATATCTGTCCCCGTCCAACGTCGACCTGCGGGGCTCCGCGTTGACGCGGCCGGACATCGTGCAGAGGCTGGCCAGGTACACGCGTGCAGTAGCAAAGCTCTTCGTAGATCTTGGCGCCGATTACATAAATATCGATGAGCCCGTGCTGGGCGTGATGGTTGGGAGGCGCGTGCTATTCGGCTATGACCATGACCAAATAGTGGACGTGCTGAACGGCGTTCTGTCCGGGCTCAACGCTATGAGGGGCATACACGTATGTGGGAGGCTCAACCCGCACCTGTTCGGCCTGCTCTCGCGCCTCGACGTGGAGATCCTCGACCACGAGTTCGCCGATAACCCGGAGAACGTGCAGTACGTGGCGCGCGTCGAGGGCAAACACTTCGCCGTTGGTGTTGTGTCCAGCAGGAAGGCGCGCGTCGAGTCGGCCGTCGAGGCTGCCGGCACTGCGCTGAGGGTCGCCGAGCGCGTGGGCATGGACGCCGTGTTCGCCGTTAAGCCCGACTGCGGCTTCGCCGCGCTGAGGGCCGAGAGGGACGACCCGGAGGAGGCCTATGGAGTGGCCCTGGAAAAACTGCGCGTGGTTAAGGGCGCCGCGGAGCTCATCAGACGGCGGGCCATAAAATAAACACAATCCTTTTTTCAGGCGTCTCCGCGGCTCGTCGTGGAGCCTATAGGAGTCGTGGTGGGGTTCCCGAGCAGGCGATCGCTCACGTTCCGCGTCTTCGTAGAGCACGAGGACAGGATATCAGTGGGCGACTTCGTGCGTGTCGACGGCGTGATTGCCAGAGTCTCGGCTATAAATAGGCACAACCTCATAAAGGACGAGCGGCTGATAAGCCAGCTCGACGACTATTCTGTGATGAGGGCGTTGCTCGAGGGCGGCTTCGCGTTCTCAGAGCTGGCCCAGTACACCACAGCGAGGGCGCTCGTCCTCGGCAGGTCGGAGGGCGCCACGTTGAGGCCTGTGACGAGGCCCCCAAGGCACTTCGCCCCGGTCTACCCATTGCCGGAGGCTGAGGTGGCCGAGCTGTTGGCCCCGAGGGGCGCCGGGCCGCACCTGTCGGTTGGACACGTGAGGGGGTACCCCAACATACCGGCCATGTTGGACGCCAATAGGCTTGTGACCCAACACTGCGCCATTCTGGCCGCCACTGGGGGCGGCAAGTCTTGGCTGGCGGGGCTCCTCGCCGAGGAGGCCTTCCTTGCCTCCGGCATCCCCATAATAATCATCGACCCGCATGGGGAATACTCGTCGATGCAGGTCCCCAGGGGCCCCGAGGGGGAGGAGGTCTCGGCCAACGTCCACACGTATGTGCCGGGCAAGGTCGATACGTCGGCCATGGACAGCTCCTTTGCCCAGAGGTACGGCGTTAACCGGCGTTATGTCAGGGTCGGAATTAACCCCCGCTCGCTTGGCCTGAGGACCGTGGAGAGACTTCTCTCCGCGCTCTACGGCATGACCGATGCCCAGAGGAGGATCCTAGAGGAGGGGTGGCCCACGTTGAGGGGGCCCCTCGAGGACGCGCCCCTGACATCGCTGGACGAGCTCATAGAGGAGGTGGTGGAAAGGGGCAGGCACGTCGCTCCCATGGGCTACGCCGGGGAGGTGGCCCTCCATGGGCTCAAGAGCCGCCTCTCGGCCCTCTTCTCCACGCGCCCCATATTCATATCGAGGTACGGCGATTCATACAACGGCGAGCCCATAAGGCTGCTGAGGGCGAGGGCCATAGCAGGGAGGCCGGGCATCCACGTCATGGATCTAAGCGGCCTGGACGTGGTGGACCAGAGGCTGGTGACCTCCATACTGCTCGACGAGGTCTTCCTCCTCGCGTCCAGGCGGGAGGTGGGCCCGCTCCTAGTGATCGTGGAGGAGGCGCACATATTCGCCCCGTCGGGTGGCGGAGCCATATCCCTGCAGCCCATACTTAGGATAGCCAGGGAGGGCAGGAAGTTCGGCGTGGGGCTCTGCATGATCAGTCAGAGGCCCTCAAAGGTCCACCCAGACGCGTTGAGCCAGTGCATGACCCAGATATTCAAACGTATGATAAACCCGCGGGACCTCAAGTACGTCGAGCTGGTCGCAGAACACGTTGGGGCCGAGGAGCTGGCCGAGCTCAGGAACCTCAGCGAGGAGGAGGCCCTCGTCACTGGCGTGGCGGTCAGCATGCCCATGGTGGTGAAGGTCGGCGATAGGCGCACCCAGCACGGAGGCGCGGCGCCCGTGATCGTACCTAGGAGGGGAAACTGAAAGTAATCCATCAACGTTGGTTGACCACAATGATTTAAGCCGAGCAGCGTCCCCACGCTGTGAAAGTAATCCTAGTGAGCCCAGTAAGGGGGGTCCCCAGGCCGTGGCTTTACTTCCACGTCGATACGGTCATGGTAAACGCGGTGGACGTCATGCGTACGGGGCCCCGACACAGGGAGACGCTCATGTTCGATGGGGAGCTCTGGGTCGATTCTGGGGGCTACCAGGTGTTGAAGAGGGGGATCGGGCTTGGCCTTACCGACGTCAAGAAGATATATAGAAGGATGTGGGATGCCTCCCGCCTAATGTCGTTCGACGTGCCTCCCTCGCCAAACGACCCACGCGAGTTAGCCGAGAGGAAGTTCAGGGCCTCCCTGAGGAACTACAGGTCGCTGAGGAAGGCCCTTGGGGATAGGGTGGTCCCAGTGCTCCACGTCTACAAGGAGCGGGAACTCGTAATGCGGTACCTCGAAGAGTACGAGGACTCCGAGGACCTCGCTGTTGGGGGCGCAGTACCCTACGTCTTGACAGGCAGGGGGGTAAAGGACGGGAGGAGATACGCGTTGCGCCTCATAGCGGAGATCAGGGAGAGGTTTCCGGGGAGACTACACCTGCTGGGGATGGGAAGCCCCATGGTGACTGGCATACTTGAGGCCCTTGGAGTGGACAGCACAGACAGCGCCACGTGGCGCCTCAAGGCCGCCTACGGCAAGGTGCTGTTGCCCGGCGGCGGCGAGAGGCACGTGACCGGGCGTCCCATAAGGTTCGGGAAAAAGGAGGCCACCGACAGCGACATGGAGCTCTTAGAGCGGTTCCTCAAGAGGACGGGCTTCCCAATGCTAGGCAAGCTGGGCATGGAGGAACTGCTCTGCAGGTTCGAGTACCGTGCACTAATAAACGCCTGGGTTGTCCTGAACAGTAGGGAGCCCCCAAGGAACGCAGTGTTTAAATCGCTTGCCGAGACCCTGCTACATGAGGTGCATAGCCGTGGCGCTGGACTACTGCGCGGCCGACACCTACATTGACCTGCTGAAGAGCGCGCTGATGGAGGCAAGGCGGGGCAAGGCCCGCCTCATCGTGGTGGCCAGGACATGCGGGGGGAAACACCTCCTCGACATGTCCAAGCTCGGCGAAATAAACATGGATACGCCTGTGAGGCTCTACGAGGACGTGTCCGTGGAAGAGGCCGCAAGGGCAGAGGGATGTACTGAGATAACTCAGCAGTTCCAGGCGGAGGGCACGTAAACCCACAAATGCCTCCTCAGCACCCCCAGAAAACACGCCAATTTTAAAAATATTTTACGCCACGTCCAGCTCGGCGCTCGGAGCCGCGAAGCCCATCTTGGCGTGCGTGCCATCGCAGAAAGGCTTGTTGGCGGAGCCCCCACACCTACACAGCGCGTACTTCACGTTCCCCTCCACGAATACCAGGTAGGGGCCGTTCTCCTTGGCCACCACCTTCACGCTTCCCATGATCTATTGTTGAATGGTTTGAATTCTTAAGCGTTGCGGCTAAGGCGTCCACATCACAAACCTTTATTAGGCGCGGTTGGTATGGGCAAAATGACGGGTAGCGAGGGGATCGGGGGCCTCAGGGACGTCAGGACCGGCCTGCTATTCATGATTGTGGGAAGCATCGTCGTCTTTACAGGGGCCCTGTTGGGCCTAGGCTCCGCATCGCCTGTTTCCCCGCAGGCGGCTACACGCGCCATGGCCCTGGCGGTCGGGGCATTTCTGATCGGGGCCACCATATCGCTTGCCGGCCTCTTCGCGTACATGAGGGGAGGGCTACGGGCCCTGTCACGCGTCGACGGCAGGTTCAGATTGCCGTACATGGGCACCACGCTTATGGCAATTGGCATCATAGTGAACTTCGCGGCGCTGGTGCTGATCGTCGCGTTCCTATTGGCTGGTCCCGGCGATTTCCCCGCGGCGCTGTCCAGGCTGGCCAGACTTGCGGCCATAATGCTGGTAGGGTCGCTTATAGAGCTTGTGGGCTTCGTGCTGGCCTTCGTGGTACTGGCGTTCCACCTGTACGGCAAGTACAACGACATGCTGTTCGTCATCGCTGGGATACTATACATAATCGACACGGCCTTCCCGTCCGTCAGGATGGGCGGGGACGGGGCCACCATATCGTTGGCCGGTATAGGCGGCTTCCTCTCCTTTGTGGGCCACCTACTCATGTACATGGCCCTCGGTAAAGTAGTTACGGGCGCTAAGGGGGAAGGGGGTTAAACCTGGGCCCTCCCTCTAGACACACGTAGCCCGTGCTTGCAGCTGCCGCGGCCTCGCAGGCCAGCTCCTCGACATTGCCGTCCCACCTATATAGTCGGCGGCCCGACACGAGTCCTACCGGCGTCACGAATGGCACGGACTCCACAGTGTATGTACGGCCCCCGAAGAGCACCACGTTCCTGTCCCCGTACTCCACGTACATGACAAGGCCGTCCCTCACGGTGAGGGGCATCGCAGTGCGCCTCTCGTCGAGAGGATACTCGTATCTCCCCGCATAGAGGCCGGAGAGGGACACGTGCATGTACTCCGACGTGGCGGCACCGCCCCACTCGTCAAGCGCCACCTCCTCCACGGGACGCTCGACGAACGCCATGTTGGGCCTCCCCGCATCGGTGAAGTAGGCCACCCCACTGGGCGCGGACACGACGCCGTAACCGTACAGGTCCACCCACACGATGAAGCCGTCTGTACAGTAGACAGACTTCACGTCGGAGAAGGGGTACACGGGCATGTGGTCCCACCTACCCCTGCAGAGGAGCGACGTTTCCCGTCTCGTGGCGGCCAGGTCGAGCACGTGGCAGCGGTCCCCATCGACGAATATCCCGTAGCGTGGGTCGAGCCAGGACCCCTCCAGGAGACCGTAGGGGACCAGGGCCAGGTTGTAGGTGCCGAGCAGGGCGCCCCCAACGTACACAGAGCCCCCTTCCACAGTGACAGGGCCGTAGTTTATCCCCTGCCGCGATGGCGGGACCCTCACTGTGCCGTCCATGTGGACGGCTTGGTCGCCTGAGACAAGGTATATCCAGCCCCTGCTATCTACGGCCATGAACATGTGCCGCAACAAGGTAGAGGACGTGTACCGACAGCTGCGGGTAGGGGCCCACAAGTAGGGGGACGAAGCGCCGCCAGTCCCCGCGCGCCGCCCAGTAAGTGTACACGGCTAATGGGAGGAGGATGGGGCTGTGAAGGCCCATGCCGAACACGAGCACCATGGACGTGTAGTAGGGTTGGTAGAGTACCAGGGCCAGGAGGGGCACGGCGGCCAGCACGCCCCAGGGCCGCAATGGGTTGGCTATGAAGGCAAGGGGAAGGAGGGCCCATGCGGCCTCGTACACCACCGTTGGCAGCGATGCCTGGGGTATATATATCTCGTCCACCATGTACACGGCGTAGAGGGCCATCAGGGGGACCGCCACGTCCCGGGACCTGTGCCTGACCGCCACGTAGAGCATTAGAAAGGGCAGGGGCTTCACGGGCATGGGGACCGCTAGGCTCGCCACGTCCAGCGCAAATGCGACCAACGCCACGAGGGCCAGGGCCTTGTCCCCATGGCGTCCCAATACCACGAAGGACAGCGCCAACATGGACAGCAACGCTACGTACCCCACGTACTGTATGGCCAGGAAGGCCACGTAGGTCGCCGGTGTCGGGGGAGCAAAAACCCAGAGCCTGTTGAGGGTCCTATTGAGGAGGAGCTCCACGAGCAGCAGGGCGAGGAGAACCCTACCGCTAGTGAGGGCGCCCAGCACTGCTTCGGGTCTGACCATAAAGGGGTAATTGAAAAACTATTTAGGTTTGCCTGCGCCCGAGGAGTAGCCCGAGCAGCAGTGCTATGACCGCTATGAGCACGCCTATGGCGGCCCAGGCCCATGTGGGCGTCACCTCCACAACCTTGGCAGGTCCCGGCACCGTTTCGGTGACCGGGCGCGTCTCGGGGGTCGGCACCGCTGCGGCCTCCAGCACGAAGGATATCCAGCCGCTGGTCGCCTTCAGGCCGCCCCGTTCCCCCTTCGAGCCGTCCCACACCGCGAACGCCGTGGAGATGGGTTGGCCGGGTACCAGTTGAGCCATGAGGGGGTGCACCGAGGCGGTCGGCCTCACCATCACCACCCTCCACGTGCCCTGGGCATACGTTGCGACTGCGGTGACGACCTGGGCGTTGGGCGGTAGGAGTTCCACGGGGGAGACCGGGCTCCTCGCCAGCCCCAGGGCATCCCTCTGCTCCGGCGACAGGCCGTACCCAGCCCCAGCCACGAGGTTCTCGGCCCCCACGCCGGCCTTCCAGTAGATTATGTTGACCGGGTTGTCAACCATGCCCATGCATATGTAGGGCAGCTGTCCCAGCCTAGTGGGGAACTGTATGGCCACGGCGTCGGGGAACGTATCGAGGACGCCTGGCGCAGCTACGTCCCGAGTGTCGTCGCTCCACTCCAGGTAGAACGCCACGTGGGTGCCGTTGTGCAGTGCCCTGACCAGCAGGGTCCTGCTCTCCGCGGTGGGGGCAACTGGGTAGACCAGCGCCTGGGAGGCCAGCTGGACATCGACTCCCTGTACGTCTGCCCAGGTCGGCGAGTTGGGGTCCAGAGGTATGGCGCCCTCCACGTACTTCACGGCCACCTCGGGCACCTGGGCCGTGACCACAACAGCGCTCATGGATACCGCAATGCCCACCAGCGCCGCGAGCAGAACGGCCAGGAGGGACACGCGCCTCATGGCCTCACTATCCCTATACCCTTGACAGTGACCTTTTTCCTGGCGGTAGGTATCACGAAGCGCTCGTGGTAGCGCGCC
Source organism: Thermoproteales archaeon (assembly GCA_027002815.1). Lineage (GTDB taxonomy): Archaea > Thermoproteota > Thermoprotei > Thermoproteales > Thermoproteaceae > WANN01. The sequence continues at coordinate 4,051 of JALWZH010000028.1, read as the reverse complement.
AATGCGAACAGCCTGTACATCTCCTCCGCGTCCCTCTCGGTCAGGCCGGCCTCCGAGAGGAGCTTGCGGGCAGCCTCGGCCTCGCCGGGCCTCCGCACGTTGAGCGAGCGCTCGTACGCGCGTAGCGCTATGAGCTTCTTCAACGCCCCCACCACGAGCTCCTCGTTGCCAGCCGTGAACATGTTGGCGAGGTACCTCACCGGTATACGCATCTCCTCGACCAGGGGAAAGAGGTCGCTCACCTTTGCGCCCAGCGCCTTCTCCCCCTCGGTGATGACCGGGCTGAGCGGCGGGACGTAGAACAACATGGGCATTGTGCGGAACTCGGGGTGCAGCGGGAAGGCCACGCGCCACCTCTTCACGATCTTGTACACTGGGGACACGCGGGCAGCCTCAAGCCACGCGTCGGCTATCCCGGCCTTCCTGGCGCCTTCCACGACCCTCGGATCGGTCGGGTCAAGTATGACCTCGTCGAGGAAACGGGGCACTATGTTCCTGGGGTCCGGCTCCCTTGCCACGTCCTCCACCGCGTCGTCGTCGTATAGTAGGACGCCTAGGTAGCGGATCTTGCCCACGCAGGTCTCGGAGCACACCGTGGGCTGGCCCACCTCTATCCTCGGGTAGCAGAAGATGCACTTCTCGGACTTGCCGCTCTTCCAGTTGTAGTACACCTTCTTGTATGGGCAGGCGGACACGCAGTACCTGTAGCCGCGGCACCTCTCCTGGTCCACTAGCACTATCCCGTCCTCCTCCCTCTTGTATATGGCCTTGCGGGGGCACGCGTAGAGGCACGAGGGGAAGAGGCAGTGGTTGCATATGCGGGGCAGGTACATCATGAACACGTCCCTGTACTGCTTGTAGACCTCCCTCTGCAGCCCCGCCCAGTTGGAGTCCTCGTCGATCAGGTCGGTCCCGGCCAGGTCGTCGTTCCAGTTGGGGCCCCACTCGACGTCCACGGGCTCCCCCGTGACCAGCGATATGGGGCGTGCCGCTGGCTGCACGTCGAACTGCTGGGCAGAGAAGAGCCTCTCGTAGTCGTAGGTCCACGGGTGGTAGTAGTCCTCGAGCGCCGGCGGCCTGTACTCGCCCTTGACCTCTATCCTGAGCCTCAGCTTGCGCCCCTCAAGGGCCCACCCCCCGTTGTACCTGTCCTGGTCCTCCCAACGCCTCGGGTACCCGGGGCCGGGCCTCGTCTCGACGTTGTTCCACCACACGTACTCCATGCCCTCCCTCTTCAGCCACGTGTTCTTGCACGTTATGCTGCAGGTGTGGCACCCAATGCACTTGTCCAGGTTCATGACCATCACTACCTGTGCCCTGACCCTCATAGCCTCACCGTTGGGGCGCGCCTCATTAGGACCACGGTGTCCCTGTTGACGCCAGTTGGGCCGTAGTAGTTGATGAAGTAGCTGAGCTGGGCGTAGCCGCCCACCATCTGGGTGGGCTTAAGGTGGGTGGCCGTGACGCTGTTATGTATGCCGGCCCTCTTGCCGGACTTCGGCGATATGGGCACGTAAACGTGCCTCTCCTGGGCGTGGTACATTATTGCCGTGCCCCTGGGTATCCTAGGGCTCAGGGCCGCGCGTGCGACGATCACGCCGTTGGCATTGTACAGTTCGATCCACTCGTTGTCCCTTATGCCCAGCCACCTAGCGTCCTCGTCGTTCACCCAGACCACTTGGCCGCCCCTGAACAGGGTCAGCATTATGAGGTTGTCCCAGTACTCGCTGTGTATGTTCCACTTGCCGTGCGGCGTGAGGAACCTGAGAACGAGCGCCCTTTCCCCGGTCCTAGCAGTCACGCGGTACTTGGCCGGGTCGTAATCGAAGCCTGCCAGGTCCACGTCCACTAGGAGGCCCAGCGACGCCCAGTCCAGCGGCGGCTTGTAGGTGGGAAGCGACTCGCCAAGCTCCCTGAACCACTCGTGGTCAATGTAGAAGTGTTGCCTGCCCGTCAGGGTCCTCCAGGGCACGAGGCGCTCCGTGTTTATCGTGAAGGGCGAGTAGGTCCTGCCCTCCTCCTCTATGCCGCTCCACACGGGAGAGGTAAGGGACCTCCTCGGCTGCTCCACTATGTCCCTGAACCTTATCCTCTCATTGGCGTGCTTCTCCCCTAGGTCCGCAAGGGGGACCCCTGTCTTGCCCTCAAGCGACTTGAACGCCTTGATGGCCATCTCGCCGTTGGCCTCGGGGCTCAGCGCCAGTATGGCGTCAGCCGCCTCGTAGTCGCGGTACAGGGTGGGGCAGCCCCCAACGGCGGCGCATTGGTCGGCCACGTACCGCGAGGTGGGGTCGGAGGCGCCGTAGTAGTCCCTCAGCCAGACGTACGCCTCCTCGGGGCTGTACCCAACGCCCTTGGCGGCCACCTTCTTGTAAGCTAGGGGGCCAAGCGACACGAACATGTCGTACACGTCCCAGAACCTGCGCTTGACAAGGGCCACCCTGGCCATCGTCTTGCCAGGGATGGGATCGACCTCGCCCTTCTTCCAGTCCTTCACCTCGCCGAAGGGCTGCGCGATCTCCTCCGCGTTGTCGTGCCAGAGGGGCTTGAGCACCACGTCGTACGCCTCCTCGGGGAGGTGCCTACGCGCGAGCTCCGAGAACTTACGGGCCAGTTCCCTGAATATGTCCCAGTCGCTCTTGGCCTCCCACGGCGGGTCTATGGCAGGGGTGAACGGGTGTATGAACGTGTGTAGGTCGGTCATTGAGAGGTCGTACTTCTCGTACCACGTCGCCGCGGGGAGGACCACGTCCGAGTAGATGGCCGTGGTGGCCATGCGGAAGTCCAGCGTGACGAGGAGGTCCAGCTTGCCCTGGGGAGCCGGGTCCCTCCACTCGGCCTCCTTGACCGCGCCGCGCGCGACCTCCTCGGCCATCACAGCGTTGTCGGTGCCCAGCAGGTGCTTGAGGAAGTACTCGTGGCCCTTGGACGAGGAGCCCAGTATGTTGGCCCTCCACACGAAGAGGACGCGGGGCCAGTTCTCGGGGGCGTCGGGGTCCTCCACCGAGAGCCTCACCTCGCCGCTCCTCAGCATCTCGGCCACCCGCCGCGCCGCGTGTTCCGCTGGGTCCCTTCCAAGCCCCTTGGCCTCCTCCACGAGCCTGGAGGCCAGGTCTATGGGGTTGACGTTGAGGTGGGGGTGGAAGGGAAGCCAGCCCAGCCTCACCGCTATCACGTTGGCGTCCATCTCATGCATGTCGCCCCACTTCCTTGCCCAGGGCGGGGCGTAGATCCTGGTGGTTATTGGGTCGTAACGCCACTGGTCCGTGTGTATGTACCAGTAGCTGGGCGAGTTCTGGTGCCTTGGCGGCCTGATCCAGTCCAGCGCAAAGGCCACCTGGGCCCAGCCTATCAGCGTCCTGATCTTCTCCTGCCCCACGTAGTGGGCCCACCCCCCGCCGTTCTTGCCCTGGGTACCCCCAAGGAGGACCAACTGAAGGACGGCCCTGTACACGAGGTCGTTGTGGTACCAGTGGTTTATGCCTGGCCCCACGAAGATCAGGGAGCGGCCCCCACAGGGCGTCTCCTCGTCGCCGAAGAAGGGCGCCTCCTCCTTCTTCCCATAGACCGGCACCGAGTATAACGCGGTCTCCATGAACTCGCGGGCCACCTTTATGGCCAGGTCGCGCGACGCTCCGGTTATGGCCTCCTGCCACGCCGGGGTGAATGGCTTCGGGTCGTCGTAGTCGGCCGGGTAGTCGCCGCCGAGGTCACCGCGCCTCACGCCCAGGTAGGCCGCGTACAGGTCGAATACGGTGGTCACCAACACGCCGTTCACCTCCATGGCGGGGACCTCCCTGACGAACTCGCGGGGGCTGGCCTCGAACGATGCGAAGACCACGGGCACCTTCACGTATTCCATCTCCATCGCGCTTAGCACGGGGTCCACCTCGACCTCGCCCGCCGCAGAGACGCCCCGGGGCCTAAGGTTCCAGCGGCCCCCACCCCCCCCCCCCCCCTACCCCACCCCCCCACACCGCCCACCGCGGGCCCCACCGCGGTGCATCACTCGCGGCCTCCACTCTGGGTTGGCCCCCACGGCGGCCCCGAG
>JALWZH010000027.1 GCA_027002815.1 Thermoproteales archaeon | reverse complement strand
CCCCCACCCTGTCCACCAGCCGCCTAAGCTCGGCCATGTGGGCGTCCCAGCGGGACACCGCGAGTTCCAGCCTGTACCTTGCATGGGACAGCGCGTCGGCCAGCCTGTCCTCGACCGGTGTCGCGGGCATGTCTATGCGCCCCACACCTAAATCGTTTATAAGCCACTGCCACCATCAACTCTCCAGCTCCCAACACGGCGGTGCCGGGCCGTCGCCGCATGGTCTCCCCACGTGTGGGCCACATGGCGCCGGTCTACAGTACTATGCTCGACGCGGTTGGGGGCTGGGCCGAGAAGCGCCGCCGCGTCTACATTGACGTGCCTGTGGACGGCAGGCCTAGGTGCGTCCTGGGGCCGTGCCTGCCGGGCGACGGTGCGGTGGAGTGGGCGGGGGCGAGTCCTTCGTCGGCACGGCAGGGCACTTCTTGGCCTGGGCGGCGGGCATCCACGTCAACGTGAAGGCCGGCTGGCCACGTGTACGCGAGGCGCAGCGTGTCGAACCGCAATAAGCGCGTCTCACCGGTAAGCGTGCTGGCCAGTCTCAGTCTAGTGGTGTGGGTGACAGAGGATCTGTGGGGACCAGTCCTCCCCGGCTGGTACATGGGTACTGGGATAGGTCGAACGGCGCGGTACCCCGCGGATCGGTGAGGGCCCTCGCCAGGTACGTGATGAAGATGCCGGAACAACTGCGGGACCTGTTAGACACGCTGAGGGTGCCCGAATGGGAAATAATAAAGGCCATTGCAGACGCCTAAACCCCTTTTTCTGTTTCTTCCCGGCCAGGATGGGAGTCTCTTGTCTGGTTTGACGGGAAAGCGTGGTCAATTCTGAAGTCTATCCCACTACCATCTTTATTACGCCGTAAACCGTGCCGTCCTCCGCCGCGATATGCGCCCCTATCCGCCAACGCCTCCATCTGGCGAAGAGCGGCCTCCCTGTCGGTGAACTCCACCTCTAGGTCCGCGATGCGGGCCCTGACACGTCTCACACCCGTACCCAGAGCACATCTATTTTTCCCTACCCACGCCACAGCCCCTCGCGGCCCCCCACGAAGCCCACACACCACTGGCACACACTTTTAGGACCCATCCCATTATCATTCTGAGTTACTGGGCCTCACCTATTCGCCTAGCCACCTCCTCGACCAGTCTCCTTACTCTTTCCAGGGCCTTTTCCACGCTTGTCCTGTCTGCCCACCCCTCGTAGAAGTTTATGTGCATGGCGTTTGCCTGTGCCCATGCGTCGTGTACCCAGTCGCCCAGTTCCTCGGCGGCCCTGGATTTATAGCGCCACAGATCCCCGTGGCTGGTCAGCCTTACCCCTTCCTTCCAGTGTGCGTACGCCTTGACCGCAAGGGCAGCGGCACCCCACGCCTTCTCGGACGCCTGCCTGATGTCCCCCTCGGCCAGCTCCCCATAGGCGGCGTCGAGAAGCTCCCTAGCAGCCCTAATGTACTCTCTGGCCCTGGCAGGCGGATCCAGGTCACGGGTAAGGAGGTCCAGGAGGAACTCCTCGGGCGATACCCCCTCCGCCTTAGCCCTCTCCAGGACAATCCGGGCAATGGTCTGCGGCAGCTCCATGTGTAAATGGGAACCCCTCTATTTATCCCTTAGAGCTCCCCGCGCCTTACTCCGAAGCGTAAAGACCCTTCACCGTAACCGGATTGTGATTGTCGCCTTGGACGTGAATCGGGATCATGCCCACGGACAGCTTCGCGAGGTCGGGCGCTTTCAAGGTTCAATAATCCACCCGCTACGACGCGCCTATTGACTTTTAACATGTGGACAAACGCGTCCTCAAGCACGACAATGAACATTGCCGCTAGATGGGGACGCAGCTTTGGTAAGGTGGATATAGGCATGGCGTCTATTACTTGCTGTTATGGGCGGCCCAGGCCTTTCAGCGCGTCTCCCAATGCGGCGTATAGCAGTATGAAGCCCACAAATGTCAATATGCCGAAATGAGGAAGAATATGAGGTCTATGATGAAGAGTCCCCAGCGACCATGTATCTCGAATCGCCGTACCTGTTGTCCAGCTTGAAGGCGCCCACTATGCACGCCAGGACATGCCCTACAAGGCCCATGATACCGCCGACGAGGAGCACGGCCAATGCCCCAAGTACGGCGCCGATGGCCGCGAGCCCAGCCGAGACTACAGTCATCGCTGCGAGCATTATAAGGAGACCCAACGCCACAACTGCGAGGCCGATCAGGAGTAGGTTGGTCCCTGTGTAACACACGCCAAAGGCACGGTCCATCCCTTCAAATCCCTGTAGCCAGACCTAAACCGGAGCAGGCCGAGGATGTGCACTGCGATCGACACGAGCAGAGGGTAACCCCTATGACCATGGCGGCGGAGATTGCCACATCCCCTGCGCGCATCCACCCGGAAGTTATCCGAGGCATCCAGCCGGCCATCAACATTAAACGCGGAGGCGAGGAACACGCAAGCGCCTCAAATCCCACCGGGCCCGCCAGTTCAGGCCTTGTACGTGTGTGGCCCATGTGACCTTTCCTGTCCCTGTTGTCGGCCCCATGTGTCGGCGGCGTGGCGCGGCCAACCGCCGTATTGGACCGGGCGCCTTAGGCGCCGGTTGGGCATAGGCAGGGACCGCTAGGGAAGGGCCAGAGAAGCTGACCGAGCAAGGGCCCATCAGTCACGCCCCGTTAATGTGGGTGAGCCCGCCTGGATTTGGGCTTGGGACTCTGTATGAGCCTACGCGGGGCGCTGCGACTGGGCCGCGGTGCCCTTTTTCGGGGCGTTGCCTTGCTGGGAAGGGGCTTGCCTAACCGTAGCTTTTCCTCGCCGGGTACTTGCCCTCGCTTTCCAACGTCACGGAAATTCCGTGGGACTGGAGGGTCGACTTAACGTGGTCGGGTCCCACTGTGGGTACCACCAGCGCGTGTATCTTCTGGGTGTATGGCTCGTACTCCATGGCCACTATCCCCCTGTCGGTCTCCGATATCTCCTTGACTATCCTCATTATGGTCCTCGGGTCGCCCTTGGACATCACCCTGTATGTGAAGTGTGTCAGCGTTATCTCTACGCCCGTGTCTAGGACCGTCCTCACTATCTCGGCGGGGTTCGCCCTGGAGGGGTCATACTCCACGACTAGCCTGTCCCCCTCCATGTATACGCCGTATACCCCCTCCAACGTGACCAGCGTGTCCTCTATGAGCCCCTCACATCCGTCGCAGAGCCCCGTTACGTGTATCACGAGCCGCTCCATGTCCCTTTCTCGATGCTACTATTTAACTGGGTCCACGAGCTGGGCCAGAACGCGTGCCAGTGGGCTGAGGGTTCTCCCCCACACGACGAGCCTTGCGGCCTCCGCGACCTCGGGCGAAGTGGGGTTGAACGCTATTCCTATGGACGCCTTCCTCATCATGGGTATGTCGTTGGGCCCGTCGCCCACTGCCGCGACAGCGTCCCATCCCACGCCGAGGAGCCCCAACGCCTTTTCCGCAGCCTCGTCCTTCTCCTCGTGGGACATGTGGATCGTGTCCACGACCCCACCCCTGAAAACCAGGTTGTTGACTATGAACATGTCGAAGCAGCGTGAGATCGACCTAGTATACCCGACCCCATGCGATATGGCCACCAGCCAAACGCGGCTCCGCAACGCGCAGAGCTCCTCGACTCCCTGTCTGGGAACCAGCCCACCCTCCACCCACCTCCTGTGGGTCCCCCTCCACAGCAGCGTGTCCACCAGGGCCCAATCCTCGTAGGTTATAAGGCCGCGCCTATAGGCGTCAGCGTTCATCGATGCGTCGACGCCCAGTATCCTGTGCAGCCTCTGCCAAGCCGACCTAAACGGGTAGACCACGCCGTCTATGTCCGTCACTATGCAGTTAATGCCCACAGAGGTTGAGGAAAAAAGGGGTTTGAGACCTTTACTCTGCGCTCCTACTTCTTCCTGCCCAGTATCCTGTAGACCTTTATGCCGGTTAGGGGGCTTGTGGCGACGGCCAGCAGGAGCGTGCCCCTTGGGGTGTCCTTCTCGATGGTCTCATACTGGTCCGTTTCAAACGATTGCCTGGCCTTTATGTCGTAGAACTTTAGCTTCTGTTTTTTCGCTGTCATGTTTTCCGTGAATGCCTCTATATTTATATCTAGCGTCCACGATTTTAACCATATTATGCTTGTTTTCCCTCTTCTGAGGTACATCGTCCCAATACAAATATACGGAATTGCGCATTTCTCCGGATTTTTTCCCTAAAACAGAGAAAAATTCTTTCTCTTTTCTGCGGGGAAGTTTAGAGCCCCATACTAATATGGGTTAATTCCTATATGTTTTTATTGAGAGGCGGAGAAAATAAACGAGCGCCGCCGCCACCACGACGCCCACGACAAGCACTGCCAGGGGGATCCCTGATGCCGCGGGCTCCCGAGAGGGGTCACCTCCCAGCCCAACCGCGGCCTCGGCCGTCCCGCGCAGTATGTCCAGGGTCGACTCGTTGGACGTGGGGAAGGGCACCAGCACCGTGGGTATCCCAAGCCGCCTGGCCTCCTCCACGACCCTCCAATCGAGGGGGGATGCCACCATTAGGTCCGCCTCGCGTGCCCCCGACCTGAGCTCCTCGACGTCGCGTGGGGTGAGGGGAGCCCCCACCTCGTCCCTGACCATGCCCACCACCTCCACCCCGAGCCAATGCGCCGCATATTGGACCACAGGCGAGCTCAACATGGCCCTCCTACCCTGTAACGCGCCGCCCGGCAACGCCGCCAGGGCGTTCCTGACAGCCTCGAGTCTCCTGGCGTACGTGTCTGAGCATCGCGGGTTCAGCCGCGACATGGTCTCGGCTAAGTGCTCCATGAACTTAAGGTAGTTTCGGGCGTGGAGAAGGGTCCCATGCACGTTGGGCCTACCGGTGGCCGGGTTTACCAGCACCTCAATGCCCTCAATATCGTTGGCCACCACGAGCGCGCCTCCCACGAGGCCCTCGCCGTGCAGCTCAACAAGCCTCTCGTCCAGCGCCTCGCCCCCCATCACGACAACGAGGTCCGCCTCCCTGAGGAGCTGGAGGTCTGCGGGGCCCAGCTGGTACTCGTGTAGGTCCACCCCAGGCGGGACTATGCTCTTGGCGGTGTCCCCAGGACATGCGAGTAGCCCGACGTCGTGGGCCAGGTTGGGCGTGGTGGTCACCACCAGCAGGGCGTTGATGGGGGCCGCCAGCGCTGCCAGCGCCAGAAGGGCAAGCGCCTCACCGTGCATGCCGCATGGCGTGCACGCCTATACATGCTGCGCATATCCTGGCGAGGCCCCGCCTCTCGCCGCAGGACCTACACACAGGCCTCCCGCAGAGGGCGCATACTGCTATGGAGAGGCGTGTCCCACAGACCGCGCAGATGGCCTCCGCGCAGGCCCCGCACAGGTCTCCCACTCGGTCCAACCCGCACACGGCCCTCCCACATGTCCTACACGTGACTGTGGCGGGGAGGTCCCCGCATATCTCGCAGACGGCCATGGGCCAGTTTGGGGGTCCCTTGATAAGCCTTCCCCGGCCCGGCGACACGTCACAGTTTTAAACCGTGACCGGCCTGTGATGAGCGTAATGGCGGTGTCCGTTGAGGGGCTAACAGTGGCGTACGGCGATAGGGTCGTGCTTAGGGGGCTTACCTTCACCGTGGGCGAGGGGGAAGTCGCCGTTGTGGTCGGCCCAAATGGCAGCGGCAAGACCACGCTCATAAGGGCCATCCTGGGCCTTGTGAGGCCCGTCGAGGGCAGGGTCGCCATGTTCGGCCGTGACGTCACTGGGAGCCCGCGGGACGCCGGTAGGTTTGCTGGCTACGTCCCACAGCACGTGGCCGTCCCATCCTTCCCGTTGACGGTGCTCGAATACGTGGTTGGGTTCGCACTCATGAGGGCGAGGCCTCCCAGGGCCCCGACCAGGCGCCTAATCGCCAGGGCCATGGAGGTGCTGGACATGGTGGGTATCGGCGATCTGGCCGACGCCGCCCTTTCCTCCCTGTCCGGCGGCCAGTTGAGGCGGGCCGCCATTGCAAGGGCCCTGCTCGCCGGCCCTAGGGTCCTCCTCATGGATGAGCCCCTGGCCAACCTGGACGAGGAGGGGAAGAGGTCCGTGGTCCGTGTGGTCGAGGCGCTGCGCGGGGACACGTCCATAGTGGTGTCAACCCATGGCAATGGCCTTCCTAGCGGTCTCATCGACATGGTCGTGAGGCTAGGCGGCGGGAGGGGCCAGGTACAGAGATGGTAGAGCCTTGGATGGCCGTATCGCTGCTGGCCGGGAGCATGATGGGCCTGGCGAGCCCGGTGGTCGTCTCGAGGGGCCTCTCATTCCTAATAGCTGAGATGACCCACGCAGTGGTGTTCGCCGCAAGTGGGGCCGCCGTACTCTCCTCGCTCATGGGATACGCCGACCTCTGGCTCTTCGTCCTCTCAGTCGTGCCGCTGTACCTCGTAGCGTTCCTGAGACGCATGGGCGTTAGGGATGACGTGGCCATCGGGGTGCTCGGCTCGCTCCTCACTTCCCTCTCCCTGATCCTACTCTACGTGGCACTGACGGCCTTCGGCCAGGGGGCACGTCTATGGGCCTACATGCTGGGCGACCCGCTCCTAACGACTTGGCGCGACGTAGAGTACATGGCTGTCGTAGGCGCAGCCTCTGTGGTGCCGCTGTTGGCGTTGTTCAGGGACTTCGTGCTGGCGGGGCTTGACCCCGACTACGCCAGGCTCATGGGCTTGAGGCTGGCCCTCTACGACGTGGCCCTACTCACCTTCATAGGCCTAACGGCGGCGGTGCTGATAAGGGTGGTGGGCATATTCATGGTCCACGTGCTCCTAATAGTGCCGGGCGCAACAGCGCTGGCCCTGGGCAGGACGCTGGCGCAGGTGCCTGTCTATTCCATGGGCGTGGCATTGGCCTCCATGGCGGGCGGCATGGCCCTGTCCATGGCCGTGGGGGTAGCCCCAAGCGGCCTTATAGGCGTCGTGGCCACCTCCATATATGTGGCTGTCATAGCGCTGAGGGGGCCAGGTAGGGGGCCCCGAAAAAAGTCACCTTAGGATGCTCAGTAGGAGGGCCGCCGCGTCAGCGATGTCCCTGAACGATACCATGCCTAGGGGCCTCCCCTCGTCGTCCACCACGGGCATGTGCCTCACGTTGAGGCTCCTCATCTTGTCTATGGCCTCCACGATAAGCGTGTTCGGACTTATCGTGACCGGGTTCTCCGTCATTATCGTCCATATGGGCAGGCCCTTACAGGCCTTGTCGCCCGCTATCGCGTACACCATGTCCCTTTCCGTCACTATGCCGGCCACCTTCCCCTTTTCGTCCACTATCACCACGCTTCCCACCCCCCTATCGAACATGAGCCTGGCCACCTCCTGTATCGTGGCGTCCCGACCAGTGGTCACCAGGTCCCTTACCATTATATCAGAGACCTTTAGGGGAAACTCGCGTTTTCGTTTGAGCAGCGGCATGTGGGGACCTTGGCCCAATTATATAAGTTTATCCTCTCCCCACCTCTTTGTAAAGCCGTGCCTCACTCCAAGCAGGTCCAAGACCCTGCCCGCCACGAAGTCCACCAGCTCGTCGACAGTGGTAGGCCTATGGTAGAACCCGGGCGATGCCGGCATCACCACGGCGCCGGCCCGCGACACCTTGGCCATGTTCTCGAGGTGTATGAGGCTCAGGGGCGACTCACGTATCACCAGCACCAGTCGCCTCCTCTCCTTAAGGGCGACCTCGGCGGCCCTAGTTATCAGGTTGTCGCTTATGCCGTTGGCCACGGCAGCAAGCGTCTTGGTCGAGCACGGCACTACGGCCACGCCATCCAGCGGGAAGCTGCCGGAGGCCGGCGGCGCGTACATGTCGCCCTCGTCCCAATAATAATCTGCGAGTCCCCTCACGTACTCAACGTCGAGCCCGGTCTCGTGACGTATTATGCCCCTAGCAGTGGCGCTCACAGACAGGTGCACCTCCACCCCGCCCACCCGCCTCAACATTTCGAGGACCCTGACCCCGTATATCGCGCCGCTGGCGCCGGTCATGCCGATGAAGAGCCTCATCGTTGTCGAGGCGACCCCAACATAAAAATTGGCCGGTCCATGGCCAGAGCCTTTATATCGGCAAGCACGTGCCCTGGGCGTGGCGCGGTGGTTTCACCTGAAAAGGGGCGAGGCCCTCATAAGGGTGAGGTCCTACCTAATAGACGACTACTCGATTTACTGGTACAGGCGCGAGGGCTCCACGCGTTTCAGGTTTGGGCTGGGCGTGGTCGTAGGGGGCCTCGATAGGAGCAGCTGGGGATCGTGGGCCCTCTTCGTCCATGGGGGCGAACACGACGCGTATGTGAAGACACGCACCTACGTGGTCCTCCCGAGGAATGACCCCCCGTTGTTCCTCTCGGCCGTGCTCCAGGCGCATGTGGCCAGAGCGTTGAGCTACGTTCCCCGGCACCTCCCCGTGGATACCTCGGGGGACGACCCGCGTAGGGGGCTGGTCCACGCGTTGGCAGACGTGGGTAGGTCGAGGTACGTCATAGTACTGCAGGGCGGAGAGGTCAGGGGACGTTCATGTAGGGCCCTGGTGGTCAGCCCCATACACAGCATAGGCCACGAGGCGTTCGAGGGCAAGTGCCACGTGCGCTTTGTGCCGTCCCCTTCCCTAGCCGACGTGCTGAGGGCCGCCGAGAGGCCGTTGAAGGTTTCGCTGCCCATAGAGCGCGACCCCCGTAAACTGCTCGAAAGGGCTATGTGGGGCATAGTTGTCGACGGGCAGGGCCTATAGCAGCGTCCTGTACTTGTACGCCGTGATTGCCCACGCCGCCACGAAGAGCAGCACGGCGAGCTGCAGGAAGGGCATGTCAAGCGGCCTCGACACCTCCACTCGAGCGGTCACCCTAGCCACGATCTGCGTGTCTACGCGCCAATCCTCCAGCTGCCTCCTAACGGACGACAAGGCGTCGAGAAGCTGCGAGGGCTCCGAAACCACAAGCATGCCCCCCGTCACGTTGGTAATGCTGCGAAGCGTCCTCAGCCCGCTCTCGTCCCTGCCCACGTACACCGCGTGCACCGCGACGCCCCTTCTAGCCAAGAGGCGCACCAGCGGCCAGAAATCCCTGTCGCTTGGAGCCCCATCGCTCAGGAGGATCACGTGCCCCGTCACGTTGCTGTCCATGTACGGCTTAAGGAGGCTTTCCACAGCCCTAAACATGGGGCCGTACAATGTGCCGCCTCCGCCAGATGTGCTGTTCAGAGCCTCCAACACCCTGGACCTGTTGGCCGTCGGTGGCACCACCATCCTCACCACGTCGGAAAACGCCACGTAGCCCACCTTGTACCCTTTCGGGATGCTCGTTGTGAGGTTCCTAACAGCGTCCCTGGCGATGTCCAGTTTCGACTCGAAGAGCATGCTGCCCGACACGTCCAACGCCATTACCAGCGGGGTCCCGACAAGCCTCCCCACATCCACCACGCCGCTGACGTTGATCAGCCTTTCCACCTCCCTCTCCTCGATTACCAACGGTTGAGCCGCATAAAGGGCCAACAGGACCGCGGCGGACAGCTTAAGGCCTAGGATTACAATCCTAAGGGCGTCGCGTTTTCTGGGCACCTTGACGTACCTCGCCAAAGGGTTCACAGCTGAGAAGGCCCTCGCTATTCCGCGCCTCCATACAAGCGATGATGCTGCCAAGGCCAACAACGACGAGCCGAGGACGAGTAGGAACCCCTCCATGTTGCTCAGGCCGATCACCATGGCCCTACGAGCAATACGAGGAGCATAAGGATCCATAGTATGCTAAGGAAGGCCTTCCTAGGAGTCTCATAGTCCTTCACGGTCTCCGTAGCGGGCCTCTGCTGGACAGCTGCCCGCCCCTCGACGATCAACAACGCTTGTCTCACCGCCGGCTTCCAGTCCTCGCCAGGCCTCACGACGAGTCCGCCTGTGGGCGTCGCAATGGAGCGCAACGTCACTAGCGATGTGGGGTCCTCGCCTACCCATATACCTATGACTGTGGCATTCGCCGAAAGTGCCAGGAGCGCCGTGTCCCGCAGGTAGCCTTCCCTGTCCCGTGCGGGAAAATTGTCCTCCCCGTCGCTCACCACGACTATGGTTCCAGGCGCCTCCAACTTCTCCAGGAACGATGCGGCGTAGGCAACGGCCTCCCTCAAAGTAGTATAATTGTAGGTAGTTTCGGGCTTCACGTCGTCACAGCTGCCCGCGTAGTCCAACGAGCGCACAACGTAGTCCGCGAAAAGCGCCATGTGCACCCTAGCCCCTTCCCGAAACAGCTGCTCGGCCAGCCCACACGCTACGTCTACCGCGATGCCCATCCTGGTAGCGTTGCCCATAGGCCTAGCCATACTTTTCGACACGTCGACAAGTATCACAACGACAGACACGTTGGCCTCGTACACGTTTCCCCCTGCAGTAAGGTTGGCCTGGCGCTCCACCTCCACGTATGGACCCGCAATTAGGTTGACCGCGGACCATACCATGGCCGCCTTGACAAGGGACAATAGGAGCGCGAGCGCTATCATGGCTGCCTTTCTACTAGTTCCATAATATCTCAGCGACCCGCGCATCCTGGCCGCACCTATGGCCGCTAAGCCCGCCGCGACCGATATGGCCAGTGGCGTCGAGAGGGACGCCAGGGCCGGATCATCGTATTTTACCTTGCCCACTATGCTCAGGGCGTCCACGATGCTAATCCCCACGTGGCATGGGGCTCATCACGCCTTTAACCCAATCGACCACAATACGGGCGCCGCGCACCGGCGCATATTTTAACTGTGGCGTGGCCTTTCCCATGGGTCAGGCAGCGGACCTGGCGATGCGACTGCTCGCGTATGTGTATGGGGTTGGTATACTCAGGGGACTCGCGGGCAGGACTGTCTCGGTGTCCTTCGCGGGGACGGGGCGCATCAGGCACATATATGTGGATGGGGAAATGTTCTTCTCGGTCAGGGCGAGCGACGGGTACCCCATACCCCAGCCCCCGGCCGCCGGTCTGCTCCTCGACTTTACGGACAATTGGGTTGTCGTTACAGACGAGGCCAAGGCCTTCGCGATGAGGGGTAGAAACGTGCCCGCCAGGCACGTGGTGTACGTGCCCCCAGGCCTAAGGGCAGGCGCCGAGGTGGTCGTAGCGGGGAGGGACCGCTCCCCAGCGGCGCTTGGGACCCTGGTCCTCTCGCCTGCAGAGGTAACGAGCGTGGCTCGGGGATACGCCGTGAAGACGAGGCGGGGACTTAGCCCTGAGGCCTAGGCCCGGCCCCCCCTGCGCCTGTACCGAACGCGTTCTCCAGCGCTGTTCCTAGGGGCGCGCCCTCCTCGAGGAGCCTCAACAACTTGTTGATGGACCCAAGGAGCGCCTGTGGGTCGCCTATCTCGGACGCCTCGGCGAGCGCCTCGTTGACGTACCCATGGATCAAGGCGGACCTCAACAGGGCCATGTAGTCGCCGTACCTACCGTCGGACACCAACCCCCTCAACAACCCTTCGAGTTTTCTGGCTGCGTCCTCAACCGCCGTCTTGTCGCCCCTCACTGCTGCAATGCCCAGGGCCTTGAAGGCGCGCGATGCCGCCAAGTGCATTTCCATTAGGTCGCCATACCTGGCCCTCAACAGTAGGTACGCCTTATAGCCCCTAACCATGCCCACAAGCCGCTCAACGTCCCCTTTCATGTCGGAAAGGGCTCGCGCGTGCTCCCTAGACAGATACTCGTTGCTCCCCAGTTCACCGATTGTCCTGGCCGCAGACGCCAATTCTTCCTCGGCCTTGTCCAGCGATGCTATGGCGTCCATGTAGAGCCCCTTCTCCTCGTATCTCGCCGCGTCCTCTATCGACCTGGCTGCCCCATACACCTTGCGCCCCACCGACACGAGGTCCAGATAGGCCCCAACAACCGTCATTAGGGGTTCCCGCGAGCCAAGCAGCGCGTTGTCTGGGGTCATCGCAAGCCTCCTCTCAACGTTTGTCAACTCCTCCTCAAGCCTCCCAAGTTCCCTCACCGACTGTGGGCTGGGCAGCCTCAACGCCGACGCGTCGTCTATCATGGCCCCGACCAACGTCACAGTCCTGCCGCCCAACACGGCTATTTCCGCCAACGCGTCCTGGAGATCTGTGTAGGGCCCCGCGGCGGGTCTCGGACCGCCTAAGGCCAACGATAGGAGTAACGCGATGGCCAACGCCGCTACGTACGGCACCACTTTACCGATACGCATATATCCTCGAGGAGGACAACATGGACAGTATCCTAAGGACCGACATGTAGGCCGCCTCGCCTGGGCCCGCCACTGCGTGCGGCAAGCCAAGCGTCCTCAGCGTCTCCACAATGGCCTCCACGTGTAGCCTCAACGCCTTTCCTATATCCGGCCACTCGCGGCCCGCGACAGTCAATGAGCGGCCCGACTCAGGGTCCACTAGCGATGTTGGCGCTGTCCACGGCACAGACAGTTCGCCTTTGTCCAGCACCATGATCGCCAGTGGGTAGCCCCTCGACATGAGCAGCGTCAACGCCCTCCGCACCTCCTCCACCTCATGCGCGAAGTCTGTGATCACTACGTATAGGCGTCTGCGGCGTTGTCTCCCCAGCTCCATCTCGGCCACCTTGGGTAGGCTCACGGCGCCGCGCGGGCGCACCTTGGCACATATATCGCCCACTAGTGGCGATGCGTGGCCCATGTGCCTCGACACGTGACGCATGTAGGCCAGCCCACCGCCGCTGTATACCGATACGGTGGCCCTATCGGCTGCCTTGACGGCCTCTATTATTACGCCCGTGAGCGAGAGTGCGCGCGGCCATTTTTCCCCGTATCCCATGGACGCCGAGGCGTCAAGCACAACGGCTACCTCTAACGCCACCTCCTTGCGCCTCTCCCTCACCATTAGCTCGGGGCCCAGCGGGCCCGGAGGCCTCCTAGCCGTGGCCCTCCAATCGATGGACCTGTGCTCATCGCCGGGTTCGTATTCCTTGAGGTCCTCGGGCTCCGTTCCGAACCCCCTCCTCCTGTACGCGGTCACCCCAATCCTGTCGAGCGCTATTCTGACGGTCTCCACTGCAACACGCGCCTTAGCGCACCTATCACGCATAGCGCTTGATTATGTTTATGACCTCCCTTATCAGCGCGTATCTGGCCTCGTGATGGGGAGTCCCATTCTCAGATGCCTCCATGAACCTTTCGGCCATCTTCTCCGGTAGGATGGCCATCCTGTGATTGGCCACGTCGAAGAACACGGCGTCTATGTCGCTACGCGTAACCTCGTTTTTTCCGAGGGACGCAGCGTAGGCCTTGGCCGCCCTGAGCACGTGTACGCCGGCCCTTGGGCTTAGCCCCACCTGGAGAACCCCTCTGAGGTCCGGCGCGTTGCGTGGGCTACTGTAGTATATAAGCGTCGAGGCGTAGTCGAGGGCGTCGTCGGACACGGCGACCTCCCGAGCCGCCGTAGCCTGCATGAACGTTACATCGGCCCCGCCTCGAAGCACCTGCGGAACGGTCTCGACGGGGTCCACGCCGCCGGCGCTGTGCACCTTAAGTATGTCCATTATGAGCGCCCTCTCCCTGGGCTCCTCTACTATGACCCTCATGAGGAACCTGTCGAGCTGCGCTTCGGGCAGCGGATACGTGCCCTCCTGTTCCACCGGGTTCTGCGTGGCCAACACGAAAAAGAACTTCCCCCTCTGCCTGTCCACAAGCCTGTAGGTCCTGTCCCCAAGCGTAACCTCGCCCTCCTGCATGGCCTGCAGCAGGGCGCTCTGCGTGCGCGGCAGCGCCCTGTTGATCTCGTCCACAAGCACCACGCTCGCAAAGATGGGGCCGAAACTCGGGTAAAACGTCCCTGTCCTGACATCGAACACCAGGGAGCCAACAATGTCGCTGGGCATCAGGTCGGGCGTGCACTGTATCCTTGACCACGCCCTGTAGACGGCCCCCCCTAGCTCCACCTTGCCCTGTGCCTCTATGCCCAGCGACCTTACGAGCGCCCGGACCATGCTGGTCTTGGCCACGCCTGGGAGGCCCTCCATGAGCACGTGGCCCTCGGCGAGTAGTGCCACAAGCAACTTATGTATGTACTCCTCTACCCCCACCAGCGCGGATGAAACCGCGCGTTTAATGTAATCCACGTACCTACCTATCAGCTCCACACTCATAGCAGCACTACGACGTCCCCTATTGATAGGACCCTGGACCACGGCACATCGCGGATCGCTTCCTCGGTCTCAGTCTTTGTATCTATATACGCCTCGTGTATCAGCCTCAAAACGTCGTTGGCGCTGCGCCCCCTAACCTTAGACCTAACGATGGCCTCCACCTTATCCATGTCCCCAACGTCGGCCTCGTCGCCGAGAGCCCTCCAAAGCGACTCCACCACGCCGGCGAACTCCGTGGAGGCCAGGTCCTTCCGTAGGCGGCCTATATTTATATATCTGCGCAGCACGGGCGGCCTCGATACCCTGAGCCCAACCTCGCCGCCCCCAATCACAATCTCTACGGCCAGCCCGAGCACGTCGCAGTTCGCTACATCGACTACTAGCTTCTGCATGTCCGGGAACAACTTGCCCCCCCTCAACGTCGAGGGATCCGCAGGGGGGAGGGGACGGGCCTGCGGCTCCTTCTCCCTAATGACCATCACGGTGATGGGGGCATGGGGTCCCTGGATGGGGCCGCATATACAAGCCACCCTAGAAACCGGGTACGAGCGCCACGCCTCCTCCACGTACGACGCGTCGCCTTTCAGGGGCGTGGCTATGCCCAGCCTTTTAGCGGCCTCGATGTAGTGACCGTGGCTGATGGGCGAGTCCTTGGGTAGGCCCAAGACCTCCCTAACGGCATGTTCGGCGGCCCGCTTCCTGAACGTGCCGTTGAAACGTGCCTCTATTTCGGCCCTTAGACCTTCAATGTCCGTGTACTCGTTCCTCACGGCCCTGTGCCTCACCACCCTGACCTCGACTGCCTCCTCAGGCGAGTGAGCCATATGGGTGATCCTCATCCCGCCGAACACTCCCAGGTACTCCCCGGCAAGGTTAACCACTATTGCCCCCTCCAGCTCCCTATACGAGTAGAACCTCTTCATGTCGCCTTCTTCACGTGCACGGTCTGATTAAGGTAACAGTTAAGTAGGGGTCAAGCCGGGTCCGCCCCACAGTGTTGGCACCGCGGAAGATACGAGAGGGTGGCCCTCCCACAGCTTGGACACACCATCAGCGACCGCGGCACTGCGCGGATGCGGCGCGACGCAACTACATAGCCCAACAATAGAGGGATGAACACCGCGTATTTCGGCGCCCATAGGAGGTCGAGACCCCAGCGCTGCCCAAATAACAGAAACGCGTGGTATGCGGTGATGGCCGCCGAGCCTAGTAGCACGGACGAGCCCACGAGTCCTCTGACGCTGCCCCTTGACGGCAGACGTAGGACCAGGCCGTTGATCGGGTATAGCGGTCTGGAAACCCCGTGTGTCGCCAGCCCATTGAGCGGCGATGCGAGCGCTACGAGCGGCGATGCGTAGATGTACCACTCCACATACGCGTGCGGCGCGCTCAACGCGATGCCAAACAACGTGGACACGGCCACGGTCAGCAACGGGACCGCCGCCACAAGGAGGGACCCATGTCCGGCCTCGTACTGGACCGTCCTCATTACCAGGTCCACTGCAAGAACGGCCATGGCCACCATCGACACGAGTACAGAGACGTAGGTGTACATGTCGGGCCCAAAATTTACGAGTAGGAACAGATACGCGTATCTCTCGAGCGGCGCGGCTACGTAGCTGTATATGCCCGTCACATATGTCGGTACGAGCAACAGCGCTACCAGTATGTGGGCCTTGGGAATGTTGACGGTCCTGCCCCCAACCAGTCTCAAAATCGGCGAGGCCAACGCTGCCTGCAACGAGAGTAAAAGGAAGAAGAGGAACAACGACTGGAACACGCCAGTCCGCGATGCAGCGCCATAAATACCCCCAACATCGGAAAGCGCTACTATGGCCGCAAGCAGAGCTGCCGCTGCGATAACCATCAGAGTTCCCCCTCCAAAATCGCTGCTATACGTTCCAAAAGGTCGCGCTCATCTTTAAGCACAGTGGGGGGTCCGTGGCCCGGCAACAGCGTGGTCTCCCCATCGATGGCGTTGATGACCCTTCGCAGGCTGGCCGCCATGGCCCGGGGGTCCGAATGGGGAAAGTCCACGCGTCCTATCGAGCCCCTGAAAATGAGGTCGCCCACATATGCCATGCCCAGATCCGCACAGTACACAACTATGCTGCCCCGGGTATGGCCCGGCACATGCATGACCTCGCATGCGCCGCCACATACCTCGAGCCTTTCCCCTCCCTCAAGCATGTGGTCTGGCCTATGCGGCGTAAATGGGATGAGCCCGTTGTCCACCATGGCCCTAATGAGCGGCAGGTCTATTTCCTCCAGCATGTACGCGTCGTCACGGTGTATATATATTGCAGCCCCAGCCGACTCCCTGAGACGTACATTCCCCGCCACGTGGTCCAAGTGGCCGTGCGTGTTGATCACCCTGACCGTTCTGTCCCGCACACTTTCGACAAGCCGAGGGTCCGGCCACGCTGGGTCAACGACGATGGCCTCCTCCCCACATACATGCACATACGTGTTCGTCCCCAACGGCCCCAACACCAAGCGCATAACCTTTACCCCGCCCACCTCGAGGAGCCTGTCCATTGGAAAATGTCAGAACCATAGCTTTTTAACGCAATGTACACTTACCCAATATGGGCGTGCGTATACCTATAGGCGGGGACGACGAGGCGAGGGTGGAAATGCCCCGCACATTAAAGAAGGTCGTGGTCCCGCTGGTCCTGGTAATAGTAGTACTGCTCATAGTGTTGCCGGCCTCGTTCTTCAGCCTAAACGTGGGCGAGGTAGCCGTCGTCTCGGACCCCATAACTGGCCAGATCAGCGGGCCGTACGTAGGGCCCACAGTCGGGTTCAAGCCGCCGTGGGCGACCCTGATCGTGGACACATATGGCGTTGAGGCCATCGACCTCTCCAGCGAGCCCAATAGGCAACAGCCCCCAGACTATCCCGGTATAGAGGTGCTGACTAAGGACGCCGTGACTGTGCAAGTCGATGTGACCATAAGGTACCAGTTGATACCGGATAGGTTCGACGTGCTTGTGAGGAGGTATCCGAGGCTCAACTACGAGGAGGACTTCCTCGTGGTCCAGATGAGGCAGCTGGTTAGGGATATAATATCCAAGTACACGCTGGACGAGCTAATAGAAAAGAGGCCGCAGATAACCTCCGAGATAGAGAACAGATACTACGAGGTGGTCCAGGGCGATGAGGTCATCGGAAAGTCCGTGAAGCTTCTGGGGGTTAACGTCCGCAATGTGAGACTTCCCCAAAAAATACTCGACGCGATAAATGAGAAGATCGCGGCCCAGCAGAGGGCCATCGCGGCCCAGTTCGAGAGACAACGCATAGAAGAGCTCGCCAAGGCCAACGCGTCCAAGGCCATAATAGCGGCCAACGCGTCCGCCACTGCACGGGTGATAGAGGCCAGGGCGAGGGCGCTCAGAGACCTCATAATAGCCAATGCCACCAGGAGCGCGTTGATACTCATATTCTCCTCCATTCCGAACTCCACTGCGACAGACATGGCGCGCATAGCCGAACTCTACATATATTTGGCTGGTCTCAGCGAGGTGGCGGGGAGGGGAGGACGCCTTATAGTGATGGCCGGCGGTGGGACGCCCCTCGTGAGCATATCCCCCTGAGCCGTGCGCCTCCTCGTGATTCTCCCCATATCTCTCAGAGGCCTGAACGTAGAGATAGACGTGTTCGACGTTACGTTGGTGTACGATGAGGTGGACCTCCCGAGCGGCCTTTTTGATCGGTACAGGGGCCAGTGGCGCGCGGACATGGTGGCGCAGTACTTGGGCGGGAGACGCGGCGCCGAACAAGAACGGTCGCTGCGCAAAACTGTCGCACAGTACCTGGGCGGGAGGCGGAGGGGGGAAATCCCCCGCGTCTATGTGATCGAGGGGGACGGGTATATACCGGGCTACAACTTCGTGTTCGGCCTCGCCTTACCGGACGTCGGCACGGCGGTCGTGTTCACGGGGAGGCTTGGGGGACCTAAGCTGGCCGAAAGGCTCTCCAAGGAGGTGGCGCATGAGGGGGGACACCTCTATGGGCTTGGACACTGCGCCGACCCGGCCTGCGTCATGTCGTTCAGCAACTCTATAATCGATGTGGACGCCAAGTCGCCAAGGTTCTGTAGTCGGTGCCGTATTAGGCTGAGCGCCACCTAAACGTTCAGCCCCATGGACCGCATCAACGTCCTCATGGTTTCGGCCCTCGCGTTGAAGTACCCGTCCCGAGAAACGTACCTTCTCAGTACGGCCATCCAGTCGCCGCTCCTCGTTATGCTCGCCATGGACCTGTAGGCATCCTCCAGGTCGCTGGCCGTTAAATCCCTGTACCTGTCCTCCATGACCAGGAGCCCAATGGGGAGCCTTGGGCGTAGGGGCGGGTCCTCTTCGGGGATGCCTATCGTGAGACCGAAAAGCGGGTACGTAAGTTGGGGCAGTCCCAGCAGCCTTATGAACGTCTGCGGATCGTTCTGCACTGCGCCTATGAAGCAGATGCCATATCCGAGCGATTCGGCCGCCACGGCCATGTTCTCCGCCGCCAACGCTGCGTCCACCGCCGCGAACAATAGCAACGCGAAGTGGTTCTCTAGGAACGCCTCGCCCCTGTACTCGAGGAGCCTTTTCAACCTGTGAAGGTCCGCTATGAATACCAGGAACTCGCTTGCAGTGAACACGTGTTCCTGTCCTATGGCCTCTGCAAGCGCCCTACGTTTTTCCAGGTCGACCACGCGTATCGCAGACCATAGGTGCAGCGTGGCGTCCGTGGGCGCCCTCCTTCCCGCTTCAAGTATGGCCTCAAGGTGCTGACGGGGAAGGGGGACATGGGGCCTGTACTTACGTATGGATCTGTGCCTCATAATCGTGTCCAGGGCCATGAAAACCCAGGGGGATGCTTGGTACTTAATGTTTGCGGCACGAAGCTTAAAAGTGGTTCAGCTACCCCACATAATGTACGTCGACCTTACTATGGAGATCAGGGACGGGGCGCCGGTCTTTCCCGGGTACCCACGGCCCACCATACGCAGTTGGTCCACTATAGAGAGGCACGGCTACTATTCCAACCTACTTCTGATGCCGGAACACGTAGCCACACATGTGGATTCACCGGCGCACTTCGTGGAAGGGGCGCCCACCATAGACGCAATACCCCCAGAGAGGTTCTTCGTTAGGGCCGTCGCAATAGACTTCTCAGACCGCCCGCCCATGTCCGAGATCGGGATAAGGGACTTCGAGGAGAGGTTGCCTAAGGGCGTCGAGGTGGGGCCGGGATGGGCCGTGCTGTTCAGGACAGGGTACGATGCATATGCCGGTACTGACATGTGGATGCGGTACCCGTATATAGGCGAGGAACTGGCCGAGCACTTGGCAGGGACGGGCATATGGTCCATAGGCACAGATGCCCCGAGCCCTGACCATGACCCCTTCAACGTGCATAGAATATTGTTGCCCCGCGGCATACTGATATATGAAAGCCTAACCAATCTATCTAGAGTAGTGGGGAGAACCTTTCGTCTTGTTGCCCTGCCCATAAAAATAGGCGGTGGGAGTGGGGCGCCCGTTAGGGCCGTCGCAGAGCTGGAATGAGGGTCTCCGCGCCCTCCACATCGGCCAACTTGGGCTCTGGGTTCGACATAGTGGCAGTGGCGCATGACGCCTATTTCGCAGATGTTGACGTGACCGTAAGGTCGGGGTGCTCGGTGAACGTGCGCTTCGCCCAGCACGATCCGGGGCCTGACAACACCGTGACGAGGAGTCTCAGATTCCTCATGGATCGATTGGGCATTTGTAAAGATGTGGACGTCTACGTGGACAACCGGATCCCTATAGGTAAGGGGCTTGGAAGCAGCGGCGCGGCGGCCGCTGCGGCCCTGGTTGGGTTCGCTGTGGAGGCAGGCATAGAGGTTGACCCCGCCCTCCTTGTGACAGCCGCGGGCATGGGCGAGGCCGCTGCGGCTGGATCTCCTCACTATGACAACGTCTCTGCGGCCCTATTGGGAGGGGCCGTAGTGCTGCTGGACACCGAACCGGTGGTCTACAGACGGTTCTCGCCGAAACTCACACTGCTCGTTGCTGTGCCCCACGTGGAGACCCCACCCCAGAAGACGAGGCTGATGAGGGAGGTGCTGCCGAGGGAGGTCCCCTTCAGAACATACGTGGAACAGCTTGCCAGGGTCTCCTCGCTTGTGCTGGGCCTATCGACGGGGGACCTAGGCCTAGTGGCTAGGGGCATGACTGACGAGGTCGTGGAAAAGGCGCGTATGCGGCTGATACCGGGGTACTTGAGGGTACGGGAGTACGCGCTGGCGTCAGGCGCCCTAGGGGTGGCAGTGTCTGGTGCAGGCCCCACAATGGTCGCGCTCGTCGAGGAAAAGGACGTGGACTCCGTCAAGCATGCGATTAGGAGGGCCTACAGCGAGGAGGGGGTGGAAGCCGACGTGAAGGACGCCCATATATGTGACGGCGCTATGGCCTACTACCGCCAGAGGTAAGTATTGGAGGGGCGCCTATGAGGGGGCCAACGCCGGTGATGAGCTCCACCAGGTAACGGTCCCCAACCAGGCCGAAAACCCGTACTATGGCCGTGCCCTCGTCCCACGCATGTCCGCTAATATTCATCGGGGCAAGCGCCTCCACAGTTTTCCAGCCCTGAGGCCCCGGTACATGCAGAATGCTGCCCTTTGGGACCCATACGCACTGCGCGTCCAGGCAAACCCTGTACTCGACACTGTAGTCCACCTCCATGGGCGCGGATGCCGAGAGCCTTGGCTTGCTTGGATACAAGCGCGTCCCGTTTCCCAGATCTATTACTGGTAGCTCTACCACGGACCCCCGCGGCACGTAGAGGGCCCCGAAGTTAGCGACTATGAGGACGTAGACGTCGTATGCCACAGTCCCCGGCCTCTTTACGGTAGAGTTTAGTGGAAGGTAAAGGTATCCGTCCGACAGTATGGGTCCAGGCCTCCATCCAGCCGGCACCCAGCTACCCTCACCCAGAATACTTACAAAGTATTCGGGCGTCGTCTCGACGATTATATGGGTACCGTTGTTGAGGGACACGCCGGTTACCCTAAGGCGAGTGCCGTTACCGATGCGGTACACGTCCCTGAGCGATATGTTCCAGCCCTCGTCCAAGAGGGTCCCATTCGAGGCCAGCACAGTAACGTAGACGAGCCTCTCTATGTCTATCTTGAAGAGCGCGTCGCCCTCAGAAACTAGCGTGAGCGTGTCGCCCTCCTTCACGTAGCGGCCGGCCCCAACAATCTCCCTTACTGACAATACGTACATGACCCTCCCCTTGGACAGCTTGGCGGGAACCTCGACGACCAGCGGGCACCTGCCAGTTCTGTTCTCAAGGCCGAATTGGGAGGCCGCACCTCCACGCACTATAAATATGGCGCTACACATAAGCGAGTCGACGGGCACCTCGAGCTCCTTGTCGCTGAAGCTCCCCACAATTCGCTTGACCACGGGGAACAACTCGAAGGCGAACCACTTCTTTGGATACGAGTACGACATCATGGGGGCAATACCCCCGATCCTTACGTATAGGGGCCTGGTGTGGCCCAGGCCCAATGCGTGGCCAAGCTCGTGGGACACTACATACGTGTCCCAGTCCCTGATGTTGACCTCTGCGGAGAGGCATTGCCGCGAGGACACGTTGTATGTCACGCGCGTACGCCCCCTAGCGTCCAGAGACGGATCGCTCACCACCGTGATGTGGGCTAGGTCCTCCGAGTCGGTTAGCTCGAGGGCCAGGGGCCTTCCCCCGAACGAGCGCGCCACTATGCCTAGCGCACTGTTCATACCTTCAATGGCGTCCTCGACTACCTCCGCGGAGCCGTTCACCACATGCACATATAGGAGCTCGACGTCCCAGTAGCACACGGACTCTATGGTCGCGGCCTGGGACGGCGCCAATACAGCCAGCAACACCAACGCGAATATGTACGTGCCGTACGCCGGTCTTCCGGGTCCCAGCTGCACTCATGTCTGTGCGGGGTTCTTAATATCCTTGAGTTACGCGCCAAAGTAATATTAACGTGGAAATTATTGGGATGATGCTCGACGTGGATAGGCTGTACGCCGAGCTACGGGAGTACGAGGCGAAGAAGGAGGAGGCCGTTCAGAGGTCCATTAGGATAACAAGGCTTAGCAAATCTGTGATCTACTCCCTCATTAGGGGAGACATGGAAAACGCTAAAAGGCACATCTCTGACATGGCACAGGAAGTAGGCAAACTTAGGGAGCTCCTTTCACGCTATCCTATGTTCCACGGAAATGCCTTCACAGGTCTCCAGGAGTATGTCGAGGCCATGTCGCTCTGGTACCTACTTTCGGAGGGCAGGCTTCCCACTAGGGAGGAGCTTGGAGTTGACGTTATGATTTACCTGTTCGGGGTCGCGGACGTGGCCGGGGAACTGTCCAGGAAGGCCACAGAGGAAATGCTGCGCGGCGATGACGTGGACAAGGCCAAACAGTACCGCGAGATGTTGGAGGCCCTTTACCTTGAAATGTTGAAATTGGAGCCGCGTGACTATGAGCTACGTAAGAAGGTCGACTACATTTCCAACACTATGAACTGGATCACAGAAAAGATATTCTATAAGTCCATATGTAAAGGGGACCGGGCATAATGTCCAAGCACTAAGAATCATAACACACGCCGCCCTTCCATTAGTGTAATTGCCGTAGTCGCGTGGGCCACCATTGCTTTTTCTTTTAGGCAAGTTTCCAGAACATATATCTACTTTCGGTGCTATGTATTACAAGTCGAAATACGTTCTTAGAATATGGGCCCGGCTCGCATGGCGAGGTATTACTAGTAACTTAGTAAATGCCCAGTCTTTAAAAGAACACCGAACGTTTTAGGTTTATGCCACGAACTAAATCGAAGGACAAAATGGAGCTAATATCTGTTCATATTCCTAAGAAAATGCTCGACGAACTTGAAAGGCTTGTTGAGATGGGTAAATACCCCAACAGGAGCGAGGCCATAAGGGATGCCATACGTAGGCTCATAGACCAAAACGCGGACAGCCTACGTGAGGGCAAGGCCGTTAAACCCAGCGAGGCCGAGGCCGAGGAAGGACAGATAGTGCTTCTAAAGGGGCGGTAAACAATCCTTTCTTCCCATCATCCTCATCAGTTCAGCGTACCCTATTCCATTCACCAGGCGCCATAAAATTACCGGGTTATTAGTCTACTGCGCCTCAGGTTAAACTTATCAGAGCACCCGTATTCATACCGCTCGATGTCTGTGGAGGAGCATGCTGTGAGGATCCTCAGCGCTGTGGATCGGAGCATGCTCGAGGCCAGGCATGTCATAGAGGCCTACTTCTCGAGGCGCCCGAAACTGACCGCGATTAGGCGTGCAGTGACGTCCCTAGTATTTGGAACGCTTAGGAATTATATGCTCCTGGACAGGGCAGCGAGGGCGCTCGGCGTTGTGGGGCCCACATGGGGTAGGCGCGTCGTGATGTTCGAAGCCGTTTTCAGGGATGTGCCAATGAGCCGCGTCGAGGAGGCGGCCTCGCGCCTCAACGTCGCTGGACCCATACATGAGGCACGCTCTATGGACATCGAGGCAGTTCTGCCTAGCAACACTGTTGACAGGCTTTCCGTCAAATACAGCGTTCCCAAATGGATAGTTGACTACGCGTTGAGGAGGCTCCCAGAGCCCGTCAAGTTTCTGGAGTCCCTGAACAGAAGGCCCCCCATGTGGCTGAGGGCACGCGTGGACCCGGAAAAACTTGCGCGGGAGCTCGAGGCGTACGGAGTCGAGACGTGCATAGATGGCGAGCTGCCACATGCGCTTAGGGTGATCAGGGGCAACCCGGTGAGGACGCCGGCATTCAAGGAGGGGAAGTTCTACGTTATGGACAAGGCCAGCCAGGCGGCCGTATACGTGCTTGGCGATGTGGAGCGCTCGCTTGTCTTGGACGTGGCCTCAGCCCCAGGAGGAAAGGCCATCTACGCGGCAGATCTAGGGGCACATGTAGTAGGGCTTGACATGTCTTACAGGCGGCTAAAAGAGGAGGAGGGCCTGGTCTCGCTATATGGGGCGGACGTAGACCTGGCCGCGGCGGACTCGAGGGCACTGCCTACGCGGAAACTCAACGCGAAACTCCTAGTGGACCCCGACTGCACTTCGCTGGGGCGGATCGCCCACAGCCCCGAAATAAGGCTATGGGTCAGGCCGTTCCATATTAGGAGACTTACAAAACTCCAGAGGGAGCTCCTTAGGGCCGCCGCTGAAAGAGCCCGTAGTGGGACCGAGATAGTGTACACGACCTGCACGGTCACATTCGAGGAGAACGAGGAAAACGCTAGGTGGGCCTCCGAGGAGTTGGGACTGGAACACGTCGAGGTGGACGTGGGGCTTAGGTCCCACATGGGCTCCCGTTTCTACCCCCATATACACGACACGGAAGGCTTCTACATAGCCAAGTTCGTCAAGAGATAGGGGCGCGCCGTGTTTGGCCGGCCGAGGACTTTCCGCTCAGTCCATGCCTATGCTTCCTCAGGGCGATGGCGACCCTGGGCTTAACCTTACCCTATATGCGCTCGTCAAAGACGTGCGGAATGGGAAACGGTAAAAAACACTATATGTGATGTAGTTTGGTGCATTTAGACGTTGAGCTTCACAGAAGGCTGCACAGGCCCACGAGGCCCACCAAATACGAGCCCATACCACTTGTGGACTCTGTCAAGCGCATAAACTCGGTACTCAACACGATACTGGACCTGTCCTACCACGTCTATCTGACGGGGGATAGGGAGGTGGCGGAGCACATGATAGACCTGGCCGAGGAGGGCGAGTACCTGGTCCATCAACTGCTCATGCACATATCCATGATAACGAGGGACGCGGAGGACGCTGCAAATGCCGTGTCGGTGTTCAAGTATGGGCAGGCCGTGGAAAAGATGCTCGACGCTTCGTTTGACATAGCCTACATATCGCTGACGGGACACATAATTAGTCCCGAGGTGAGGAATGCCCTCCAGTACTTCTCCACCCAGACAGTTACTAGGTTCAGAGCCAGGCACAGCAACAATGTGGAGAGGCTCGAGAAGGAGTTCGCTGTGGACGTACTGCTCATAGTCAGGGACGGGAGGATACAGC
>JALWZH010000026.1 GCA_027002815.1 Thermoproteales archaeon | reverse complement strand
CGCTCGCCCACGGCTACGGGCGTGGAACGCATATGGGCGTGAGGGCAAAAATTTCATGCTCCAAACCCCTTTTAAACTGATCCGTGCATCGAAACATGCCTGACGTGAAAAGGCTGGACGACAACACGTACGAGCTGGACCTGAAGGGCTACGTATGCCCGTACCCCCCCATGTACACATCCAGGGCGCTGAGCAAGTTGCCAAGGGGGACCACCCTAAAGGTGATAACAGACAATTCCCCCTCCATTGAAAATATAAAGAACGTGGCTGAGAGGGCCGGCGCCAAGGTGAGGGGAATAAACACACGCGAAGGGTTCTGGGAAATAATCATAGAGCTCTAGGCCTTTACCACAAGCAACCGCGGAGCCCAGGGTCCCGAAGCTACGCAATTGCGAGGACTGTGGAAGGCCGAAAACCGGCCCAGCCAAGGGTCAACAGCGATGTTCCGATAATCGGACGTGGCGCCGGGGGTGGGATTTGAACCCACGCCCCCTTGACGGGGACGGGATCTCCAGCACACGCCCAGCCCACACCCTGTACGGGACGTGCGAGCCAGCTATGTTTGGGTGAGACCCAGCGGGGCCGGGCGTGAGCCTCAAGTCCCGCGCCTTGGGCCGCTCGGCCACCCCGGCACGCTGTACATCGCCGCCCACTAATATCTTTTCTGGTTTGTGCTTGGCCGGGGAAGAACTGTTTTATCTTTCTTGGTCCCCTGAGGGCATGGCTAGCCGCGTGGTGAAGGGAGGCCGTTACCTCCTTATCTGGGTGGAGGCCGGACATCCCGAGGCGCTCAACGTGGCGCTTGGCCTGATAGCAGATAGGGGCATCAACGTGGTCTCGGTATGCGCCAACGCTGTTGATGGTACGAGCGCCGCCATACTATGCGATGTGGGGGGCGTGGCCCAGGGCGAGGTACGTGGGCTCATAGACGACGTGAGGAGGCTGAGCGGGGGGCGTGTAGATGCGGCGTTGGTGACGGCGGAAGAGGCGCTATGATTCCCTGCGTCACGTATATCAGGGTCTCCACGGAGGACCAGACCGTGGAGAACCAGCGGGCCTACCTCGAGGACTGGGCCGCGAGGCATGGGTTCCACATAGTGAGGCACTACTTTGATGAGGCTGTCTCGGGGACTGTTGACCCCATGTCGAGGCACGGGTTCCGGGGGCTTGTAGAGGACGTGGAGGGGGGCCGCCTCTCGCCGAGGCCCGTGGCCCTCCTAGTCTTCGAGGTGTCGAGGCTGGTCCGCAACTTCGCCGAGTTCTTCCGCCTACTGGACCTAGTCGAGGGGAGGCTCGGCCTCTTCATAGTGTCCGCCAGCGAGAAGGAAAGCGCGTTGCAGAGCCTCGACGGGACGTACAGGCAGTTCCTCCGCACTGTGCTTGCCTTCGTGGCGAACATGGAACGCGAGTTCATAAGGCAGAGGACCCGCGCCGCACTGGAAAGGGCCAGGAGGGAGGGCCGCCTCAACAACGTGGCTGACAGGATTAGTGCTGAGGCCGCCGCGGCCATCGTAGAGGAGTGGCGCCGCGGCGCGTCCCTGCGCTCCATAGCCAGGTCCTGGGGGCTGAGCCTGTACGAGGTGCGCCGGGTCCTGGCGAGGTACGGCGGTTATAGGCCCAGCGGCCAGACGTGTCCCAGGTGCTTTTCAAGGATGAGGGTGGTGGATAGGGCCCTCAAGCATGAGAACGGGTCGTACGTGCTGCAGGTGAGGATGTACTGTCACAACTGCGGCTACGAGGAGACTGGGACGGGGAGCGGCACCTTCTAGGCCCTCGCAAGAAGCCCGTCGATGGGCATGGGGCCTCCCAGTGCGGAGGACCTAGACACGGCCTCGCATGCAGCGAGGGCCAACAGTATGTCCTCTGGAGGCACCACCTCGCCGCCCCTCCCGCTGGCCGCCAGGAGGAAGTTGCGGTCCATGGCCAGGAGGGGCTCCTCACGCGGAAGGGACGGGGAGTACACGCCGGAGTCGTTGTACACGTTGACTGTGTCGCTCACGAAGTCCAGCTCCACGTAGCCCCTGGATCCCGTGAACTCCATCTTCCTCACCTTGAAGGGGGTTATCCAGCTGGCCTCCAACACCGCGGCGAAGTCGCCGTAGGAGGCCAGCGCCTGGGCGAAATCGTCGTACTCATGTTCCAGCGCCGCAGTCACGCCGTACACCGTCCTCGGGGCCTCCCCCGTGACGTACCTCACAGTATCGAAGTCGTGTATCATGAGGTCCTTGACCACCCCCACGTCGCTGGCCCGGGACGGCCACCTGGACGTCCTTT
>JALWZH010000025.1 GCA_027002815.1 Thermoproteales archaeon | reverse complement strand
GCTCCTCGCCACGTGGTCATGGGTGGGCTTCACGTTCATAACGTTCTTGGCGAACCTGGAGAGCATACCCAGGACGTTGTACGAGTCCGCAAGTATAGACGGCGCATCACGATTACAGACGTTTGTGCACATCACCTTGCCCCAGCTGAGGCCCGCGTTCATCATAAACGCCATAATGTCCATACTATACGTGCTGAGGCTGTTCGACATAATATACGTTCTGGGCGCCGAGAGCCCGCCGTTGAACCTCATGAACCTGGCGTACTACGTGTACTACCTACTCCAGTACAGCTTCGAGTTGGGAGGTCCCTCTGCGGTGGCCGCCGTGCTAACGTCGCTTAGCCTGGCCATAACCTACGTTGCCATTAGGCGCGCGCTATGAGGAGGCTCATACTTACCGTGGTGGGTTGGACCGTAGTAATAGTGTGGGCGATCCCCCTTATCGGAATTGTGTTCGCATCGCTGCAGTCAACCGCAGTGGTGTCCTCCGAGGGCTGGTGGGCGCTCAGGGACGTGTCGCTGGACAACTACGTAGAGGTTCTGTCTAGGGGCTTCGCCAACAGCATGGTCAACGGGTTCATAATTGTTGCAGGCGCTATCGCCATACCAATCGCTGCGTCGGCACTCCTCGCCTATGGGGTGGCCCGGTTCACCTTTAGGTTGAGGTCCGCCCTATTCACGTTACTGGTGTTGCTCCAGACAATACCGCAGATAAGCGTGGTTATCCCTCTCCTCATAGCGAAGAGGGTGGTGCCGTCCGACCCAGTACTGTCGTTCCTCTGGATAATACTGGTCCACTCGGCCTATGGGACGCCATGGATAACAATATACCTGTACAATTTCCTGAGGGCGATGCCGCGCGACTATGAGGAGGCCGCGTACATAGACGGGCTCGGGGTCTGGGGCACCCTGACAAGGGTCGTGCTGCCCATAATGAGGCCCGCGATATTCAGCATAGCCATGATACAGTTCATATGGGTGTGGCACGACCTGCTGTACGCAGTGGTGTTCCTGCCCCCAGAATTGTGGCCCCCCACAGCTGCAGTGACGAAGTTCGTCTCGCGTTACAATCCCAATTGGGGCCACCTCACCGCGGCCTCCACGCTTGCCATAGTGGTCCCCATAGTACTGTACGCAGTGGCGCATCGACAGTACATGAAGGCTGTGGCGGGCGGCCTCAAGGCGTAGCGCCGTAGTACCCGCACATGTGGCAGTACCCCCTCGACAACTTGTACCCGCACGCTGGGCACTCCCCACGCCTCTCATAGGTTTTTCCCAGCTCCCTGAAGAGGCCGTACAGATACCTCTGCGCGCCGTTCAGCGGCAGATCGACCTCCATGTCACGGCCCATGTCCTCCAGAACCTTGTAGAGGTAACGGAAACCGCTGCCCACCTCTATCGGGTCCTTACGCCTCCAGACCACCTGTCCGGGAAGAAGGCCGTCCATGGCCCTCCTAAGCGCGTACTTGCCCAGCCCCTCGCGTACCTTGTCCTCGGGGGCCACCTCAAGCGCGTACTTCACCATTCTGTGGTCGGTGAACGGCGCCGCAACCTCTACCCCCAACCTCCGCCCCATGTCGAAGGCGCAGAAGCGCCACCGAGTGACCAAGTCCCTGATATACCTGTCCAGTTCTTCCGGCCTCATCCTCATCATATAGCTGTACCCGGCGAAGAGCTCGTCCCCGCCATCCCCAGTGCATACCCTGCGCAGACCCAGCGCCGCGGCCTCCTCCAGCGCCAGGTACTGGGCCGCGCAGTTCACCACCTCCATGGGGTTGAACACCCCCAATATGTCCACCACTTCCCTGACCGCCCTCATGGCATCGTCCAGCGTGGCCCACACTATGTGGAGCGGCATAGCGAGGTGTCTCGACGCGACGAGGGCATGTTCCAGGTCGGGGCCTGGAACAGTGACCAGTTGCACATGGATGAGGCGTGGCCTTACCCCCAACGCCCCGTGTGCCCAGGCAACCGAAGTGGAGTCTAGGCCGCCGGAGAACAGGACGCCGCCACAGGGCCCCTCCCCCACGATCTCCCTGAGCAGTTCGCCTATCATATAGCCCCTTCCATGTCCCCATGCCTATGGGGCGGTGGCCTAGTCCTCCATGTCATGCCATGATGGACCGCTCAACGGCCTTTCGAAGACGAAGTCTACCAGCCATTCCACACAGGGACCTAGAAGTTTGGTCAGGACCTGTCCATATACTCAGAAACAAGCTCCCTAATGACCTGCTCGTCCACCTTGACCCCATTTTCCGCGAGGTCCTTGATCCTGTCGAGGAGGTGCGTGACGAGTGCATCGCTGGGAGTGTAGCCAAGCACCTTCAACGCCCATTCGACGGAGTGGCGCCCCGAGTGTTTGCCTAACACGATCCTCCTCGTCGCCCCTACGTCCTCGGGACTGATGGGCTCGTATGTGAACGGGTTGTTTATGACGCCGTGCACATGTATGCCGGCTTCATGTGAAAAGGCGTTGTCGCCCACAATGGCCTTGTTGGGCTGGAGCCTCACCCCGAACATCTTAGATACCAGCATGGACACGTCGTACAGTCTCTTCAGGTTTATGGTCGTCTTGTACCCCATGAGGAAGTGCAGCGCGGCCACGGTCTCCTCCAGGGAAGCGTTTCCGGCCCTTTCCCCAAATCCATTCACAGTGACCTGCACAACGTCGGCCCCAGCCTCCACGCCGGCTATCGTGTTTGCTGTGGCCATGCCGAAATCGTTGTGGCAGTGGACATGTATGGGTACCCCAGGTACCCGCTCCCTGATGAACGACACGAGGTACCTCATCCTGCTCGGCGTCATGACGCCCACGGTGTCCGGGATGTTTATCTCGTCGGCGCCTGCGTCCACAGCGGCGCTGTACACGCGGGCCAAGTAGTCCAAGTCGCTCCTAGTAGCGTCCTCGGCGCTGAACAACACCTTGACTCCATGGGCCTTCGCGTATTCCACAGAGTCGACGGTACGTGCCACCACCTCCTCCCTATCTATACCGAGCTTATACTTGATATGTATATCGGAAGTTGCTATGAATATATGTACCATATCAACGTCGGCGCCGATAGCTACATCTATATCGGCCCTGTTAGCACGGGCGAGGGCCACTATGTCGGATCTGTGGGTCTCGGCGGCTATGGTCTTGACCGCATTATATTCGGAGCGGGAGACTGCGGGGAACCCCGCCTCTATCATGTTGACGCCCAGCTCCTCCAGGGCCTTGGCGATAGAGACCTTTTGATCTATGCGGAGGGCGACGCCCGGCATTTGTTCTCCGTCCCTTAGAGTGGTGTCGAACACTCGGACTAGGCGAGCCCCGTTTCCGTGCTCATGGCCGAAAAATAAACTATGTATTTTAAGCTTTTCCATCTATAGTGGCCTTGTTGAAAGCTAAAGTTTAAATAGGACGTTGATCTCTGTACTTATGACAGAGTCGGGGGTAGGCTCGGAAATTTCGGGGCTCGAATAGCCCGCCCCAATAGGGCTGTCGATAGGCTTGTCGATGTAATGGTCAAGAGGGGGATTAAACACCTCATGGGCATACCCGGTGGGTCCATTATGCCCCTTTTCGATGCCCTGTACTTTGCAGAGGAAATAGAGGTCATCCTGTTCAAGCACGAGCAGGGGGCAGTGCATGCGGCCGAAGCCTATGGGCGAATCTCCCGTAGACCTGCCGTGGCGGCAGTTACCAGCGGGCCAGGCGCCACCAACGTGGTGACTGGTGTGGCCAACGCATTCATGGATTCCGCTCCCCTCATAGTTCTGACGGGGCAAGTCCCCACTTCGATGTTCGGTAGGGACGCGTTCCAGGAAACGGACATAGTTGGCGTGGTTTCCCCCATAACGAAATTTGCCTATCTTGTCAAGGATCCAAGCGAGCTTGTTCCCGCGTTCAACACCGCATACGAGATCTCCATGATGGGCCGTCCCGGTCCCACCCTCTTGGATCTGCCCAGAGACGTGCAGCTTGCCTCATCCACGGGCGGCGACGGCTACATGAGGGTAAACTACGAGAAGTTCATGCCGCCCATGCCCAACAAGGAGGACATATTGAAGGCGGTCAAACTGTTGCTGGAGGCTGAAAGGCCTGTGATACTTGTCGGGGGCGGCGCCTATTGGTCCGGCGCTACAAACGAGGTGCTGGTGCTTGCCGAGATGTTGGGCGCCCCCATCGTGAGCACGTTCCCCGGCAAGAACGCGATACCCCATAATCATCCCCTGTATATGGGTCCCTCTGGGATGCACGGGCGGCTGGAGGCCGATGCGGCCTTGGCCAACGCCGATGTGATCCTCGCCGTGGGCACCAGGTTCTCCGATAGGACTGTGGGTAGGTTCAAGGAGTTGGCCGATAAGAAGATAATACATGTTGACGTGGACAGGAGCGAGGTCGGTAAGAACGTTAAGCCATCGGTTTCCATAATTGCCGACGCGGCCATAGCGTTGAGGGAAATGATATCGTATTTGCCCAACGGAATGAAGCGTAATGAGGAGTTCTTGACATGGCTCAAGTGGATCAGGGCTAGATTTGAGGAGGCGTTGGAGAAATGGGAAAGGGAATTCACGTCGTTTGCCCCCTGGAAAGTTATGAAGATCCTTAGGCGCATCATGCCGCCCGATTCGATAACCGTGACTGGGGTCGGGTCCCACCAGATGTGGGCCGAGCTTCACTGGGACGTCTATGTGCCTGGCACGTTCCTCACCTCCGCGGGCCTTGGCACAATGGGCTTCTGCGTCCCTGCGGCCCTCGGCGCAAAGCTAGCCGCCCCGGATAAGCCGGTCCTCTGCATCGATGGGGACGGGTCCTTCCAGATGACCATGAACAACCTTTCCCTGGTCAGGGACTACAACCTGCCGATAATAGTGGTCATATTCGATAACAGGGCCCTGATGCTGGTCAAGCAGTGGCAGATATATATGTATTCCAGGAGGATAATAGCCACCGAATTCAGTCACAGGCCGGACTTCCTCAAGATAGCCGAGGCCTACGAGATAGAGGGCGTGAGGCCCTCCACCTATGAGGAGATCGGCAAGGCCGTGGAGTGGGCGCTCCGCAACAACGAGCCCATAATAATAGACGTGACAATTGACAACGACAAGGACATAGTTCTGCCCTGGGTCAAACCCGGCGACTGGCTGACCGACGCTGTTAAGCCGCCCGGAATGGAGGACGTGGAGCTGATATGGCGGAGATAGTCCTAAAATTCGTCAACGGGGCGGATGCGCTGGCCAGGATCATGGACGTGGTGCGCCGGGCCAAGGTAGTGGTCATGTCCGCAAATGTTATGAAGAGCAGCGATGCCTATGACATGACGATGAGCTTGTCGGGCAACATCGAGGAGCTTAGATGGCTTGCGGCCAAGCTGGAGAGGTTGCCCGAGGTAATGGAGATATCCGTGGTGGAGCGTGGCTAGGATATTCAGGGACGAGGAGGTTACCCTGGAGCCGCTTAAAGACAAGACGATAGCCGTCCTGGGGTTCGGCATCCAGGGCAGGGCCCAGTCCCTCAATCTGAGGGACAGCGGTATGAGGGTCATACTAGGGCTTAGGAAGGGGGGGAAGTCCTGGGAAGAGGCTTCCAGGGAGGGGTTCGAGGTCTTCGAGGTAGGGGATGCCGTGAGGAGGGCCGACGTGATCATGGTGCTGCTTCCCGACATGGCGCAGCCCGAGGTCTGGGAGAGGGACATAGCGCCGCACCTCAGGGCCGGCACGGTGGTGGACTTCGCCCACGGCTTCAACGTGCACTTTGGCCTCATCAGGCCCCCACCCACCGTGGACGTTGTGATGGTGGCTCCAAAGGGGCCTGGCCGCGCGGTCCGGGACATGTACGTCTCGGGGCGGGGCGTGCCCGCATTGGTAGCGGTCTACCAAGACGCAAGCGGCAGGGCGCTTGAACATGCCCTTGCAATAGCTAAGGGCATAGGCGCCACCAGGGCAGGGGCCATATTGACCACGTTCGCCGAGGAGACCGAGACGGACCTAATCGGGGAGCAGACGGTGCTAGTGGGGGGGCTCATGGAGCTGATTAAGAAGGGCTTCGAGACGTTGGTGGAGCTGGGGTACCAGCCCGAGGTGGCGTACTTCGAGGTCCTCCACGAGGCTAAGCTGATAATGGACCTGATATGGGAGAGGGGGATAGTGGGCATGCTTGAGGGCGTCTCGGACACCGCCAAGTACGGGGGCCTCACGGTGGGCCCAAAGGTTATTGGGGATGACGTGAAGAAACGCATGGTGGAGGCGGCCGTGCGCGTGCGCAGCGGCGAGTTCGCGAAGGAGTGGGTCGAGGAGTACAGGCGCGGGGCGCCTACGCTTAAACGTCTGATGGACGAAATGCGCTCGCATGGAATAGAGTCCGTGGGAGCCGAGATGAGACGCCTGGTCTTCGGGCGCCATGGGGAACGCTAGGCGTAGCAGCGCCTGGTACGGCGGCATAGACAACCTCCCCCACAGGGTATACCTCAGGGCTGTGGGCTTTACTGATGCCGACTTCGGGAAGCCCCTGGCCGCCGTAGTGGCGGCCTGGTCGGAGG
Source organism: Thermoproteales archaeon (assembly GCA_027002815.1). GTDB lineage: Archaea > Thermoproteota > Thermoprotei > Thermoproteales > Thermoproteaceae > WANN01. The sequence continues at coordinate 1,273 of JALWZH010000025.1, read as the reverse complement.
CCGGGCCCTGCAACTATCACGTCCTCAGATTAGCGGACCACGTGAAGGATGGGGTTAGGGAGGGGGGCGGCGCTCCCCTTACAGTACCCACCATAGTGGTCAACGACGGCATTAACATGGGCACTGAGGGCATGCGTTACAGCCTCATAAGCAGGGAGCTCATAGCGGACACCATAGAGGCCCAGGTGAACAGCCATGGCTTCGATGGGTGGATAGGCGTGGGCGGCTGCGACAAGACCCAGCCGGGGATAATCATGGCCATGGTAAGGCTTAACATGCCCTCTGTGTACCTATATGGCGGTACGGGGGAGAGCGGCTACCTCGGCGAGAGGCAGCTGACCGTGGAGGACGCCTTTGAGGCCGTGGGGGCCTACATAGCCGGCAAGATCGGCGAGGAGGAGCTTAGGGTCATCGAGGAGCTTTCCTTCCCCACTTACGGCACTTGTCAGGGCCTATTCACAGCCAACACTATGGCCATAATAGCCGAGGCTCTGGGGGTCTCCCTCTTGGGCTCTGCCTCGCCGCCGGCCACATCGTCGCGCAGGGCCAGATACGCGGTGGAGAGCGGTAAGGCCCTCATGAGGGCCATGGAGCTGGGCATTAGGCCCCGCGACGTGGTCACATACGACGCACTTTACAACGCCATTGTGACGCTCATGGCCACGGCGGGCTCCACGAACGCCATACTACACCTGCTCGCCATAGCCCACGAGGCGGGCGTGAAGTTGACCCTGGAGGACTTCGACAGGGTGAGCCGCAAGGTGCCCGTAATAGCGGCCCTCAGGCCAGCGGGCCCCTTCACCATGGTGGACCTTGACAGGGCTGGGGGGGCCCCCGCCATACTGAAAAAGTTGAGGTCGGCGGGCCTCCTCAGGGAGGACGCGTTGACCGTCACTGGCGAGCCCATAGGCAAGGAGCTGGACAGGTACCCGGCGCCCGCCGACGTGGGAGGCCCCATCTACGACGTTTCGTCTCCGTACAAGCCCCATGCGGGCATTAGGATACTTTGGGGCAACCTTGCCCCGGAGGGCGCCGTCCTGAAGATAGGCGCCGCCGACGTGTGCAAGTTCCGTGGAGAGGCGTTGGCGTTCGACAGCGAGGCCGAGGCCTTCGAGGCGGTTAAACGCGGCGATGTGAGGCCGGGCAACGTGGTGGTCATAAGGTACGTGGGCCCAAAGGGGGCCCCCGGCATGCCCGAGATGCTCAAGATAACGGCCGCCATAGTGGGGGCTGGCCTCGGCTCCGAGGTTGCCCTGGTTACGGACGGCAGGTT
>JALWZH010000024.1 GCA_027002815.1 Thermoproteales archaeon | reverse complement strand
TCCCCCAGTACGTCTCCGGCACAGATACGCCGTCCGTGACGTAGCCCCTCGACTCGAGTTCCCTGTACGCCGAGCAATAATCTACATGGTCCTCAACATTGACCAACGTTTTATCCAAGTCCAGTAAGAGTACCATTCAACTTACTTGAGCTTAAAGGTTAGGAGCGTGTCCACAATATCCTTGATCACGTCGCCAGAACGCTCCACGCCCTCACGCTTCCTAGTGCTCCACACGGTCTCGGGCCTGCTCTGCAATATGTACGCATCGCCCGAGGCAACAGCCCACTCCACGTCTACAGCGTGGCCGAAGTACTTTTCCAGCTTCACGCCATAGTCGGCCAGCCTAAGTACCTGCTCGTCCGTCAGCGACGGTTGGGCTGCACGCTCGTTGTTCACCTCCACCTTCTCCACCTTGCCCTCGCGGAGCAGGTAGGCGCGGTTCTTGTAGTACGATACCTCGCGCTTTATCACCTCGCCGGTTACTTTGCTCACCACGAACCTGTCGGGCGTGACCTCCCCGGACACCACGGCCTCGCCGAGGCCCCAACTCGACTCTATGACCACTACAGACCTGTCCCCATTACGTGGGTCCAAGGTGAACATGACGCCGGCGGCGTCCGCCGAGACCAGCTCCTGGACCACCACGGCCATTAGGACGCGGCTTGGCGGCACGCCTCTGTCCAACTTGTACGTTATGGCTCTGTCCTCAAAGTTGCTGGCCCACACCTTCCTCACGTAGTCCACGTACGAGTCGCCGGGCACTCCCAGGAAGGTCTCGTGTACGCCGGCAAAGCTGAACTCGGGGGAGTCCTCGTACGTGGCGCTGGACCTGACGGCCAGCCACTTGCCCCTAAGGGACCCCCCTGCCTTCTCCAGTTCCCTCGCCACATCGGGGGGCATCTCGCCCTTGAGCATCACGGTGCGTATGCGCTGGCCCAGCATCAGGGGATCCCCCTCACGCCTCTCGAGCTTGGATATGAGGGGGGCAAGGTCGTTGTACTCGACGAAGGCCCGGTAGGCCTCGGTGGTGACCACGAAGCCCGGGGGTACAACGACCCTAGCTGTTATCAGTTCGCCGAGGGAAGCGCCCTTACCGCCCACCAGCTGTATGTCGCTCTTCCTAACCGAAGAAATTGGGATGACGGCCCGCATCGCGCGGCTAGTCCAGTATCTCTACCACTCCCTTATAGCCGTCAACCCTCACCCTTTGGCCGTCCTTGATCACGCGGCTCGCGTTGCCGGTCCCCACAACTGCGGGCACCCCGTACTCCCTGGCCACTATTGCCGCGTGTGCCATTAGGCCGCCTATATCCGACACCACGGCCTTTACCTTGGCGAATACGGGTCCCCACGCCGGGGACGTGTTGGGACATACCAGTATGTCGCCCTCCTTGACCTTGTCCAGCTCCTCCACTGTGAACACCACGGTTGCCCTGCCCTCAACGACGCCGGGCGATGCGGGGAAGCCCTTAATCACCTTGCCGGCCGCGCCGGCAGTCCCCAGCCAATCCTCCACCCTGTCCTTGGTGACACCCCACAGCATTATGGTGAAGGGCTCCGTTATCACTTCGGGCGGCTTGCCCAACGCTGGGGGCGGCCTGAACTCCTTGAGCTTGGCCAGCATCTCCTTGCGCCTCCTTATTTCCTGGGGCCAGTAGTGCCTGCCGACCTCCGGCATGACCACTGCCCAGCTGGCCACAATGTCCAGGAGCGCCTGGTACACCTCCCACCAGTTCATGTAGAATATGTCGTCGACGTCCTCTATGAACCCGTGGCCCTTCAGTATCGAGGCCACCTCCCTTATCTTGCGGTAGAACACCGTGTGGCCCCAGTGCTCAACGTAGAAGTTATGCTCCTCGACGTATGGGAACACCCTCCTGGCAATGTTGAGGTACTCGTAGAAGGCCTTCCTGTCCTCGGGGCTCAAGAGCTCGGCGTACTTGTTCGCTATCTCGTCCCTCTGGGCCCTAAGCCTCTCGGTGGCCGTCTCGAGGGGCTCGCCGCGCCTCACCTTGGCCATGTAGTCCTTGAGGAAGCCGAAGGGTATGTTAAGGTCGTCGATCCATCTGGGCTCGTGGTGGTAGAAGCCTATCCCCGTAGTGTAGTAGAACCAGGGATACTTGGCGTTGTTCCACTCGGCGAGCCACTGCTGGACCTTGACATCCCCGTCGTTGGAGAGGGCCCTCTCCATCTCGTACGCATCGTTGAATGAGGCTATCTTCTGGTCCACGCCCAGCTCAACGGCCAGCTTGGCCAGCCTACGCAGCTCTAGGTCTGGCTTGAACAGTATCACGTCTATACCGGCCACCATGAGCGCTATGTGTTGGTCGGGTATGTCAGGGAACTTCTCCTTTAGGAACTGGTAAAAGAGTAGGTACGCTGCGTAGCCTAGGTTCAACATCTCGAAGTGCTTCCACCACAGCTTAAGCTCAAGCTGCAGGAGCCTCAACCAGTTCTCAACGAGGCCGTATGCCGACGGGGAGATCCCCATGTGCCTAGTGACCACCTCCTCGTCCTCGTACTGCGGCAGGTCCCTGAACTGCAGCTCCTCCATCTCCCTTATTATCTTCTCGGCCTCGGGCTTCCAGTACTTTTCATATATGTCTATCCAATTCTGGTAGTAGTATCCAGCCCTCCTCTGGAAGTACTCCAACCTCTTCTTGATCTCCCCCTCGTCGAGGACCGGTATCGGGGTTATGTAGAGGTATCCGTTGACGAGCCTATGCGCTATGCCGTTGGCAGGCGGAACCACGAAGATCCTCGAGTTGTACGAGGAGAGGGCTATGCTCCAGTACGTCGGGTGTATGTCGTCGAGGGGGTACATGACGTCGTAGTGGTGCATCGCGTCCTGGAACCAGAACTGTCGCCTTTCGAACTCGAGAAGCTCCTTCGGTGGGGCGCCTCCGAAGAGTATGGAGGAGGGTAACCTGTAATAGAGGTACATGCGTTTATATGTATCCGGGTCCACGTTTTCCGGCAACTTCAATTCGTCTGGAAAGGGGAATCTGGCCTCGGACATGCCCTAGGGGTGCCGGTTCAATTTAAAACTTCCCATGATTTATCAAGTCTCCATTTTAAATATATCAACCTCAACTACAAATATTTTTAGATCATGGAAAATATTTTTACTCAAGTAAAAAATATTTTTGAAAACTTTAAAAAAGAAGGTGTAACAGTGTCGGCATGTTGGGCCGCGTAAGGGTCTTCTACCTCGACGTACAGGGCACGCTGGTGAGGCGCGACCCCAACACGTTGAGGAGCGCGCTGATAGGGGGCAAACACGCCATAGGAACGTTAAGGGAACTCAACAAGAAGGTGCTCATACTTTCAAACGCGCCCAGGGAGACCGAGGAAGTCCACAAGGACCTTGTCTCCGTGGGCCTGGACATAGGGCCCGACGAGATTATAACGTCCGCACAGGTCACTGGAGACTACATCCTGAAGAGGTTCGGCAAGTCCAAGCTCTACGTGCTGGGGGCCGACACGTTCAAGCGCGAGCTGTCCAAGTATGGTCACGAGCCGGTGGAGGACGGGGCCGACGTTGTGGTGGTGGGCATAGACAGGCAGTTGAACTTCGAGAAGCTGAACAAAGCCATGAGGATGATAATGGGCGGCGCTAAGCTCGTCACGGCGGGCATGTCGCGCTTCATCCCAGAGGCCCAGCCCACCATGTCCATGGGCCCCATAACCATGGCGCTCTCGTACGCCACGGGCGTGAAACCCATCGTGACAGGCAAGCCGTCCCGTATAATGTACATGTACGCGCTTGTGAGGGCCGGCGCGATGCCAGAGGAGGCGGCCGTGGTCAGCGACGACATGGAGGACCTCGTGCTGGCCCAGAAGTTCGGCATGGCCACGATACTCGTGCTTACAGGCACCACCACCACGAAGGACCTGGAACGCGCGAACTTCAGGCCCGACCTGGTACTCGACAATATAGACGACCTGACCAGACACCTGTGAAGGACGCGGAACTCTTCGCCTTCGATGTCCACGGGGTGTTCATAACGCGCATCCTGGACGACCCCGAGGTGCTCGGCGGGTATAGGCTCCTGCGTAGGCTTAGGGAGCTGGGGAAGAAGGTTGCCGTGATCGCAAGCGGCTCCAACTGGAGCACGAGGGAGTACACATGGCGCCTCAACAAGCTGGGCTTCGACTTCGACATGGACGAGGTCTGGCCCGCGGCCAGGATAGCAGCCCTGCACCTAGCCAACATCTTCGGCTCGGCCAGGTGCCTTGTGTTGGGTGAGGAGGGGCTTCGCGTGGAGCTTGAGAGGCACGGCCACAGGGTGGTGAGGGACTGGAAGGAGGCGGACGCAGTCGTGGTGGGGCATGACAGGGCCATAACGTTTGAGGGGTTCACGAACGCCATACGTGCAGTAAACTCCGGCGCGTATTTCCTCGCAGTCAACAAGGTGAGGTGGTACTACATGCCTGGGGAGGGACCAATACTCTCTCCTGGGGCTATTGTTGCTGCTGTTGAGTTTCAGACTAGGCGTGAGGCTGTGGTGGTGGGCAAGCCCAGCCCAATACACTTCACCACAGTCCTAAACCACAACAACGTAAAACCAGAAAAAGCCGTAATGGTGGGGGACGACGTAGAGGCCGACATGTTCCCCGCGAGGTCGCTGGGAATGAGGACCATACTTGTCACGGGGGTGGACAGGGGGGACACACAGACGTATCCCAGGAAACTCGTGGACCTCGAAGTCACGCACGTGGACGATATAGTGGCCCTACTTGACTAGCCAGGGGGGCACCACCCTAACACTTATGCCGCCTCTGGGACAGGCCTTAAACGCGCGTATCACCGCGTCCGCCATGTCCAGGGGAACGCGGCCCCTCGTGGCGGACAGAGCGAACCGCCTAGCTATGGTTACCACTCCCCTGACCCTGAACACTTCTGGCGCCGCAGCCTCGCAGTGGGGACACCCACCACATACGTGGGGGCGTATGGTGATTTCCACAGACATGAAATAATTATTTTTGGCGTCAAATAATTTCTTCGCTTTATTAAATAAATTAATTTAAATACTTACACATGTAGATGTTGGAAGGAGGAAATTAATTCAAAATATTTTAATATACCCTGTAAATATATCGCTTCACGCCTTATTAAAAATGTCGTTCTGATCGTACTATCATATCACTTTTAGGCGTCTGTGCTCTGGAACATGCTTTACTAAGTTGCCCCAACAAAACTTTTAATAGACTAAATAGGTCGATATGTGAGCCGAAGCAAGTTTCTGAGGCGCGTGCAGAAGATAAAGACCGGCAGCTACATTATTAGCATACCTATGGATTGGGTAGTCAAGAACAACGTGAAGCCCCACGACCACGTCATAGTCATCGAGGACCCCAATAACAACATCATAGTGAAGCTCCCCAAGACGTACTGTTATGTGACCATCAACGTGGACAACTACGCCCCGGAAACCGTCGCCGACATGGTGAAGGTCATGTACATGTATGGCGCTGACAGGATAGTGCTCACCTCGTCAAACTCGTTGAGGTCGGAGGTCATAAGCGTGGTGAGGGGTCTGAGGAGCGATCTAATGGGCTTCGAGATAGAGAGCATGGGCAAGAGCAACATAGTCATAGTTGTGAAGGACAGCGTGGAGTACCTCGACAAGGAAAACTTCCTCAAATATTTCCTCAAGTCCTTCCGCCTCCTGAGGGAGTCCCTTGAGGACATATGTAGGTGCCTAGAGCCCAACGGAACAGAGACGTACATAAGCGATGTGAAGGAGCGCATGTACGAGGCCAAGAGGTTCTACCGGTACCTATACAGGCTCCTCTCGTTGGCCATGAAGGAGCCGGAGCGTAATGGGCTTCCCAGCGTACTCCACTCCATATACCTGGAAATGACTATGAGGCTGAGGGAAATATCATACTATATACATAGGATGGTGGATTTCATACCCCACATTGAGCGGGGGCCCCATATGGAGAAGCTCAGAGACATCTGCGAGCTTACCGTGAGGGCCATGAAGTCCAAGGCCGACATAGACGCAGTGAGCAGTATAAGGGCTGAGATAAACAGGTTCGAGGAGGAGCTCATATCCAGGGGCGTGGGGCCCCACGAGGCCCACACAGCGTTCGCCCTGAGAAGGATCATACACGACGTGCTGCGCATCACGGAGAGCTTTGCCGCAGCGTCGTTCTCAGAGACTGTTAAATGTGTTTCCGGGCTCCAGGAAACGGCCAAGGACGTGGACCAGGAGGAGCTGGCCTAAATATTTTGCCCCGCACCATCTTTATATTGGGGACATCTTTTTAATGGGAGCCCGCGACGGCTCGCATGAGGCTGTTGACATTTACAAAGGACGGCGTCACGAGGGTAGGCGTATACACGGGGAAAGGCGTCCTGGATCTCCCGCGCGCCTATATGCACGTGTACGAGGCCCCAGCGGCCCCCGACTTCACGTACTCCATGAAAAAGCTGGTAGCCCTGGGCGATCCGGCCATGGGCATCGTCAGGGACGTAGTGGCAATAGCCGAGAAGGCGGGCGACCAGTCCCTCTACCTGGACCCGTCTGCCATTACGTGGGAGCCGCCTGTGCCCGACCCCGAGAAGATATTCGCGGTCGCCGTCAACTATAGGGCTCACGGTAAGGAGGCCGGGGTCAAGCCGCCCGAGAGGCCCTACTTCTTCCCCAAGTTCCCCAACGCGCTAGTGGGCCACGAGGGGCCTATAATTAAGCCGAGGGTGTCTGACAGGGTTGACTGGGAGGTCGAGCTCACCGTGGTCATTGGGAGGCCGGGCAAGTACATCGAGGAGGGGAGGGCCCTCGACCACGTGTTTGGATACGTGGTGGGCAACGATATAAGTATAAGGGACTGGCAGTTCCCGCCTGGGTGGCCCCAGCAGTTGAACCCGTACGGCCAGAACTGGATATGGGGCAAGTCCATGGACACGGCGGCTCCTGTAGGGCCGTACATAGTGACGAGGGACGAGATACCGGACCCCAACAACCTCAAGCTGCTCCTCAGGGTGAACGGGGAGGTGGAGCAGGAGGGGACCACGGCCGAGCTCATATTCAACGTGCAGCAGCTCATATACTGGGCGTCCCAGGGAATCACGCTCAAGCCCGGCGACTACATATTCACGGGCACCCCGCCCGGCGTCGGGTTCCCCAAGGGCAAGTTCCTCAAGCCGGGCGACGTGGTTGAGGCTGAGGTTGAGGGGATAGGCGTGCTTAGGAACAGGGTCGTATCGGAATGAGGGCCGTAGTTTTCGATGCGCCTGGCCTCGAGAACCTGAGGCTAACCGAAGCGGAGAGGCCTGCGCCCGGCCCCGGCGAGGCCCTCGTCAGGGTCAGGTACGTCGGCGTCAACCCCATAGACCTGGCCGTTGTTTCTGGAACAGTCAAGGCGTCCCCAATGCCGCATGTTCCCGGCTGCGAGTTCGTGGGCACCGTGGAGGCTGCAGGGGAGGGGAGCCACGTGGGGCCTGGGGACAACGTCGTCGTCTATAACAGGCTTTTCTGCGGTAGGTGCAGACAGTGCCTCTCCGGGGAGACCCAGATCTGCGAGGTGAGGGGCCAGCTCATAGGAGCGGCCACCAATGGGGGGATGGCCGAGTACGCCGTGGTCCCCACCGTAAACCTAGTTAAGGTCGACGCGCCGTTGGAGCGGGCGGTGGGTCTGCCCATTGGGGGGCTCACCGCCTGGAACATGCTGAGGCGGGCCTCCGTATCGGCGGGCGACCTCGTGGTGGTCATGGGGGCCACCGGCAACGTGGGGGTCTTCGCTGTCCAGCTGGCCAAGCTCATGGGCGCCTATGTGATGGCCGTTACCAGGAGGGGAGGGCAAGCCGAGGCGGCGCTGAGGGG
>JALWZH010000023.1 GCA_027002815.1 Thermoproteales archaeon | reverse complement strand
ACGTCCACACATTGAACTGCACCGGCCTGGCCACCACTAGGACCATAACGGCCATACTGGAGAACTACCAGCGCGAGGACGGCTACGTGGAGGTGCCCAAGGCGTTGCGCGGGTACCTCGAGGCGTTTCCAAACGCCCCCCACGACTACATATCGCCCAGAAATGTCAGGTGACGAGGCCGGGCCCTACGTGGGTATAGGCGACGTTGTGACCAGGGTGGAGGCTAGGTGCCCCGTGTGCATGGTAGAGGGGGCCTTCAACTACGTGGACCTCCTTTACGATGCGCCTTACTACGGCAAGGTGCTCATATCCGTGGGCAGATGCGGCTCATGCGGCTATAGGTTCTTCGACATCCTCTACGCGGACGCGGGCGAGCCGGTTAGGTACACCTACCTAGTGGAGGACCTGATAGACGTGGCTAGGACCATGATAATAAGGTCCAAGACAGGCGCCATACACTCGCCGGACCTCGGCTTCTCCCTGGAGCCCGGTCCGTATGCTGAGCCCTTCATAACCACGTTGGAGGGCTTCCTCTACAGGGTTGTGGACTACGCCGAGAGGCTCATGGTGACTAACGAGGAGGCGAGGGACAGGGTGGGGCAGTTCATAGAGGGGGTGCATAGGATCCTAGAGGCCGGATCGACGTTCAGGATAGTGGTCGAGGACCCGGAGGGGAAGAGCATAATAGTCCCGCCGCCGGGCAGAGAGTGGAAGCTGACGAAGGAAACTATAAAAACGTCGGGCGAGGACTGATACATGTCTGCCCGTAGGCGTAGGCGCATGGAAGGAGTAAACCCGTTCATTGCGGCTGGACTGATAAAGTTCTCTGAGGAAACCGAGATGTTCGAGAAGATCAAGGTGAGGCCCATCACGGTGGTGGCCGGGGCGATGCTCTTCGCCATAATAGTGCTGCTCGCCAGGGTACTGTTGGGCTGAAACCGCGGCGCGGCCTAGCGGGGCGAAGCGCCCTTTACAGCCCTGATGACACGCCTCAACTTGTCGGGGTCCTCCTCAGCTATCGTCCCGGTAATTATGACGTTGGGGCCTACCGACGCCAGGGCCCTCGCCTCCTCCTCTCCCCTTATCCCACCGCCCACGAACAGCACTCGGGGGAACACGCTCCTCACCGCGGCGAGCATCTCCACGTTGACAGGCCTCCTTGCCCCGCTGCCCGCCTCCAGGTAAAGCGACATGAAGCCTATGTAATGCGACGCCAGGGCGTATGCAGCAGCCACCTCGTGCCTCTCGTAGGGTATGGGCCGCGCCGCCCCCATGTACCCCGCAGCGCCGCCGTCCCCAACTATCAGGTACGCCGTGGATATTACTTCCAGGTTGTTGAAGTGCCTGTATATTATGGGAGCGGCCTGGACCTGCGCGCCTACAATGAAGTAGGGGTCCACAGAGTTAACCACGCTCAGGAAGAGCACGGCATCGGCCTTCGAGGAGAGTTGGCATATGCTCCCAGGGAAAATTATGACCGGCGTGCTGCCCGCCCTCTTGGCCTCCTCCACGGCCTCGTCCATCTGCGTCTGCGTGATCCCGGTACTCCCCCCAATCAGTATGCCGTCGGTCCCCGCGTCTACGGCTGCCCTGACAAGCGGAGCTACGTTGCCCCTAGGAGCCTTGTCCGGATCTATAAGGGTCATGTGGAGCGTCCTTCCCGACGACAGATACTCGTACACCCTCATCCCTCTTCCGCCTCCTCGGCCCTGGGGGAGGTCCCCTCGACCCCCATGGGCACCCTACCACTATAGTAGTCGTCCACAAAGGCGTTGTAGTAGTCAACCGTCTGCTTGGACCTGTTCTCCTCATATGTGGCGCTTATGCCGCACTCGCCGCAGACCACCCTTACCACGCCCCCCCTCCTGTCCGGCCTTACAATGACGCTCGTGTTGCCGCAGTTGGGGCACGTGAATATCTTGGGTATCCTCTTCCTGGGCCTAAGGAGCGCCCTCTTCCGCGATTTCCTCCTCTTCCCCATACCGGTGGGGAGGAACCACTTTAAATTAGTGTGCCCGCGCGCCGGTTACCGGCATAGAAGCGGCGTAAGGCGCGTCAGCCCTGGCCACTGCAGTCACGGCTCCGATCAACTCTGAGTCATCACCCGGCTAGGGCAGGCGCAGGGTCCTCTTAACGTTTTCCGCGAATTCCCTGGCCTCGCCGTCATCGTCGAAGAACTTGTACCAGTTCCTTCTGTCCATGTCCCACCTCATGCCGAGGCCCTTCAAAGTGTCCTTGACGTCGAACGTCCTGCCCTCCACGGTTACTATATACGAGCCGCCCCTCGTCCTCCTTACACGCACGGAGATCTCCCTGTTCCTCCTCCTCTCCATCACCCTCATGGGCCATGGGTATAAATAGGTTATGAGTCGAAGGAGAGCTCGCGGGCGCCGTATTTTATGACTATTCTATTCCCGCGCCGGTCCCTCCGCGCCCCATCCGCGAGCACGTCCTCGTGCGGCGCTGCGTTGAGCATGGCATGCCTAAATAGCCTTGCTCCGATCTGCGCCAGGTCCTTGACCTTGGACCTGCAGAAATGTATGGGTACCCTTACGCCCGCGTCCCACGCCATGCGCATGATCCTCTCGGCGGCGGGCAGGCTCTCCCTGACATAGGCCCCGTCTATGGAGAAGCCGAGCGCCTTGAGGGGGCCGAGGTTGCCCTCGCTTGCGTCGAGCTCGTTGATATTGACGAAGTCTATCAGGCCCAGGCCATGTAGGTACGACATGACGCCCACAATGTGCCGCTCCAGGCCAGGCACGGCGGGCACCTCGAGACCCACGGCCTTGCCCGACGCCTTGAGGGCGCTTAACCCCCCTTCCCTGCCCATCACCTGCGCCGTGGACACGGCGTGCACCCTCACCTCGTCCACGGGAGACGCCGCGAGGACCTCGACGGACTTCTGGGAGAGGTTCAACACGTGCGTATACATGTGTATGTGGAAGTCCCTGCCAAAGGCGTCCTTAAGGGCCCCAGCCACCTCGGCCACCCGCTCGGCGACTACTGAGGGGTCGCCTCCGGTGATCGCGGCGCCCACGCTTCCAGCGGCGCCCACCTCGCGTATGATGTCCCCTATCCCCCTAACAGGGACGTCGTTGACGTACATCACGTCCTTGCCGAACCGGTCCCCGCTTACGGGGCAGTAGAAGCATTTCAGGGGGCACAGGCCCGTTATGAATATGACGCTTTTGGCCCCCCGAAGGCAGAGGTCGCATCCCCTGGCCACCCTGCCGCCCCTCACGATATTATCCATGGTGTGCGACCGAATATAATATAAAAAACCTTGTCAGTCCCCACATGGAGGAGAGGAGGTTCAGCGAGGAGGAGATAGAGAGGGGCGCCTCGGTTTCCGAGCTTGTGGAGGTGGAGGGACGCCAGGTGGTGAGGATAAGGTGGAACACTGGGAAGACGTCGGCAGGCCGACTCTTCGGTCGGTACGGCAGGGAGGGGAGGCCGGACTTCTTTAGGCTGCTCTTCGGCTCCATTGCGGGGTCGCTCCGCCAGCAGTTTGGGGAGAAGGGGGAGGAGATATTCGGCAGGATCAGGGACAGCAGGGAGTTCAGGGAGACGACGAGGAAGATCTTCGACGACATGAAGGCGTGGTTCTTCAACGAGGTGGCGCCCCGCCACAACATAGAGCCAGGCGACATATTCATGATAATCACCCAGCTCGAGGTCGACCCCAACACGGGTGTCGTCACTTGGGACAGGGACAAGACCGAGGTCGTTTTCTGGGTTAGAAGCGACAGGTGCGTCCAGAGGGAGACCGATGAGTGCAGGGCTCTGAAAGAGGAAAACGAGAGGCTGAGGACGGAGCTGGAGGAGGTGAGGAAACGCGTGGAGGAGCTCACCAGGCTGCTGGAGTCCAGGTAGCCCCTATGAGGGGCCAAGCAGCCGTTGGCGCCGTCCTCTTTGTTGTTGGCCTCATAGCGGGCCTAGCCACGGCGCTTTACCTCGCGTACGTCTACCAGCCGGCCCAAGCCGAGCCTCAGGGCCCCCAGGAGACGAGGACCGTGACGGTCACCACCACCGAAACTGTCACGGTGGCCCGGGAGCCCAGTTTCAAGGCGCTTTCCCTGTATAGGAGCACTGACGACATAACGTTAGGCGGGCGGGTGCCCAGCTTCTCCCTGTCCTTCAACGGCGTTGAGTCGGCCCACAGGGTGGCTGTCTCCCTGTACGTCGAGATATCCAGGAACAACAATAGTGACGGCGCGGCGGCGCTCTTGGTTCTCCTGAATGGGGAGCTGCCCATGTACGGCGATTTCGGCGTGACGCAGGCCGTGAGGGACTACCTCAGGCAGACGGACGTTGGAAACATAATGGTTCCCCTGGTTACCAGGTCCCTGGTACTTGTGCCCGAGGAGCTTGGCGGGGCGGGCAACAGCGGCGTGAGGAGTCTTGTCTTCAACGGCACGCTCCTGAGGCCGGGCAGGAATGCCCTGACCCTGCTCCTGATGGACGACGACGGCGACATGGCCGTTATTAGAAGCGTTAACATAACGGCGTTCGTGCCCGAGTAGGCCTATCTCCTCTCCATCCCCATCAGCCTAAATATTAGCCGGGCGTTCTCCTCGCCGAGCACATCGCTGATGGCGTGGTACAGGGCGTCCGGATCCTCGAGGAGGGCGTTCGGGTCCATGCCGGCCCTCCTCAGCTTGTACGTCACCAGTAGGCGCAGCTCCCAGTCAAGCTTCTCGAACTTGTCCCTAACCATGGTGCGACAGCACTACCTTCTCATCCACTACGGACACGTGGAACCTGCGCCAGGGCAGGGGCAGGGGCGCCTTGACCACCTCTATGCCGCCTGCATCGGCCTTGAACACCCAGTCGAACCAGCTCCTGGGGGACTCGCCGTCGAACACGAGGCCCATCACTATGCCGGGCTTCACGGAGAATATTGCGTCCATTATCCACCTGATCCGTCTCGTGGCCAGCCTCTCCGCGTTGCCTATTATGACCAGGTCGTAGTTCTGAACCACAGAGAGGAGGTCGGAGAGGTACCCCTCGAAACGTAGCAGGTGCGCGTCCATCTCGAGGAAGTCGAAGCACTCGCATATGGACTTTATGGCCTCGACGTACTCCGTGACCACCAGTTTCCTCCCGGCGAGGGCCCCCCCAAGGAGCACCATTGGGGACAGGAGGTTGAGGTCCGCCACCTCCACGGCGATCCTAGACCCCTTGCGCACGCCCAGCCCCCGCACCCAGGGGACCCTTGCCGAGAGCACGCGCGTCACGTACTCGATGTACTCTAGGGGGAACTGGGCGCGGGTGGGGTCAAAGGCCAGGACCTCCGTTGGAGGGAAGTTGAACGCTCCCCTGCCCTGTATGGGCACAATGCCCCTACATATCACGAACCCCACGTGAGGCAGATTCACCTTTTTCCCCCTGGACTTCAGTATGTGGATGTACCTGTACTGTCCCTCGGGCCCCAGCTCGTGCTCCAGCCTCACTATGTTATCCGCGATGTAGGAAAAGGGCGTCCCCTCAATGGACTCCTCGCCTATGGCCACTATGGGCATGTCGCGCGAGATCCTGTGAAGCGTGGTGGCGACCTCCCTGCTTTCCCCCACCGCGTTTATGCCGTCTATCACGAGCATGTCGTAGCCCATCGACCGCTCCAGGAGGAGCTCCAGAAGGACCTGTTCCCTGGGCATCGCTATTATGTCGACCACATCTATGTTGCTTATATCCAGTCCCAACGACGCGGCCTCAGAAATCACGTCGCCCCGCGTTTCGTACAGGGAGACCCAGAATGTCTTCCGCTTTAATGCGCTCGAGGCCCAAAGGGCAAGGCTCGTCTTCCCGGTGCCTGGCAATCCAAATATAAGGGTCAGCCCACTCCTAAAGATGCTAAGCATCTCTTCGCCCCCCCCCCCCCCCAAGACGCATTGGACCCATCATTCACGAAATCCATAACATTACAAAGTCATTTTAATTTTACCTTATTTCCAAAAAGCTAACACATGTATTTTTTTCGCTGTAGATTGCTGCTCCACACAATCATAAATTTAAAACATTAAGTGCCAAAAATAGACATAATTAACGTTTTCAATAAATAGCGAACAACACTGTATATTAATATGCAGAATGTGTGTATTAAGTCGATAAGTTATTGTACAATAAGACCAGAATCACGGCCCCTTGTACCTATGCGCACCATGCATGTGACACCGGCCAAACGCCGCGATTGACAGGGCATAAACGGCGTAATGCGTCCACATGGCCCTTGACGGGCTGCGACGCCACGGCCCAGTCCAAAACGCGTTTGGTCATTCGGCTGGGAGGCGTACGCGTCACGTTGCTTTGGCTATCGTGACAAGGTTGGAATGGCCGTGAGGGGCTGCTGGGCCCTACCTGTACACCATCAATAAGTGGCGCCCAATAGGCGGGTGACGGGGGGCCCACAGGGACGTGCAGTGGCCTGCCATATGCGCCGACTAGGCAGGGGAGGGGCCAGGACCGTGGACAGGGACGGCCGGCCCGGATCAGGGCCGATAAAAGCACCTTAATTGAAATGACAGGGCTGTTCATGGTGGCGCCGCCGCCGGGATTCGAACCCGGGACCTCCGCAGTTTTCCTCCTACGGGTTAACAGCCCGCCGCTCTAACCGGGCTGAGCTACGGCGGCCTTTTCGCTTTCTGTGGGCGTCTTTATATGTTTTGCCGCGTTTGGCAGGCTCCGACGCGCCGCGTCTATAGGGGTCAGCGTCCCCGACCGAAGGAGAGCAGCGGGTATCGCTCTGCGCGTCTTGCCATGTGCATAGTTTGGGCCTGCTTGGGACTGACAGCCGTGAAATCGATATATACGTAAGGTTTGGATGTGACGTGTCTCTGCGCGTCAAGGGACTCACGGTCAGCTTTGGGGGCACACGCGTATTGGACGGCGTGGACCTCGAGGTTCCCCGTAACGCCGTGTTCGCCGTCATGGGCCCCTCAGGGTCGGGCAAGTCCACCCTCCTACGCGTGTTCAACCGCCTCATCGAGATATACCCCGACGTGCGGGTAGAGGGCGAGGTGTACCTCGACGGTGCGGACATCTTCGAGCTGGACCTGCAGAACCTGCGTGTGCGGGTCCAGATGGTGTTCCAGCTGCCTAACCCGATTCCGAACCTGTCCATCTACGAAAACGTGGCGCTGGGCCTCAAGCTGAACAGGTTGGCAAGGTCGAGGAGGGAGCTTGAGGAGAGGGTGAGGAGGGCCCTGGAAAGGGCCCAACTGTGGGACGAGGTCAGGGACAGGCTGGGCTCTCCGGCATCCAAGCTGTCCGGGGGCCAGCAGCAGAGGCTCGTGTTGGCCAGGGCGCTGGCGTTCGAGCCAGAGGTCCTCCTCATGGACGAGCCCACCGCGAACCTGGATCCCGTAAACACCGCCAAGATAGAGGAGCTCATGGTGGAGCTTAAACGCGAGTTGACTATAGTGTTGGTCACTCATTACCCGCCGCAAGCCGCCAGGGTCAGCGACTACGTGGCCTTCATGTATAGGGGCCGCATAGTCGAGGTTGGGAGGGCAGGCGAAATATTTACGAGGCCCAGGAACGAGCTGACTGAGAGGTACGTCACCGGCAAGATATGAGGCGCCTTCTGGACCTAGCCGAGGAACGCATATCGGCTATGTTGTCCGAGGCCGCGCAGATGGCGCTGAGGTCGATAGAGCTTGCAGTGGAGGCATACAGGGGCCATGTGAGGGTCGAGGAGTCCAGGTCGCTTGCTTCGTCCCTGCACAGGATACACGACCAGGTGGCTGAGCTGGCCATAGAGGCCATTGCGAGGTACCAGCCCGCCGCGGTGGACCTGCGCTTCCTCAGGGTCGCCATGGAGGCCTCCTATGACCTGTACA
>JALWZH010000022.1:1378-2309 GCA_027002815.1 Thermoproteales archaeon | reverse complement strand
AGGACGTCAGGCCCCCGGAGCCCGCGGCTCCCCCACCCCCACCGCAGCCCCAGCCGCAGTACCCCGTGAGGATGCAGGTCACTGTGGTACTTGGGCGGCCCGACAACTGCGGCGTGTGCGCCTACTTCGGCCCCTCAACATCCTCGTGCTTCCTGTTCTCCATGTCGGTTGCGGACGCCTCGCGGCCCCCCTGCAAGAGGATACCTTAATAAGGGCAGGGTTATATTGCGCGTCATGGCGAGGGGACTCATAAGGTTCATAAGGGCCGACAGGGAGGCCGTGGTCGTGGTTCCTGGGGGCACTGCTCCGATAGGCGCCAAGGCGGTCCTCGAGATGCCGGGCGGCGTCAAGATAATCGGTAGGGTCGTCAGGAGGTGGAACAAGAGGGGGGAGGTCCTGGTCAGGTTCAGGCGTGGCCTTCCGGGCCAGGCCGTCGGGAGTCATGTCGAGATCGGGCCTGGAGGTAGAGGTTAAGTTCAGGGCCGGGGACCTACGGGAGGTGGCGGAAAGGCTCTCGGCAATGGGCGCGGTCCCCCTCGGCGACACCGTTGAGGTGGACGCGTACTTCGCCCATCCCTGTAGGGACTTCGCCTCGACCGACGAGGCGCTCAGGGTGAGGTACGTGGGCGACAGCGCCGAGCTGACCTACAAGGGTCCCCGTATGGGTCCCCGCGCGAAGACGCGCCGAGAGGTAACCGTGAGGGTCGAGGGCGACGTGGAGGCCCTCGTCTCGTCGCTGGGCTTCGGCAAGGTGGCGGTCGTGAGGAAGAGGAGGGCCCTCTACGCGGTGGGGCCCTACACGGTGTCCCTCGACGACGTGGAGGGCCTGGGCAAGTTCGTGGAGATAGAGGCTGTGGTGGCCGGTCCAGACGACATGGAGGCCGTCGTGAGGGGCATAGAGGAGCTGGCCGCGAGGCTCGGCCTCGCGGAG
>JALWZH010000022.1:0-1368 GCA_027002815.1 Thermoproteales archaeon | reverse complement strand
GGACATTAGGTTCGCCGAGGTGGTCAAGGTGCTGGAGAACATCGAGGCGACAACGCAGAGGACCGTGATGGCGAGGCTTCTGGCCGGCCTCCTCAAGAAGACCCCCCCACAGGCCATAGACAAGGTGGTCTACTTTCTGCTTGGGGATCTAAGGCCCCCATGGGAGGGGCTGGAGCTGGGGGTCGGCGAGAAGCTGGCCATTAGGGCCATTGCCCGCGCGTACGGCGTCCCAGCTTCCAGGGTCGAGGACGTGTACCGGAAGGTGGGCGACCTGGGCGAGGCGGCCAGGAGGGCGGCGTCGGAGGCCAGGAAGAGGGGGGCCGCGGGCATACTGTCCTTCGTGGAGGCTGAGGCGCGGCAACTCACCATGGGGAGGGTCTACGAGGTGCTCTACAGGGTGGCCGCGGCGAGCGGCGAGGGGGCTCAGGACCTGAAGGTGTCGCTGCTTTCCTCGCTCTTCGCGGACGCCTCGCCCGAGGAGGCCAAGTACATTGCCAGGTTCGTGGTGGGCAAGATGAGGATAGGAATAGCCGACATGACGCTGCTTGACGCCCTCTCCGACGCGTTCAACGTGGACAGGGAGGCCCTGGAGAGGGCGTACCACGTGTACCCGGACATAGGCCACATAGCGCGTAGGATTGCCGAGCACGGCGAGGAGGGGCTCAGGGGGATATCCGTGACTCCGGGCGTGCCGGTCCAGCCCATGCTTGCCCAGCGTCTCTCCACGGCCTCGGAGATACTGGGGAAGCTGGACAGGAAGGCCTGGTGCGAGTACAAGTACGACGGGGAAAGGGCGCAGATACATAAGGTTGGGGACCGCGTCAAGGTGTTCTCGCGGAGGCTCGAGGACATAACTGGCGCCTACCCCGACGTGGTGTCCTACGTCAGGGACAGCCTTGCAGCGGACACCGCAATAGTGGAGGGAGAGATCGTGGCCTATGACCCGTCCACGGGCGACTTTCTCCCCTTCCAGGAGCTCATGCATAGGAAGAGGAAGCACAACGTGGAGGAGGCCATGAGGGAGTACCCCGTCAAGCTCGTACTTTTCGACATGCTCTACCTCGACGGGAGGACCCTGACAGACCTGCCCTTGCTGGACAGAAAGGCCATGCTTGCGTCGGTCCTGAACGAGAACGACAACGTGCGCCATGCCGATTGGGGCATATTCACGGACGAGGAGGGACTCGACGTGTTCTTCTACGAGGCCCTGTCCGAGGGCTGCGAGGGGGTTATATGCAAGTCGCTTGCAGGCGACTCCGTATACGAGATGGGGGCGAGGGGCTGGCTGTGGATAAAGTACAAGCGTGACTACAGGAGCGAGATGGGCGATACGGTGGACCTGGTGGTGGTCGGCGGGTTCCATGGGAG
>JALWZH010000021.1 GCA_027002815.1 Thermoproteales archaeon | reverse complement strand
CTTGAGGGACATGACCGTGCTCCTCGCCATGGACGGCTTGTTGAGGTACAGCGTGGACACCGAGTCCACGACGACCCTCTTGGCCCCTACGTCCCTGATGGCTTGCCTGAGCACGTCCACGAGCTCGTGCACGTCGTCCGGCTGCTTCACGACGTACCTCTCCCTCTTGGCGTACTCGCCTATGCCACCAGTGAAGGAATCCACGAGGGCAAACTTGTCGCCCTCGAACCTCGATACGTCCCACCCAAAGTGCTTGAAGTCCCTGCGGACGGCCGCGGGGTGCTCCTCGAGGGCCACGAAAACGCCGGGCTCGCCCTCCGCCAGGCCGTTGTAGAGGAACTGCTTGGCCATGATGGACTTGCCCGTGCCGGGGCCGCCGCTGAGCAGCACTATGTTGCGCTCGGGTATGCCGCCGTACAGCACCTCGTCGAGGCCAGGTATGCGTGTCCTGACCTTCCTAACGGTCATTCCACCTCTATCCTCACCCCGCCCGGCCTCGACTTCTCCCTCTTCTCCAGCTCCACGCTGAGGACCCCATTCTTGTACGTGGCCTTGGCCTTCTTGGGGTCCACAGCCACGGGCAGGTCTATCTCCTTGTAGTACTTACGGTCCCCTCCCCTCGCCGACACGTACAGCTTCTTCCCGTCGTCGGACACGGTGACCGATATGTTCTCCTTGTCCACGCCCGGCATCTCCACGACGACCCTCACCTTGTCCTCGTCCTCTATGACGTCCGTCAACGGCTCTATCTCCTCGGACACTATGGGCCTCCCCTCCCTCGGCCTCACATTGCCGAACTCCCTCACCACGGGCTTCCCGTCAGGCCCAATGGTTATCTCGAAGCCATAGTAGTAGACGCCGGGGCGCCTGAAGCTTATGCGCGGCGCGGACTCGGTGAACGCCCTGAACTCCGCCTCCAACTCCTTCTCCATCTCCTCGAAGAACCTCTGCCACCTCTTGAAGAGCCTGTCTATCTCGTCGAAGATCGGCATATATATAATTTTATAGCGACTTTAAAAATCTATCCACACAGAACTTAACGACCCATAAACATGAGGCCCACCACGAGGAGCACGGTAGTGGGGTACATTATGCCGGCGGTGTACATGAGGATCCGCATGGCCGTGCGCGCTGGGTAATACGATGCGTAGAACTGTACCGTGGACCTGGGGAACTCGTACACAGTCATGTACACCAGCCTGCCCATGAGCAGCGCGGCCAGCGTCTCCACAGGCGTTATTAGCCCGTTGGCCAGGGCGGGGCCAGCCGCCATTACCCCCAGGGACGGGCGCGCCGACGCGGCGGCCAGCACAGCCACGGCGGTGGGGGACAGGGGGAGCCAGCCTAGGGGGATAGAGACGCCGAGGAGGGAAAGGCCGTAGAACACGGCCTCGAATGCCGCGTACCTCGCGGTCACGCCTAGGGCCTGCCTAAGGGCCGCCAACGTCCTCTCGTGGGGCGCCGCATCGAGCTGCGGCCAGGACAGGCCTCGGACCATCGCCATGCCGATGGCCAGCCCTACGAGCGAGGGGACGAACACCATCGCCAGGTACGCTGCGCCCACCATGCCCAGGGCGCCCAGGGCAAGGGGAAAGATGCCCAGCCTCAGGTACATCGCTGCGAAGCGGAAGGGCCACGACACGAGGGAATACGCCACCACGTGCCTCTCCGTCACCTCCCCCTCCCTCAGGAGACGCGAGAGGGCCCCATGGGCCAGCCTCGGCTCAAGCACGCCGACAGCGAGGAGGCCGGCCGGCACCCCAACGCCCCTTGACACCGGAGCGAGCGCCCTCTCCAGCCTGCCCATGAGCACGCCGGCCAGCCTAAGGCCGAGGAACACCGAGACGAAGACCAGCCCTATCCTCAGCGGGTCCACCCCATCCCTCCCCTACCCCTTAATAAACGCCGCAGCGCCGAAAATCTTAAATGTAGATGCGCGTAGAATTCTAATGGCCGCAGCGCCGATCATCCTCCTTTTGTCGTCTTCCGTTGCGCCCAGCACCTGCGTTCCGGCTCCCGGCGACGGGGCATTTGGATGCTACAACTTGATGTAGTTCTCATAACAGCGACCTTCACAGCATATCTACTGGGCACGGCGGGCGTCGGGCGGGCATTGGGACGGAGGGGAAGCGCGCTGGTCCTATGGTCCTGTCTCCACGCCACGATACTCACCTTCTACACGGTACTGGTGGCCTCCCTGTTCTACCTGGCCCTCCACGTGGCGCTCCGCCTCGATGCGTTCCTCCTCCCAGCCGTGCTGGCCCTGGTCCCCCTACTCGCAGCCCTGGCCCCCGAACTCTACGTGGAGCTGAGGAGGAGGCCCCTCCTGGCTGGTCCCCCGATGGCCGCGGCCCTGTACGCCATATGGCTCTACGTGCCCGACGCGTCCAGCGATGCCTGGTCGGCCTTTTACTGGGCGTTGTACCCGCTTGCCGCGGCCTCAGCGGTGCTCGGCGCCCTAGAGGCAGAGGGAGGCTAGCCGGCCCCTTGGATCAGGCGCCTTGGAGGCGCGCCATGACGTGTGATTTCCTGCATGCCCCATGGGGCCTACGCTTATATTTACCTGTGTCCCACCTCACGTGGACGTGCAGGAGCTGGCGGAGAGGGAGGAGGCTAGGCGTGTGAGAGGGGGAGTGCCGACTGGCGGTTCATCGAGGGACTGCCGCCGCGGCTGAAAGCGGCGCTCCTCTACTATATCGAGACTGGGGACCTCTACGTCGCGTCGAGGATCGCAAGGATGAGGATGGAGGAGTTCAACGAGTTGAGGATTAGGGCGGGGATACCCCATGTCAACTGAGGCCATTGCGGATGCCTTCTACAATAGGATAGGGAACAGCAATCTGGCATCGGGAAAACGGGTTCTTCACGGCGGCCCCCGTAAGGATAGCCGCCTTCCAGGACCGCTGCCTTACGCTGAATGTGAACGCGCTGCCATTGTTGGGGTCCCAGCAGCAACAGGGCGTGGGTATTCCCATATGGGGCTAACGAGGATGGGTCTCGCGCCCCGTTGATCAATTAAAAAGGAATGCGCAGTGATGGGCATGAGTCGCCCTGCGCACCCGCGGCGCAGCGTTGGGTCCTACACCGAGGCGACGCGCTTCAAGGGCCGTGTGATGGTCCGGGCGCGTACAGTCGAGGCAACCGCCCAGCTCTTCCCCTTCCTGGTCGTCATTATAGCGGTGTCATTGACCACATCGTCATCGACGACATTCGACCACTGTGGCGTGGTGACTAGGGTCGTGGACGGGGACACGCTGTACGTGTCCGGGCTCCCGGAGAGGGTGCGCCTCGCCGACATAGACGCGCCCGAGCTGGGCACGGCCGGGGGCGAGGCGGCCAAGGCCGCCCTGGCAGGCCTGGCCGAGGGGAGGCGCATATGTCTGGACATTGATGGGAGGGACAGGTACGGCCGCTACGTGGCCGTTGCCTACCTGGACCACAACGAGACGCACTGGCTCAACGTCAACCAGTGGCTGGCAGCCAACGGGCATGCCGAGTACCGCGACTACCCCAACCAGTTCCACCCCCCATGGCCACTGTACGTCAGAAAGGCGGCGAGGGGGACCGAGACAGTCACAGTGACGGTCACCATTATGAGGACCGTTACGGATACCGTGACCGAGACACGTACAGCCACTAGGACGCTCACAGCGACAAAAACCGTGACGCATACGCGTACGGCGACCACCACGGAGACGCGTTATGTGACTATCACGTCCATCGGCCGCGATGGCGGTGTAGCGCTTGGCATAGTGCTGGCCCTGGTCGCACTGGCCCTGCTAGGCGTAGCCAAGTTCATGCGCCGCTCATAGGCCTGGTCTAGGCTGGCCCCTCTTGACATGCGTCGATACGCGGACCACCGCATGATGCCCGCAGTGGAGGCCTCTGTATGTCAGGGAAAGCATTTTAAGGCGTGTTGAGGACCCCACGTGATCGAGAGGCTGAGGCTGTTTCCCTGGGGCCGTTTCGTGTGTTTCGCATACCTCACGGGTTCCTGGGCGGTGGGTCGGCGGGACGCGACGTGGACATAATGGTGCCGCCGTTGGACCTGGACCGTTATGGGGAGCTGCTTGGGGCCCCGGTCAAGTACCTGGGCGTGAACGAGGGCCTGGTAGACTTGATCCCCCTCACTGAGCGCACTCCGTGTCCCTTGGTCCTGGACGCGCTGTCCAAGGCTGTTCCCCTACACGTAGATGGCCTCGACTATGTCCTAAGGGTACACAACATTTGCCAGGACTGGTACGTCAAAGTGGGGTTCAGGAACATACTGGTACATAACTATCTGTCCGTCGATGTATAATGGAGAACATACTGCGGAGCGGCCGCTATAGGGAAATCCTGGAACCTGCGAAGAAGATCGTGGAGAGGATGGCAGACCCCTGAATAGCCTCCATGGGGAGGCGACCGGCTGTGCCTCTCGGCCCCATACCAGTCGAAAACTCTGCACATTTCCGGCGCTTACGGCTAGGACAGACCGGCTAAACAGGCCCGGGCAAGTCTTGGGCTCAGTGACGTTAGTGGCGTTTCCCTGCCTTGGCTCCCAGAGAGCGCGGGCAGGGGGGTGGATGGCCTAGCGTAGTAGCCACCTCCATAGGGGGATCAATTCCACCTCTACGCCTCCCACGATACGCCTGTCCTCCAGGTCCCACGAAATTACCTGTGCTTTTCCCAGTCTCATCCTGTCGGCCGCCCTTGCCGCCTTGCGTATATGGCCCTCATCGGGGTCATAGGAGACTTCTATTACGGCCCTCCCGCTTCCCACATAATAGAAGTCCACCTCCCCGCTGTTCCACTTTAGGTAGTAGACCTTACCGCCCTCTGCAAGGGACCTTTGGAGGAGCTCTATGTAGACCGCGTTCTCCATTTTCCTCCCCTTGTCCAGCCCCGCCTTTGTCAATGAGGCTAACGAGGTGTCGACTAGGTACACCTTACGCGGGGCGCTACGCCTGTAGCCGTAGGGCTCGACTACGAAGACTAGGTAGCTCCACTGCATGTACTTCACGTATCTAATCACGGTCTTCACGTCTATCTCCACGCCTTCAGCGGCCAATTGGCGTGTCAGGCTACGCCAGGTGACCGGGTTCGCATAGCTTTCCACGACCGCCCTGAAGAGGACCTCGAACTCCTCGGGTTCCCTGATGCCCCTGCCCTCCACTATGTCCCTGTAGAAGACCGTGTCCAGTAGCGCCCTGATCTTGTCAAGGGACCTGCCCAGCCAGACCTCCGGGAATCCACCCCACTTAAGGTACGCGTCTAGCAGGTTCTTCAGGGCTCCCCTACCCCTAAAAGTGTCCGGCGTGGCGTTTGCCACCTCGGCGAAGGAGAGCGGTAGGAGTAGCTTGGAAATGTACCTTCCCCTCAAACGGCTGGGCACGCGGTCCAGGGATAGGGCTGAGGTAGAGCCAGAGACGTATATTTCGAAGTCCTTGACGTCGTGGAGCCATCTCAGGTTACGGTCCCAATCGGGCCAATCCCGCACTTCGTCTAGGAATAGAGCCACCCTGCCGGAGGGGTACAGCGCCCTGGCCTCTTCCGCCAGCTTCCTGGCGCTCCACCTCCTCAGTTCCGGGTCGTCGAACGTAACGTACACGGCCTTCCCCCCACTCCCTAAAATGGCTGCGGCCTTCTTGAGGAGGGTAAAGGTCTTGCCTACGCGCCTAGGCCCAACAACTGCAATTATGTCCCCCATACCATCCGGCAACGTGAATCTGCGGGGCACCTCGTTCACGTACTTCAACGACTCGACGTATTCGAAGGTCATTTCTCTCAACATGTTCCATTGAAATCCACAAAAGATAACATTTTTGTGGATTTGAAAGGAACAAAATACCGCGATCAACGTAGCGCGTTGAGCGGCCCTCTTCAAAAGTCGCGATCTGGGGCCCTGCACAGTTGAGCGCCAGAGTAGCAGGGCGAAAGGCATGAGAGCTGGGCTCAGGATATGGCGGGCCTAAACGGTCCCCAGTCAACGCTCGGTGAAGACGCATACCGATGGCAGTCCCCTGACCTCTCCCTGGAGGCTCCAGCTAGGGGTCTCTGTCCCCATTCCTAGGACCCGGCAGTGGCACTATAGCGATGCGGCGGTCTCGGAATGGTGCCTGTCGCCGTATGGGCTTGCCTCCAACGGGCCTCGGCCAAATTTTGGCAGGCTATGGTGGGCCCGGCTCCATGCGCTTTCACGCTGCTCGGCCTGTCAGCCCCTCGACGAGCGCACGCCATGAGCTTCGCAGCACCGGCCGTCGGGCCCATTGGTCGGCCTTGCCTCGGCGCGGCGTCACGTGTACCCCCGTCCCAGTATGCCCAGCACCGTCTGGGTTCTTCGTGGGACGCCAAGCGGTTTGGCTGTCCAGCCATGTCAGGGCCTTGGAAGCACGTTAAGGGCGTGGCATGTCTAACCGGCACGTCACGTGGGGCCAGCGCGGCGAGCTCCCCATCGCTGCATGCCGTGGCGGTGCGTCGAGCGGTATAGCCGGGCACGCTGCCACGTGCAGTACAGGCCTGCCGGCCCTGCGGTCCGTCAAGGTGCCGAAAGCCGCGTGTACAGGCATGTCGGAAGACGCCGAGTAGGGCCGCGAAGACCTTCACTATCCCCCTTTCCCTCCACTACCATACATTCCCACCAAGTCCTATACGTGTAGGCGAGAACGCGGTTAAGGGGCTGCCAGGGCGCGGGTCTCGCATGACGACGCGCATGGGTCCGCAGTAGGGGCAAGGCCCGCTGGGGCGGCCGAAGATAGGCTGGTCGAGGCGATGTCACGGTCAGATGACTCTCCTCACGTAGCCTGGCTTGGGCATGTAGAGCTCGCCCTGCCTGACCATCATGTCTATTATCTGTTGGGTCTCCTCCCTGGTAATGCCGTGCTTTTCCGCCTCGGCGATCACGTCCACTATCCTGACGGGGCCCCTGACCCTCTCCTCGAGGTCCCTCACTATCTCGACGATCCTCACGTACCTCTCCCGCTTGCTTGTAGGTATGCCCGTCATGACTACGTCTATGCCGGACTCGACGTCTATGCCCACCGACCTGAGGAAGGCCAGGTAGAGCCTTATGGCCCTCTCCACGTCGCCCGGCGAGACGACCGGGGACAGCCTCATCTTGGCCTCGGCCATGGACAGCCTCACGAGGGCCTCCAGCTGCCTGGCGGTGATCATGACCGAGGTGCCCTGCGCCGTGTTGGACGCCTTCCGCATTTCGAGGTAGAACTGGAGCACTCTCTCCCGGGCCTCCCTCGTGAACTGGGGCCTAACGTGGCGCCTCGCGTACATTATGTACTTGCGCAGGAGGTCCGGCTTTATAGCGTCGCGGAAGGCGCCGGGCAGCTCGTCCGTGTGTAGGGAGAGCACGTGGTCGGCCAGCGCCTTGTCCCTGTCGGGGTTGGGCTCGTCCCTCAGCACGAATATGAGGTCGAACCTGGAGAGGAGGGACACGGGCAGGTCTATGTTCTCGGCTATTGTCCTGTTGGGCAGGTACCTCCCGAAGGCTGGGTTGGCCGCGGCGAGTACGGAGCACCTGGCGTTGAGGGTGGCCACTATGCCCGCCTTGGCCAGGGACACCGTCTGCTGCTCCATGGCCTCGTGTATAGCCACGCGGTCCTTCGCGTCCATCTTGTCGATCTCGTCTATTATTGCTATTCCCCTGTCGGCCAGCACGAGGGCCCCGGCCTCGAGGTAGAAGTCGCCGGTCAGCTTGTCCCTGACCACGGCAGCCGTTAGGCCGGCTGCGGAGGAACCCTTGCCCGTCGTGTACACGGCCCTGGGGGCCACCTTGGCCACGAAACGGAGTAGCTGCGACTTGCCGGTGCCCGGATCGCCCACAAGCAGTATGTGGACGTCTCCCCTGACCCTTATGCCGTCAGGGTAGACCAGCTCGTTGCCCCCGAACAGGGCGCAGGCTATTGCCTCCTTGATC
>JALWZH010000020.1 GCA_027002815.1 Thermoproteales archaeon | reverse complement strand
CAAAATTAAAATCACGCGCCTGGGCAATTTCGGGTGATCGGGCACGAGCGTGCTGATGGGTGATGTGACGATGCGCGGTGAGGGCTGATAACGTATTTAAAGTCGCCGTACCCTTCGACCTCATGCCCATAATTAGGCTTGTAGAATTCAGAGTGGCCCTTCCGGCGTCTGTGGCGCCCACAGCGATATTCTACATTGGGCGTACCGGCAAGGCCATGTTCGAGGAAAGGCCGCACCTCCTCCCATCACCTGCGGAGCCTGGACTGTTCGCCAAGTTGAGGGATGTGTCCTCGCTGGCGGCCAAAATAGCGGGATATGTGGGCACAAGGCAAAAAACGGAGTTGGAGTTCATGCCGCTTGAGAGACATGTGGAGGAGGCCGAGTCTACTCTAAGGGACGCCGTGTCGCGCATCGAGGCATTTCTGGCGGGCCTTGAGGAGGTGCGGGACAGACTGGCGTACCTAGAGAAGCTGGACAAGGTGAGGTCCATCGTAGGGCATGTCCCGAGCACCGCTTTCCTGAACGCGGACTTGGTCTTGGTGCAGAGAGGCAAGGAGCAGGACCTCATGAAGGGCGCCGAACTGATGGGGGTTGTTTACTCCCCGGTGGGCTCAGTCGATGACAGCGCTGTGGGGGTTCTGATCTATACCAAGGACAAGGAACGCGATGCTAGGGACTTCCTCACGAGGATGGGCGCGTCGCTCGTGGAGTTCAGCGAGCTGGAGAAGACGGCGGATATACCTATGCTAAAATCTAAACTTGAGGAGTACGAGGCAGCTATTAGGAGGACTGTGGAGTCATTCGGGGCGCGGCTTCACAGGGCGTTGACCGTTGTTGATGCTGCAAGCAAAGTACGCGACGTGTACTCGCGGTCGGCGCTTTCCGAGGGTAGGGAAATGGAGGACTACGTATCGTCGATAAAGGACGAGATCGGTAGGCTGTACCAAAGGCTCGAGCACATGGACAAGCTCCTTAGGTTCCTCGAAGTGATGCATTCGGAGGGTACTCGCTCGCTGGGCGCCTCACGTATATACGCGCTTGTCCTGGAACCCCAGAACGTAGACAAGCTACACGTACAGGGCGAACTGGCAGGGATAAGGTACGCCATTATACTGGAACCCATAGATAGGCCTGAACGGTACGGTTTGCCCGTCCCCCTAGAATACTTGAGGGACATAGCCTCATCCATTCAGGGCATAAGGAGGCTCAGAGAGGAGACCCTGCGCTCTATTAGGGATAAGGAGAGGCTCCTTGAGAAAATCATGGAGGTGTACAGGGAAAGCTCAGTGTTTGGAGACCATGAATGGGATAAAAGGCCAGATGTGGTGAGTATAACGTTCTATGTGAAGGAGGAGGACACGTCGACGGTGGACGAGGCCCTGTCGTGGCTCGTACGCGACACTGGTACCGACATTTCTGTGGTTAGGCGTATGAAGGTCAAGTACGTGAAGGAGGTGGATCCCCACAAGATGCCGACATTGGAAAAGTACGTCCAGCCCGTTGAATCATTTAAAAACATAGTCTACATGTATGGAGTACCTCGACCTATCGAAGTGAGCCCAGTACCCCTGGCGGCCGTCATATTTCCCTTCTTCTTTGGGTTCATGTATGGCGACGCGGGCCACGGCACGCTCTTGACGATCCTGGGAATACTTCTCATATGGAAACTATGGAATGGGAAGCATAGGAACTGGGGAATAGTGTGGCTGGTGACCGGCCTTACGGCGGTCTTCTTCGGCACGGTCGTGTACGGCGAGGTGTTCGGGTTTTCAGTACTGTCCCCCATCATACATCTGTACGGGGCCGAAGGCCTGGAGGAGAAGGGCACGTTGCTCGTCCTGAAGCTGTCTTTCGCCGTCGGCTTCGTAGTGCTGCTCCTGTCCTTCCTACTGAAAGTGGTGAATCTTGTGCGCGAAGGTGAGACGGACATAGCGCTGTTGATAGCAGTGCCAATACTCTTGATATATCTCAGCGCCGCGATGGTGTTCATGGGGGTCATACCGTCCTTCGAGGTATTCAAGATAGCCTCTGCTTCCCTGCCCTGGATGTACGTGGCCCTGGCGTCCATAGCATACTTAATAATCGGAGGCGTGGTTCTCAAGCTGCGGTACAGATCCGTCGAGGGGGCCCCGTCCGTAGGCGAGGAGGTAATAATGGGAATCATAGAGTCCCTAATAGCGGCCATAGCCAACATAATCAGCTTCGGCAGGCTGGCGATAATGATAATCATACATGTTGTGTTCACGAAGATGGTGGCGTCCACGATAGTGTTAGGCCCTGTCGCAATACTGATAATCATATTTGGCAATCTGCTCATTGCGGTGGGGGAGGGCTTCATAACCGCGGTCCAAGCCCTGAGGCTGGTCTACTACGAAACGCTCACGAAGTTTTACTCCGGAAATGGGCGCCTGTTTGCACCGCTGAGTATCTGAACAGTGAAAATTAAGGCGCTTTAAGCACCCTTAGCCCCCGCGCACGGAACGTTGGTCCCCCCATCCACACGGGGACCCCTTGCATGGGATTGCCCTTGCCGCATTCGCCAGCGACGAACTGGAGGTCGTCGCCAACAGCGTCAACGCTGCTCCACAGTTTATCCGTGGTGACCTCAATAAAGGGGTTTCTGACCATGTACTGGATTTCCCCCTTTTCGACATAGTAGACCTCGTGGCCCCCATACCTTCCGAACCACCTTCTATCGTCGATGTTCCATTCCCTATAGGTCTTGAAATACAGCCCCCTCCTGGTCTCCCTCACGATCTCCTCGGCATTCCAATTGCCCGGTTTAAGGTACGTGTTTGCCATTCTCGGTATTGGCTCCTTGTCGTAATCCGAAGACCTAGCAGCAGCATTGCTGTCCGCGCCAAGGTACGCCGCATATTCCCTATTCATCAGGGTCTCTGTTACAATGCCACGTACCACCAATTCTCGCGCTCTAGCCTTGACGCCCTCCTCATCGAACATGTAGAACCCATAGCTCCCTGGGAGCGTGGGGTCATCAATTATGTTGACCTCCTCGCTCCCCAGCCTAAACCTGCCTATGCCCTCGATTGTCAGGTAACTCTCGCCTGCCTCAGCCCCTTCACGCCCCATAATGCGGTCCAATTCCAATGGATGGCCTACAGACTCGTGGACCAGTATGCCGGCGAGTTCCGGACCAAAAACCACGTCCATCACGTCGTCGTGGGGCAAGGGCCTCGCCGTGTCCAGTATCTTGGCCAGTATTCTCGCTTCCTCCTCTATCCTAGCATCGACATTGTTGTTTACCAGTGTCTCGTAGCCCCCTGCATAGCCCAATTCCAGCATCCGTTCCTGCGTGCCCTTCGCCGGATCATGCGCCGCCATGATAACGAAGATTGATGTTCGTGGTATTTCTGACTCTATATTCGTGCCGTCGCTTGTGAGCAGCGTGGTACGTGTGGTGTTATAGTTCATGTAGATATTCCTCACCTTTATCCTTTCGTCAGCCTCCACTATAGACGCGTCTACAAGACGGAGGAACTCCGCCATCCTTTCCAGGGTTATAGGCTCTTTAACCAAATGGTTGTACCTAACGTTGTAGATGGCCGCTGGGGACAACTTTACTGGGCGCTTCCTCAACGATGAAGACGCCTTTGCCAGCTTCGCCGCCTCCCTCACGGCCTCTTCGACCCTGTCCATGCGGTTCGTGGACGCGAAGCCCCAGGCGCCATTAACTAGTACCCTTACGCTGAGCCCAGACCTATTGTTTATCCCGCTTGCATGTATGGTGCCCCCACGCATATACGTGAAAACCTCTTCGTCGGACCTATAGCGAACTTCTGCATACGACGCTCCCAGCTCGATCGCGGCTTCTAGTGCCCTTTCCAGCTTATCCATATATGGTGGTACCTTGCTCCGTATTTAAACGTGGGTGAGCACAATTATATAGGCGATAAAAGCGACTTTTCACGATGTCGGAAGAGTTCTACGTTACGCCGTGGGAGGTCAGAGGCAAGGTCGACTACAGGAAGCTCCTGGAAAAGTTCGGCGCCAAAGAACTGGACGTCGACGTGGTGAATAGACTGGGGTCGATGGCAGGGGAGGTACATTACCTGATAAGAAGGGGGTTCTTCTACGCGCATAGGGACTTCGACAAAATACTGGAGGTTGCTGGGCGTGGCCTGCCCTGGGCGCTATATACGGGAAGGGGCCCCTCAGGCCCTGTGCATATAGGACACCTTGTCCCATGGATACTGGCCAAGTGGTTTGTGGACAGATTTGGGGTTGAGCTCTTCTTCCAGATGACTGACGACGAGAAATTCCTGGACGACGAAGAGGCTACGTTGAAGGAGACGAATGGATATGCGTACGAGAACTCTCTGGACTTGATAGCGTTGGGTTTTCCTCAAGACAAGTTACATATAATAATAGATACAGAGGATATTGGGGTCCTGTACAAAATCGCGCTTAAGGTCGCCAAAAAGCTCACTTGGTCCGCCGTGAGGGCTACATTCGGCTTCTCGGACAGCACGAACACCGGCCTCATATTCTTCCCTTCCCTGCAGATCGCCGTGGCGTTTCTCCCTACAGAACTGCGCGGAGAAACTGTGCACGTGCTTATACCTGCCGCCATAGATCAGGACCCCTACTTTAGGCTGGCCAGGGACATAGCCGAGACCCTGGGCTATCCTAAGCCAGCGACGCTCTACTCGCGCTTCATATCTAGCCTTAGGGGGGAAAGCAAAATGAGCGCGTCTGTGGCCGAAAGCGCGATATATACGACGGACGATGAGAGGTCAATACGCGTGAAAATAATGAACGCGTTCACTGGGGGCCAACCAACAGCGGAGCTTCAACGCAAGTTCGGCGGCAATCCGGACATATGTCCGGTATATGAGTACCACAAGCTGTTTGATCCTAACGATAAAAACATAGGGGAGATATACGAAAATTGCAGGGGAGGACACATACTGTGCGGCGAGTGTAAGGCCCTACTCTTCGACAAGATCAAGTCCTTCCTCAAGATACATGTGGAGGCGAGGGAAAAGGCCAGGGACAAGATACATATGTACAGGTTGTCCGCGAAGCTAAGATGATGATTGACCTGCAGCGGCCATAATGGCCGGAAACCCCAGGGTACTGAACGGCCTTTCCCATGGAGACTACCCCCAGGGAGTCCTAGGCCCCTCCCCAGACTGTGGAGCCGCGGGCTATAGCAGTTAAGCCTCAGCGTATCCGTGCCCTACAGATATTCCACGGGAACAACAAAGACTATAGTGGGGTAGACCGTGGTCAATGGACAGAACATGGTGTCCCCTTTTCCCATGGCCTTCCTCAAGTGGACTGCGAAGTTGTACGTGCCTTTCCTTTTTCATCTTGCCGATGGCTCTTGGCCCCCTTACATGGCCTTCATGTAGATCACGGGAGGCTCCATTAATGGCCTACCGCTTCTCACATAGTAAAGGATCAATCCTTATAACGTTGGGATAGGGTTTTCACGGTGATGATAGTCATGCCGAGGGACCAGTGACCCTTCCTGGGGTATCTGATATTTTTCGCTCAAATCGTTTCGTATCATGCCATGCGCATACCTTGTGGCGTATGACGGGCTCCTGTTTCATGGGGCTGTCGGCTCCGAGAACTCCGTCGTGCGCTTTCTGGAAAAGGCGTTCAGATGCAGGACCATGATTGCTTCTAGGACTGACCCAGGCGTGATGGCCCTGCGAAATGTGGCGTTTCCCACGTGCGGTGTCTGTTTACATATCGGCGATTTGGCGTCCCGTCTACCTCAAGGCATATTTCCCGTTGGGGTTGCGTATGTGGACGCCGGTTTTATTCCTAGGAGGGCGGATCGCCGTATATATGTATATGTGGCGCCGTATACGGGAGAGGACACGTCCCAAATAGAAAGGGCGGCTGCGTTGCTGTCCGGGCGCCACGATTTTAGGAATTTCATGGTTCGCCGTGGCCAGAAGGCGTCTACGATTGCGACTGTACAGATATCGGTCCATGTAGACAGTGGCGTGTTGTTGTTCACATTTAAAGGCAGAGGGTTTAAGAATAAGATGTTGAGGAAATTGGCCTGGGCGCTCCTTGCCGTGGGGAGAGGCGTGTGGACTGTTGATGACCTGTTGAGACGCCTCGACACGTCGGCCGAGATGCCGACTCCCTCGGCCCCAGCCCTGGGCCTGATACTGGTTGACGTTCATTACAATGACATTGTGTTCGATGTAGCCAACGAATTTATGGAAAGAGCCTATAAATATTTTACAAAGAAAGTTACAGAGTCAATGACACGTTTATTGGTATATAAATTAGTTAACATTTATATTGGACCATAAACAAGAAAATCCTTAAAAGGCAATAAGGCACTTACCTGTGATGCGCATGTATTGCAGTTTTGAACGTGCTATGAGGATCGTAAATGACGGTGTGAGGGGGCTTATAGAAGAGACCTACCCAAATATTTCCCAGCCGGAGCTAGATCTGATCACGTCAATAGCGGTCTCGGACTTCCTCCACTATCTGGCGTTCAGGCTCGGCATGTATGACAAGGCAAGTTACGATGGCAATATTATACGCACCGCTGTGTGCCGCTATGTGACGTACAACTCCACGAAGGCCTTCTCGCTTTTAAGGAAGTGGTTTAGGTTGTGGCTCATCAAGTGGAGACAGAGGGTGCGCCTTATATTTAACGAGGAGGAGTTCAAAAGGCTTTCCTCCTCCTCGACCCCCTCTTCCGCGGTTGCCGAGCTTATGTCCAGATTGAAGTTGGAGGAGTTGAAGCTCCTATCGATCTCCATGTTGATAAGGATAGGCGAGGTGGCTGGCCTTGAGCCGATTGCGGAAAACATTATTAGGGAGGAACTGTCGGCGCTGAGCGAGCGTAAGAAGGTAGACGAAATAATTGAAATGTATAGGTCCGGGGAATTGACATCGCGTATAATTAGCAGGACGGTGGGCATAAGGGGCACCCAGTCGCCGCTGATCATACTTCGCGTGGACCTCGGCGCAATCTCCACATAGATGGGTTAATGGCCAGGAAATACAGGAAGGGCGACGTCCGCGTAGCACTGTTCTACCCGTCAACTGCACAGGTAGCGCTTTCAACGGAGTCTTTCTACACGTTGTTCCACCTTTTAAACGGCGAAGAGGGCATCTACGCAGAACGTTTTGTCATGCCGACCTCCGATGGGGAGGCCCCCCGGAGCATAGATTCCGGCTCAACGTTGAGGTCGTTCGACGTCATACTTGTATCCGTCCATTACGAACTGGACTACGTGAACATAGTTAGGGGGCTTTTGCTATCCGGCATACCAGCTACACGTTGGGAACGGAGAGATAAGGCGGTCGTCGTGGGGGGACCCCCCGTCTCGGCGAACCCCTTACCTCTCAGCGACATAGTGGACGTGGCGGTGCTGGGCGAGATGGAGGCCGTGTGGGGGAGCCTTGTTGATGCGCTGCGCGCCTATGGCGACACGAGGAACATAGACGTGTTCGAGTCTGTGCCTGGGGCGCTGGTCATGGGCAGGACAAGGACAAGGGTTAGGATCCCTGTGGCCTACGACCTTCAGCCCCAGGTCTACTGTCCTGTAAGACGCGGAGGGGTCTTCGGAGACATGTTGATGGTGGAGATAGCGAGGGGATGCCCCTTCGCCTGCAAGTTCTGCATGGACAGTTACCTCACGAAGCCCTACAGGATGAGGAGCTATGCCGATATAGCCGGTTTCATAAAGCGCCATGCTGTGAGACACGAAGCGATGGGACTAGTGGCGCTCTCAGCCAATGAGCATCCCTACTTCAAGCGGATCCTTGAACTGGCCTCCGAATTGGGAATAAGGACGTCCGTGCCATCCCTCAGGGCTGACCGGTTGACGGAGGAAGATGTGGAGCTCATAAGCAGGGCTGGTCAGAGGACGCTGACGGTAGCGCCTGAAACGTCGTCGAGGATAAGAAGCGCACTAGATAAACACATCGACGACGACGATCTGTAC
>JALWZH010000019.1 GCA_027002815.1 Thermoproteales archaeon | reverse complement strand
TCGTCCCTGCACAGGATACACGACCAGGTGGCTGAGCTGGCCATAGAGGCCATTGCGAGGTACCAGCCCGCCGCGGTGGACCTGCGCTTCCTCAGGGTCGCCATGGAGGCCTCCTATGACCTGTACAGGATAGCCCGCTACTCCTACGACATATCGCAGACCGTGGCCCAGATAGGGGTGAGGTGCCCCTCTGACAGGGTCGAGCGCGTGGCCGATGTGGTGGGCGACATGCTCGCCAAGTCCATCGACATGTTCATGAGGAGGACCGTGGACCACTTCGACGAGATACACAGGAAGGACGACGTGGTGGACAGGGCCTATACGGACGCCCTCATGGAGGCGCTTGGCAAGCTGGACAGGTGTAGCCTTCTCGAGACCCTGGCGCTGCGCTTCCTGGAACGCGCGTCAGACCACGCGGTGTACATGGCCAACAGGGCGCATTATTTGGCAACAGGCGAGGTGAAACACTAATTAAGGCAATATTCCATACAATGTGATGAGACCGGAACACTACGTGGTGTTGGAGGCCATATCGAAGGGATACGACACCCCGGGCAAGATCGCCAGGGCCATCGGCATAAGCCAAGAGGAGGCCGAGAGGACCCTCCTCTCGCTGATGGTCGCCGGGCTTGTGGAGAGGGTGGAGAAGGGGCGCATATTTAGGAGGGAGGCGTATGCGCTTACCACGAGGGGCATGCATGAGTTGGAGGAGGAGAGGATGCGGGTGCGTCAGTTGGCCGCCAAGGCCAGGGAAGAGTACGAGCGCACCGGCGATCCCCAGTCCGCACATGCGGTGCTGGGCGAATACGCGTCGTTCCTGCCCATGCTGGCCATGTTGGGCATGCTGGACCTACCCGTGCTCTACCAGGCCGATGAAGAGCCTAGCATGGAGGAACTCGACATGGAGATCGACGAGGACGCCCTTTGAAGGGCAAGGGGTGTTAAGGGGCTCTGGAGTATGGTAGGAGTTGGATTCCTGTAGCCCCCATCGCCATGCGTGGCCCGCCCCTCCTGACGCTCCCAGCGCCGATGGACATCCCTGGGCCACTTCTAATGTTTATATAGGGCTGTGGGGAAACCCACATGAAGATAGAGGTCAAGATTAGCCCCATACCCCGCGACAGGAACAACGTTCTCGTGTTGAGTTGCCCGGAGCCCAGCCTTTCCGGCATAGTGGCAGTGGAGTACCTCATAGATACGTTGAGGATGGAGGAGCTGGGAGCGATAAAGGTGGAGGCGTTGCCCCCCGTCATAGCAGTTGTGGAGGGGGTGGCCAAGCTGCCCTACAGGCTGTTCTACAGCCCTGACACCGGGATAATAGCGCTTAGGCAGCACATCCCCGTCCCCCCTCAGATATATGCCCAGTTCATAGGCAAGCTACTCGAGTGGGCCGAGGGCAACAACATAGAAATGGTGGTGTGCCTCTCCGCGATGCCCAACGTGGGCGAGAAGGAAAGCGACGACGTTTACTTCGTTACGGAGGAGCAGATGGCTGAAAGGCTGAGGGGGCACGGCCTCATACCAATAAAGGAGGGGGTAGTGTCCGGGATAGAGGGCGCATTCCTAGACGCCGTGCTGTCCCGCAGGATCAAGGGGGTGCTCCTCCTCGCTGAGTCCAAGCTGCTGGGCTCCGTCAAGAGGCTTGTGGAGACCGGTAGGGTGGGCACGCACAGGGACGTCATGGCCCTCCTGCACGACCTGGTCGGCAAGGTGGGGCCCGACGCAGTTGCCGCCCTCAAGCTGATCAGGGCGCTTAGCAGGCTGGTGGGCAGGGAGCTGCCCACCCAGAACCTAGAGGAGCACGCCTCCAAGTACTCCTTCCTTGTGGAGAAGAACGTGGAGATGTTGCTATCGGCGCTGCAGCAGCCGCAGCGCCAGGAGATACCCCAGATACTGTGATGCGCGTGTAGGGACGCGGGCATCAGCGCTTTGGACCCCGCTCATACTCGCCGGCTACCATCCTCATCACGGCCCCTCTGCCTCTCCGGTACATATATGTTGCCGTGCGTACGCGCATCGGCGCCGAGGCACAACGGTCAAATATGGGCAGCGTGGTTCCCCCATGGACAGGAAGGAGGTGCTTGACATGGCTCTGTCGCTGGCGGCCCTATCGCTCGGCTTCTCGCTCCTCTACGGCAAGGGGCTGGGCCCCGCCGCGGTGCTGGCGCTCCTCCCGGTCATGGCCGTGATACTACTCCTGGCGTTCCTCGGCCACGAGCTGGCGCATAGGTACGTGGCCAACAGGCTGGGCTACTTCGCCAGGTACGAGGCCTCGTACCCGTGGCTGGCCCTGGCAATTGTGCTGCCAGCACTCACAAACTTCATCTTTGCTGCCCCCGGCGCAGTGGTCGTGTCCCAGTACAACGTATGGGGACGTGCAAGCGCCAGGGACTTCTTCTACATATCCGCCGCGGGCCCCGCCACGAACATCGGCCTGGCCTTGCTCGCCCTTCCCCTGACACAAGCGGTCCCCATGGCGTGGTACTTCGCCAAGATAAACGCGTGGCTCGCCCTCTTCAACCTGCTGCCCATACCGCCCCTCGACGGCTACAAGATGTTCAGGGCGTACCCAGCGTACTGGGCGGCCGCCCTGGCAACTGCGGCGGCCCTCTTCCTACTCGTATAACATATATTTTGGAGCCGGGATAGGGCCATGTTGACGGAGGAGCTGAGGGACTCGGCTCGGCGCGTGTGGGACGCCATACTCGGCCACCCCTTCGTGGTGGAGCTGTACAGGGGCGACCTGCCCCTAGGCAAGTTCAGGTACTACGCCTTACAGGACTATCATTTCTTGGTGTGGTACACCAAGGCCTTGGCCCTGGCAGCCTACAAGGCGGGGGACCTCGAGTCCATGAGGGCCATGCTGGAGCTGGCCTACGGCACCGCCACCGGCGAGATGGCCAACTACGAGCGCCTCCTCGGTAGGTTGGGCCTAACGCTGCGCGACGCCATCGGCGTCGAGCCCAACACGGCCAACCTGGCCTACACCAATTTCCTGGCCCACACGTGCATGTACGGCACCTTCGAGGAATGCCTCGCAGCGTTGCTCCCATGCCTATGGACCTACGCCGAGATAGCCGAGGCACATAGGCACCTCCTAGAGCGCAACGGCGTGGACCTGTACAGGGAGTGGGCCTCGACGTACCTAAGCGAAGAGTACAGGCGGCTGGTGGCCAGGATGAGGGGCCTCCTCGACGCGTCGGGGGCTCCTCCCGAAAGGCTCGTGGGGCCGTTCCTGACGGCCAGCCGCTACGAGTACATGTTCTGGGAAGCCGCTTACAGAGAGGAGAGATGGCCAGTATAATAGACACGCTCAGGAAGGAGCTGGAGCCATTGAACAGAGCGATACTTGAGGCTGGTCCCGTCAAGCGGCCCACCATGGGGGTCCTAAGGAGGTTCGTAGCGAACCAGCTCTACATAGTTCCCAACGACCTGAGGGCCCTCTCAATGGCCATGTCGAAGGCCAGGGACCGCCTGGAGGTTAGGTTCGTCAAGATGCTGGTGGACGGCGACTACGAGGCGTACCTCGCCCTGGAGGAGCTGGCAGGGGAACTGGGCGTGGAGCCGGGATACGAGGGGGTGGACCCCATAGCCGTGACATACACGCACTTCCTCTCCTGGCTCGTGGTGGCCGGCACCATGGGCGACCTCGCTGTGGCCATGACAGTCAACCTGCCCGTGTGGGGCGCCAACTGCGCCGCGTTGGCCAAATGGGCGCGTAGCAACGGCGTTCGGTCAACCAGGTTCCTGGACCTCTTTGCGGGCCCTTATGAGGAGCTTGAGGGGCTTGGGGAGGAAATAGCCTCTAGGTACCTGGACATGGCCAGATACCGCTGGGTTGCAAGGGCCATACAGACCTATGAGCGCGCGTTCTGGGATTCCCTAATCTGAGCCGTGTCGCCGGGGGATGATCCGGGTCCCGGGCCTCTCGGTGCCCAGCACGACGCCGCGCACCCTTCCAACGTCCCTCCAGTCCACCACGTACATGGAGATGCCGCTCCTCCTCATGACCGCTATGCTCCAGGGGTCGGCCAGCTCGTAGGTGCCCGCGTGTGCCTTCCCCCTTATAAGCGCCTCCAGCTCGTCAAGGGTGACCTCGTCCAGGGGCCTCGCGTTGGGGTTGGTCCGGGGATCGTCAGTGTACACCGCGTCCACGTTGGCGCAGTTGATTATGAGGTGTGTGCCGGTCGCCTCGGCGACTAGGGCAGCCACCATGGTGGTGGACTGGCCGGGCTGCAGTCCGCCCAGGACGACCACCGGCCACCTCTCGGAGGCCACTACAGTCTCCTCCAGGGTTTCGGGTACCCTTGGGTAGGCGACGCCGCGCAGCGCCGATATCATGAGCATGGCATTCAGCCGGGTCGCCGCCATGCCTATCCTGTCCAGGTCGGCCTCGCTTGATCCGAGGGCCCGGGCAGCGGCTATGTACCTCCTGGCAGTCTCGCCTCCCCCCACTACCACGCCCAGGGCACGCCCATCGGCGACCAGGTCCCTGACCATGCGGGCGTAGGCCGATACGGCGTCCACATCGTCGAACACGCGGCCGCTCAACTTGAGGACGAGCCTCATGGGCTGTACTTGCGTATGCCCTGCTCTATGCCCATCTTTGCATACGCAGGGAAGTCCGGGGGATAGGCGAGGTCGGGGATGGATCCCGCGCAGATGGTTTTAAACGCGTCGTAGTTGGCTCTGACGTACTCTATGGTGGGTCTGTCGTCGGTCCTGTATATCGGCTCGAGGACAGCCTCGCTGGAACAGTCGTTTTCGTACCACGCCAGGGCGGACCTGGCCTTAGACACCTCGACCAGGAACTCGTCCACGGTCATGCTCCTCCCCATGAAGCGTACCGTTACTATCCTGCGGAACAGCCTCTTGGCGACCTCCACCCTTACATTGCCGAGATCGATGCTCCGCCCATCGTTGGCCGCCCTGATGACCTCGTCCGCCACCGACACCAACGCGTACCTGTCGCCGAGCTCGCCGCGTTTTCTCTCGCAGTCGCAGAGCCGCCTTAGGAAGTCCGCCACGCCATCGGCTATGACGTCCACCACCACGTTGGTGCTGGACATGGGGCCCACACCGCGGGCACATATTTATTTTTCCAATGTTGGGAACCAGTAGGCTGTTGGGCTAGCCTTTTATAGGTGCGTGGGACATACCATGCTGGGTGCCCGGGGGCCCAAACTCCGATGCGTGACGAGGCTAGCATTGGGGCGTTAAGGTTTATACGTGGGTTCGAAACTAGGTCGATGTACGTTGCATGTACGAGGGACTGCTACGACACATGTGTTTTCGAGGTGGCTGGGGGCTCCATTAGGCCCGCACCCCTTTTCCCCACGCTTGGGTTCACGTGCCCGCGCGGAGTTGCGGATCTGCGTAGGGCGGGCTCGCCTAGACGCGTCCTTAGGCCCCATGTGGCCGTGGAGGAGGGGAAGTTCAGGGAGGTGTCGTGGGGGGAGGCTATTAGGATCGTGGCGGAGCGCCTGCGCGAGTCCCTCGAGGGGCGCGGCCCCCACTCCGTACTGCATGTGGACTATGACGGGAACCAGGGGCTCCTTACATGGGACTTCCCCATAAGGCTCTGGAACGCCCTCCGCGCCGCCTCGACGGACTACTCCATATGCAGTTCCGAGGGCAAGAAGGCCATAGCGCTTCACTACGGTAGTGCCCGCGGCGCGTTTCCGAGGGACATGGAGCGGTTCCGCGCCGTGGTGTTCTGGGCCGTCAACGCGGCCGTGTCCTTCATACATGGGTGGGGAATCGCTAGGCGCCGCGGTATGAGGATAGCCGCCGTGGACATAGCTATGACCAGGACGCTTAAACATGCGGACCTGCCCATAGTGGTGAGGCCCGGCACCGACGCCGCGCTGGCCCTCGGCATAGCAAGGGAGCTCATCGCTCGCGGCTCCGTGGACATGGACTTCGTTGGCAGGTACACAGTGGGGTACGAACGGTTCAGAGCCCACGTGGAGAGGTACACGCCGGAATATGTGTGTAGGGTCACCGGGCTGAGCCGCGGCGACTTCATGAGCCTCGTGGACTTCTACGAGGAGCACAAGCCGCTCACCGTCATAGGCTTTGCCATTGGGAGGACCCTCAACGGCGGCGACGCTGCCAGGGCCATATCCCTTATACCCGCGCTCCTCGGCATCCACAGGGGCTTCTACTACAGTAACACCGAGGGCCTCGGCATAGACACGGCCTACCTCAGGGGCCTACACGTCTCGGGGCCCAGCAGGGTCATCGGGATGGGGGCGCTAGGCGAGGAGCTGAGGCGGGGGTCCCTGGACTTCATATACGTGTGGAACAGCAATCCCCTGGTCACGTTGCCCGGGGGATACGAGCTGGGGCGGAGGGGCAGCGCGTTCCTAGTGGTGCACGACCCCTTCTGGTCCGACACTGCTCTGATAGCCGACGTGGTGCTGCCGGCGCCCTTGTACCTGGAGAAGGAGGACGTGGTGTACAGCTACTGGCACAACCTCCTGGTATACAACAGGCCCGTGAGGCAGCCCCCCGGCGAATCGAGGAGCGAGGTCCAGGTAATGCGCATGATAGCGGATGCAATGGGGCTCAGGCACCCCCTACTGGAGGAGGACCCGTGGAGAGCGGTGGACGTGGCCATAGGGGGGAGGCTCGCAGAGCTGAGGGAGAGGGGCGTGATGGAGTTGGAGCCCCCGCAGCCCGACAAGTATGAGACGCCCAGCGGCAGGATAGAGCTGTACAGCACTCTGGCAGAGTCCAAAGGCCACCCGCCCCTACCGCAGTTCGTGGAGCCGCCCCGCGGAACGGTGCTGGTCTTCACCTCAGAGCCGTTACACACTAACAGCCAGTTCGCCGAGACGTACGGCCCAGTGCCCCCCGCGGTGCGCCTGTCGCCGGCTGATGCGGATAGGCTGGGCCTCGGCGAGGTCGCCGTGATGGAGGGGTCCAGGGGCAGGGCCAGGGTCAGGGTTGTGCGGGACCCAGACGTGCCCTCGGGAGTAGCGCTCATGGAGGGCATACCGAAGGACTTGGACGGCGTGCCCATAAACGCCGTTGTGAACGGCGAGGGGGGACCATATGGGGGCACCCCACGGATAAACTACACCCAGGTGCGCCTGTCGCCGGCCTAGCACCTCGAGCGTAGAGGATATAAGGCGCGCCGCTCATGCGGCGTTCGACGCCGCGGTCGACCCTCACCGGGAGTATGGCGACCCTCTTCTGAAAGCCCGCCGCGGCTGGCCTGTCGCGGGCGAGGCCAGGTATATATTGTCTCTGTTCTCTATGATACGCGCGGTCACTACGGCGCCCTCGGGCAGCTCGACGTCGCTCACAACGGTCATGGACCTGTCGTGTATCGCGCTTCCCCTCAGCCTAAGAGGCACGGCAAGGTATTCCCCGGCGAAGATGCCTCTGGTCACCACGCGCAGCCTCACCTTTTCACCCACCGCATACGGCCTAGGCAGCGGGGCCCTGCGCTCGATGCCGAAGGCGTCGCCCTCGAAGACAAGTCTAAGCCCAGTTTCCTCCTCGAGCCTCCTCAGCGCGTCCCAGAAGGCCCTCCAGCCCATTTCCCTAACCGGCTTGCGACCGCGCTTATGCGCCACGTACTTCTGTACCAGGACCGGGGGCCACCTCTTGCCAAGGGCTGCGTGGGCCCACGCGGCTATCCGCGGTATCTCCCCATCGTTGATGCCAGGCACCCATACGGGGCTGACTATGACGTCCATGCCCGTGTTCCTGACCGCGTACTCGGCCAGCTCGACGGCTCTCCGCACGTCGTACCACTCCGCGTCGGCCAGCCTGGCTGCAAGGCCCACGTCCAGGGCGTCCACGCTGAGGTTTATCCTGTCGAGCCCCGCCTCTGCCAACTGCCTGATCTTGTCCTCGCTCATCATGAAGAGGCGGGTCTGCATGGATATGGTCCTGGTTTCCGGTATTTCCCTTAGCCCCGCCACTAGGTCCACAAGGCGATCGTAATTTCCGGGGTCCCCCATGCCGTCAATGTGGAACTCGACGCCGCGGCCCTTGAAACGCGCCACTTCGCGCGCCGCGCCCAGCAGGTCGTCCAGCTCAACCACGAACTCGTTGCGCCTCACGCGGCTCTTTGGGCCCGCATTGACGCTGCAGAAGATGCAGGACAGCGCACACACGCTTGTCGGCCTCACCTCGACCACGTTCGTGCCCCTGTCCACAAGCCCAAAGTAGAGCGTGCCCACCATTGGGACACCCGAGACCCTGAACACCACGCGTGTGTCCCGTTGGACGCTAAATACCTTTCCGGCCAAGTTTTATTTGCAGCACGTATGGGACGCCATGATAGTCATAACTATACTGGGCACCGGCGGGGCTGTGCCAACGCCGCGGAGGTGGCTCCCCTCGGTGCTGGTCGAGGATAGGAAGGGGCGGCGGATACTGCTCGACGCGGGTGAAGGCGCCCAGTACAGGCTCATCGAGATCGGCGTGAGCCCCGCATCGCTGGACCTGATAGCTATAACCCATTTCCATGGCGACCACGTGTTCGGGCTGCCCGGCCTATTCTCCACCATGAAGATGGGCTCCAGGAAAAGGGACCTGGCCCTGGTGGGCCCCCCGGGCATAGAGGAGGTGGCGGAGGGTCTCGCGAGATATGTCGGCGCTGAGTTCGCTGTGAGGGCCCACGTGGGGGAATTCCGTGAGGGGGACCTAGAAGTACGGTGCGTCGAGGCGGTGCACACGTCGCGTTCCTGCAGCTATGTTCTCAGGTGGGATTTGGGCCCCGGCAGGCTGAACCCTGGAAGGGCCAGGGAACTGGGCGTGCCGGTCACGCTCCTTAGAGAGCTGAAGTCGGGGCGCCCAGTGGACGTGGGTGGAAGGGTGATATTGCCCGAGGACGTGCTGGAGCCTAGGGCGGACAGGTACCTCACTCTGGTCTATTCTGGGGACACGGCGCCCAATGAAAGGCTACTTGGCCTGGGCAAGGTGGACATACTTATACATGAAGCCACCTTCGCGGACGACGTGGCTAGGCAGGACGCCCATAGGGAGGGCCATTCCACGGTCCTCGACGTGGTGGACATGGTGGAGAGGCTCAGGCCCAAGGTGGCGGTGCTCGTGCACTTCAGTTCACGTTACAGGGATCTGGAGAGGTACGCGAGGCATGTCGAGGGCAGGAACATCGTGGTGCCCGAGGACCTGGACCAGATAGTGTACCTGGTCGACTGGAAGGGGCGCGTATGGGCCTATGACCGTCCCAACATCCTTGCCACGTCGTCCGGGGCGAGTT
Organism: Thermoproteales archaeon; assembly: GCA_027002815.1. Lineage (GTDB taxonomy): Archaea > Thermoproteota > Thermoprotei > Thermoproteales > Thermoproteaceae > WANN01. Next base: position 16,882 of record JALWZH010000019.1, on the reverse strand, counting down.
GGCGCACCCTTTTATCGGCAAGCTCCGGGTCCACGTTGCTGATCACCCCCCTAGACACAAGCGCCCTTAGGGTCCTGTTACGCTGGGAGAAGAGCCTTGCGGTGAGCCTCTCCAGCCCCTCGACGTCGTCGGTACACGGGTCGCGTGGCCTCACCAGCACCAGCGCCGAGTGGACCTCTGGAGGTGGGTAAAAGGCGGTCGGGGGAATCACCATGGCGACACTCACGTCTGCAAGGCACCTCGCAATTACCGTGAGCCTCCCATAGTTCTCGGTCCCCGGCTCCGCGACTAGCCTCTCGGCAACCTCCCTCTGCAGGGTAAGCACGGCCGGCCTCCCATACTTAAGGACCTTCAGAAGAAGCGGCGTAGATATGCTGTAGGGCACGTTGCTCACCACTACGTCAGCCCTGGGCCACTGGAGCTTAAGCGCGTCGCCGTGTATCACGGTGACGTTTGGGGGCGCTCTGCGGGACAGGTACCCGTAGAGCGCTGGGTCCACCTCTACGCTGTACACGTGCGCGGCCCTTACAGCAAGCTCGAATGTAAGGGCGCCAAGGCCCCCGCCCACCTCAAGCACCACGCTGTCCACAGGAACGTGCGCCACCATCGCCTCAACGACCCCCCTGTCAACGACGAAGTGTTGTCCCAGCCTCTTCCGCGGCCTTATACCGAGCCGGCGCAGCAGCCCAGCCACGTCGTCCACGGTAAAAATACTGCCGGGAAATAAAGCTCGCCCCGCCAAAGCACATAAATGTTGGCCTTATGTGCGTGAGATGGATCCGAGGATGGCGGCCGCTAGGAGGGCCATGGACTACATCACGGACGGCATGGTTGTCGGGCTTGGAAGTGGGACCACCATGTACAGGTTCGTGGACGTCCTGTCAGACGCGCCTCCACGCGTCCTGCTGGTTCCCACGTCCGTGGACATCGAGCAGTACGCGGCACGGAAGGGCCTTGCAGACCTCATCAGGTACCCATGGCAAGTCGACAGGATCGACGTTGCCGTGGACGGAGCCGACGAGGTGAGGTCCGATGGGCGGGTCCTCATCAAGGGTGGGGGGGCGGCCCTCGTCAGGGAGAAGATCGTGGACTATTGGTCCAGGAGGCTCGTGGTGATAGTGGACGAGTCAAAGGTGGTGGACAGGGTCCCAGCCAACTCGCCCGTGCCCGTGGAGGTGGTCCCATATGCGTGGCCTGTGGTGGCGCGCTCCATAGAATCTGAGATGTGCGGTGAGGCGACGCTGCGCAGGGGCACCGGCAAGTTGGGCCCGGTGGTGACGGACAACGGCAATTATATAATAGATTGGCGTCCCTGCCGTGAGGTGGACGGCAACACTGAGAAGGCCATAAAGGGGATGCCCGGCGTCGTGGACAGCGGGATCTTCGCGAGTTATGGTGGCAGGATCACCGTGGTGGTCGGAACCGCCAACGGCGTATACTTGATAGAGTGACGAAACGTATCCGTTTCCTATAAATTCGGCGTGGCCTCGCGAGTGCATGTATAGGCACATACCCCTACTTCTAGCGGTGCTGACACTGTCGGTGGTCGTGTATGCGGGACAGGTCGTGGTGCCATATTACGGCAAGGTGGAGTACGTAGCGGTCGTGTCCACGGAAGAGGTCTTCGCGATACCGGGAGGGGGGGCAGTTGAGATAGGCAAGCCGGGTCTGGCACCGGCGCCGGGCTACAGTCTCCGGGAAATAGTGATAGAACTGGACAAGGTCTACCCCACCATAACCGTCACTGCGGACGGCACCGTGTTCTATGAGAGGGCCGGCGATGGCAGGGGGACCAGGATCATAGTATTGCCGGACGCGCGCCGGATCGTCATATCGAACAATGGCAGGGAAAGGGTCGAGGTCGTTGCGAAGGTTAGCAGAGTGTTTTCCAGGGCCAAGTACGTCGAGCTTGCGGAGGGCCAGAGAAACCGTATTGCCATATCCTGGCCAGACCCCGCCCTGGCCGACAAGGGGATAGACGTGTTGGTAAGGTTCTCAATAGACAACTACGCGCCCTTCAGCGTGCTTGGAGTTGTGAATGGGGAGGGCCGTCCAATCCACGAGGTGGAGGGGGCAAAGTTCAGGGTGGAGCCCAAGCTGGTCGTCATAGAGGAGGCGCCGCCGGGAGGCTACGTGATAGTGGTGGGCTACGGCGGGGAGCTCAGGCTGCCCAGCGCTATGCTGGTGAAGAGCCTCGACGAGATTCCCGTGAACGTAAACCCGAGGGATTCCGTGGAGGTGTCGGGAAGCGAGGTGGGGCTCCCTGACGGCTGGAAGCTGTTGGGGTACGTGGTGCTGGTGCACAGTGCCAGGATCGGCGTTAGGGGCGAGAGGGACGTGGGCGGGGTGAGGATAGAGGGGGCCCTAATGGACGTGGTGGACGCAAGCGACAGTTCCCGGGTTATAAGGAGTATAAGCTACCTAGTGCCCCCAGTTTGGACGTACACGTCATTCACAAAGGTGGCAATAGTGTATGGCGACTCGTTCAGCATAATGAATGACATGGATGTGCCGGCAACCGCGATATATGTTCCCCTCGTATACAAGCCGGCGTATGTGTACTGGGGCGACGATGGGGCAACGGTCTCAGTGAAGCTCGACGACCTGGTCTTCGGGAAGTGGACCAGCATAGTGATGCGCCTCCCCGAGATAGCAAGGGTGTTGGACATCGAGACCCCAAGCGGCGTTAAGGTGTCCTCGATGACGGACTCAGAGTGGCCGTGGGGCACCTACTTCAGGTTTGTGGGTATCAGCAGCGACGGCTCAGAGGCATACATAATAGTGCAGCTGGGCGACAATAGGGAGCCCGGCAACTACACTTTCCGTGTGGAGTGGTCGCCCGTGACGGTCATGGTGCCGCGTAACGTCGACGGCCTCGACGTCGTGGCCAATGGGAGCGTGGTCCCTGTGATCGAAGGCATGGCCAGGGTGCCCGTCAAGAGGCCGGGCGAGGTAATGGTCACCGTGAGGTTCATGGGCGTCGAGGTGGGGAACGTCTTGATCAAGGGGCTTACCGCCAGCCCGATAGATGCCGGCATCAAGGTCGGCGATGTGAAGGTAAGGGTCGTGGGGGCTCGGTCACAGCCCATTGCAGGGGCACAGGTGAGGCTGATGTTGGGCGACATGGTTGTGGCTGAGGCCTTCACCGACGAGCTTGGGGTGGCCACGTTCAGCAACGTACTGAGCGGCAAATACGACGTGCAGGTAGTGAGCGGCGGCAGGGTCGTGGGTCGGTCGGTCATATCTGTGGTGGACGGCGGCGAGTTCACCGTTGGGACCGACATACTGGCCACCCTGGGCGGCGGGTACCACATAACGGGCGACCATCTGAAGATAGCGCTGTTGGGACTGTTGGCTGGTGCCACCATGCTGGGCTTCACTAAGGCCGTTAAGAGGAGGCGAGCGGCAGGCATAAAGGTGGAGACCTTTTAGCGTCGGGCAACCCTCCTAATTTCTATTCTTACCTCTTCCATTACCTTGATCAGCTCGTCCATAACGGGGCTCCTGACGTCGAGGGCCAGCGCCGCGTTGGCCAGCCTCTCGACGTCCCTGGCCAGCCTCCTGTACCTCTCTACGAGCGTTCTCTGGGACCTGGCTCCGCGTACCATGCCGAGCAGTCTCCTCGCCTCGCCCAACATGGCCCCAGCCGCCTCGTCGACCCTGCGCCTAACAATGTGCCTCATCGAGTTGTACTGCTCGTCGGTGAGCTGTAGCACAGCGGTCTCCAGGACCGCCCTTACGCCCAGCCTCTCCATGCGGCTCGCCGCCCTATTCTTTATACGGTAGAGCTCCCTCTCCACGGTCGCCCGGTCCCTCCAGGACACCACCAAGTAGGGCAGTATCCTCAGGCCTACCCTATCCACAGACCTCTCGACGAACCTTTCCAGCTCCTCGTCATCGGTGTCCACATGTACAATTACAAGGAGACGCATCTCTCAGCTATGGTCCTGTCCACGTGTCCCTCAGCCTCGTCAGTGCCGAGCGGCCTTTCTGATATGAGCCTTGCGGTGACTACCTGGGGCCTTCCCCTGTAGCTGCTTATCACGACCTCCACGGTGCCGAGCTCGGTCTGGTACCTGTGGATCCTCACCGAGTGCCTATCGTCCACGTGTCCCTCGATGTACTCGCCTTCACACATGTAGCCGTCCCTGAACACGTCCACAGAGTAGATGTATCTGCCCTCCGCCTCTATCAGGCGCACCCTGCGCGGGCTTTCCATGGCCGTCGTTGTGCCCCCATATATATATGTGCGCAGACGCCGGGGAGCGCAAGGCTGATATTTTCCGGTGCTGTGTACGGGACGTGGGGGCCTTCGGGATGTTGCACGGCCAGTTGAGGAGCGTCATAGCGAGGTACGGATACGTGGAGCCCACGCCGGTACAGGAGAGGGCAATCCCGGCGATTATGCGGGGCGGCAACGTGCTCATAATTGCGCCTACGGGCACGGGCAAGACCGAGGCCGCGCTTTTCCCCATATTCTCGAGGCTCCTCGAGGGTCCCCTGGAAAACTGCATATACGCGCTCTATGTGACCCCCCTTAGGTCGCTCAACAGAGATATATTCAGGAGGATGGCGAGCATGGCTGGGGACCTGGGCATAAGGCTAGAGGTCAGGCACAGCGATACGCCGGCCGGCGCCAAAAGGCGCCAGTCCCATGTGGCGCCTCACGTGCTCGTCACGACGCCTGAGACGCTTCAGGTGGTGCTCCTTCTGAGGCGTCTCCGAGACGCGCTTAGGTGCGTCCGTTTCGTGGTCATAGACGAGGTCCACGAGCTTGTGACCAGCAAGAGGGGGACACAGCTGTCGCTTGGGCTGGAAAGGCTTTCCCTGCTGTCGCCCAAACACCAGAGGATAGGGCTGTCCGCCACCGTGGAGGACCCCGAAAGGGCGGCTGGGTTCCTGGCCGGCGTGGGCAGGCCCGTCGAGGTGATAGACGTGTCTCTGGACAAGGAGTACCTGATGGCCGTAGAGTATGTGGAGCCCACAGAGGCTGACGGGGAGCTGGCCGCGAGGATAGGCGTCCCCGTGGACACGGCGGCTAGGCTGCGACGTATAGTTGGGCTCGCCGAGACGCATAGGAACGTCCTCCTCTTTGCCAATACGAGGGACACGGCGGAGTTCCTCGGGTCGAAGCTCAAGGCGCTGATGGGCGAGGCCGTGGCCGTGCACCACGGCTCGCTTAGCAGGGACGAGAGGATGCAGGTAGAGGAGCTCCTGAAGTCGGGTAGGGTAAGGCTTGTGGTGTCCACCTCGAGCCTCGAGTTGGGGATAGACATAGGCCATATAGACCTAGTGATCCAATATGGGTCGCCTAGACAGGTGTCTAGGCTGTTGCAGCGGGTTGGGCGTTCTGGCCATAGGCTGGACGCGCCCAGCAGGGGCGTGGTCATGGCCCTGTCGCCTGAGGACAGACTGGAATCCATGTCCATAGTGGACGCTGCGCTTCGGCGCGACATAAGCGGCGAGATGGAGTACCACGAGAACGCGCTGGACGTGCTAGTGCACCAGCTGGTCGGGCTTGTCCTCGACGCGAGGCTCGACGGTCGCCACATCACGGTCGGGGAGGTCCACGCCGTTGTCTCGAGGGCCCACCCCTATCGCGACATCACGATAGACGACATACGCGCGGCCGTGGAGTACACGGCGCGCCACAGGCTCCTCCTAGTCGACGGCGAACGCCTGGCCCCTCGTAGGGGGTCCATAAGGTACTACTTCGAGAACGTGTCCATGATACCGGACCAGAAGAAGTACAGGGCCATGGACGACGCAAGCGGCAGGATGGTCGGGGAGCTGGACGAGGAGTTCGTGTATTCCATAAATCCTGGCGACAGGATAATCCTAGGTGGAAGGACGTGGGTTGTGTCCCGTGTGGGCGAGACGTCCGTGTCGCTCTACCCAGACACCGATGTGGTCGGGGCCCTCCCAAGCTGGATAGGGGAAGAGATCCCGGTCCCCTACAGCATAGCGCGGGACGTGTGTAGGCGGAGGGGCGAGGAGCTTGAGTCTGCTGGGGTCCTAGACCCATCGCTGATCCCCGGCCCCGACAGGGTCCTCATAAGTAGGCATGACAGGTACGCAGTGGTTCACGCGTGTCTTGGCAGCAAGGGCAACGAGGCGCTGGGCATGTACCTGTCGCACCACCTCTCCTCCGTTCTGGGCCCAGTGGGGTATCGCGCCGACCCGTACAGGGTGCTCCTCCTTTTTAGGGACAGGCCGCGCCCCGACATACTGCTCGACGCTTTCCGTAGGGATGACAATTACATAGTGAGGACGGTGACAAACGCGGTTCGCTCCTCGAAACTGTTCAGGTACCGCTTTCTCCAGGTGGCGCGCAGGATGGGACTAGTAAGGCGGGACGTGTCCGACGTGCCGCAGAGGCTCGTGGACATGTATGTGGAGGACCTGCCCGGCATGGAGACCATGAGAGAGATAATAGTCGAGAAGATAGACATTGCACGTCTCCTTGAGCTGGTATCGTCGGTGAGGGAGGACAAGACAAAGCTCGTGGACAGGTACTTCCAGTCGCCGCTGCCTATAGACGAGCCCATACTGTTCGAGGGGGTGGGCTACGACTTCGCCGTGGAGAGGGGGTCCCAGGCCGTGCTGAGGGAGCTCGTGAAGAGACGCGTGTTGAGCCGCGAGGCGAACCTCATGTGCCTCAACTGTGGGTCCATCACGACGTTGAAGGCAACGTACATGCCGGACCGCCCCTCGTGTCCCAACTGCGGGTCTGGGGCCCTCGCGGTGCTCAAGGGCATAGACGGGGAGGGGGCCAGGGCCCTCCTGACAAAGTTCAGGAGACGTATGAGGATGACAAGGGAGGAGCAGAGGCTTATGGACGGCCTTAGGCTCAGCGCTACGGTGACCCTGCAGTACGGGAGGCTAGGCGTACTGGCCCAGCTGGCCCATGGGGTGGGCCCCCACACGGCCATGAGGGTCCTCTCGTCCTCGTCCAACGAGGACGAGCTCTGGGCCAACATACTCGAGGCGGAGAGGCAGTACGCGCGGACCCGCGCGTTCTGGGACTAGCGACCGTCCCGGCCGATGCCAGCCATCTCGTCCACCAATCTGCGTATGTCCTCGTCGCTGTACCCGAACTCCCTAAGTATGTCTCTGACGGTGTTGCCCTCGGCAAGCCGTTTGGCGACTTTAGAGGCGGCGTCGTAGCCCACGGCACCCCTCAGAACGCCGACCAGAGCGGCGCTAGACTCGGCGTACATGCGCATACGCTCCACGTTTGGGGACAGCGAGGGCAACACGAGGCGCGACAGTTTGCCCATGGCCCCACCCACGAGTCTGGCCGCCATCACGGCATTGTAGCCAATTAGGGGGATGCCCATGTTCAGCTCTAGCTCGCCCAGGGTGTTGGCCATGGCAGAAGCCGCATCGAGGCCCACGACCTGTGCCGAGGCCAGCATGACCGCCTCGATGACCACCGGGTTCTCCTTGCCCGGCATGAATGAGGAGCCTGGGACTGTTTGCCCCATCTCGACCTCGTTCAGACCCGTGAAGGGGCCCGAGTACATTATGCGGAGGTCCTGCCCAATCCTGATAAGGTCCAGGGCCACGCCCCTCAACGCGCCCGTGAGGTTGACAAGGTCCGTCAGGGACCTCATGGCGGGCGACTTGTTGTCCATGGGCTCCAGGGGCAGCCCAGTGGCCTTACGCAAATGCTCTACGGCCCTCCCATCGAATCCCCTAGGCGCCCCCCAGCCAGTCCCTACCATAGTGCCGCCTAGAGGTACCCTGTAGAGCTCTCGGAGGGACGCCTCCAACACGGCGAGGTCCCGCCTCAACATGTCCGCGTAGGCGCTGAACGCCTGTCCAAGCGTTGTGGGCAACGCGTCGCGCAGGTGGGTCCTCCCGGCCCTCACCACGCGCCTGTACTCGTTCCCCATCGCCTCGAGCCTCTCCACAAACTCGTTATAGTTTGGGATCACGGATTCGTGCACGGACCGGGCCGCGGCCAACCTTACGGCAGTGGGCACAACGTCGTTTGAGGACTGGGACCTATTCACGTGGTCGTTTGGGTGTACTGGACGCCCTAAACGCCTCGCGGCTTCCTCAGCTATGACCTCGTTGACGTTCATGTTCAGCGCGGTGCCCGACCCCGTCTGGAAGGGCTCGACCACTATTCTATCGTCGTAACGGCCCTCGGCCAGCTCCAGCGCAACGTCTGCAATTACTCTTCCCAGCTCTTTAGGCAACGCTCCGAGCTCCACGTTGGCCAGTGCCGCTGAGCGCTTCACCATGCCCATCCCCCATATTATCTCTCTGGGGAATCTGAGGCCCACGAATTCGAAGATTTTCCTGGCCTTCCCTGTATATGTCACGTCGACATTCGGGATTCCGAGTAATAATGCTTTTGGCGTTGCTTTACTTAAAAAGTAATATCGACTGAACTATAATTATGGATTTGACTATTCGTCTCAGCGGTGCCCAGGGCGAGGGCGTAGAGTCCACTGGCAGGACCGTCGCGAGCACCTTCTCGCGCATGGGGCTCCACGTGTTCACGTTTAGGATGTACGGCTCCATCATAAAGGGCAACCCCACCATGTTCTACCAGGTCAGGGTTTCGGACAGGAAGATCCACAGCCACGGTCCCTGGAACTCGGTCGACGTGCTCATAGCGCTTAACAAGAACGCTTTCGCCGCGTACGTCGACGCGGCCAGGGTAACCATATTCGACTCGGCGGACGTCAAGAGGGAGGGCAGGGGACTAATAGGCGTCCCCCTAACCGAGTATGCCCTGAAGGCGGGCAACAGGATCATGAAGAACACGGTGGCCGTTGGCGCCCTGTATGCCCTCCTGGGCATAGACCTGTCCGTGTTGGAGGGCCTCCTGCGGAGGGAGTTCGGGGATAAGGGCGAGAAGATCGTGGAGCAGAACATGGCAGCCGCCGAGCTGGGATATAAGCACGTCGAGGAGCATTATGGGGGACTCAACGTCGACGTTCCCCGCGACAGCCCCAAGCCTTTGATCAGCGGCGCCGAGGCACTTGCCCTCGGCGCATTGTTCAGCGGCATGAAGTTCTACGCGGCCTATCCCATGACCCCAGCAAGTCCCCTCCTCCACTTCCTTGCGGAATGGGGTCCCCGTTACGGCGTGTCTGTGGTGCAGGCCGAGGACGAGATAGCTGCTATAAACATGGCTATAGGGGCCTCCTACGCAGGGGTCAGAGCGGCCACCGGCACGTCGGGGGGCGGATTCAGCCTCATGCACGAGGCCGTGGGCCTTGCGGCCATGATAGAGGTCCCCGTGGTCGTCTTCCTGGGCCAGCGCGGGGGACCCAGCACAGGACTCCCGACGGAGACGGAGCAGGCGGACCTCCTCATGTCGATCAACCCGTCCCAGGGGGACTTCCCCATAGCGGTCCTAGCGCCGACCACCATAGAGGATGGACTGTACACGGTCGCCCGCGCGTTCAACATAGCCGAAAAGTACCAGGTCCCCGTCATGGTCCTGACCGACCTGTACTTCAACGAGTCCATGACTACCATAGGCGAGGTGGACTGGTCCCGGTTCAAGGTGGAGCGCGGCGAGCTCGTCACGTCCCCAGTCGTGTGGGAGGAGTACAAGAGGTACAGGCTGACCGAGACAGGGGTGTCACCGCGCACAGTGCCTGGGGTTCCCGGAGGCATGCACATAGCAACCAGCGACGAGCACGATGAAAAGGGCGACGTGATAACGGACAGGCATGAGCCGAAGTTGAGGCGCGCCATGATGGAGAAGAGGATGCGCAAGCTGGACTACATTAGGCGGGAAATGGAGCCGCCGTCCCTCTATGGGCCGCCTGGAGCCAGGACAACACTAGTGGTGTGGGGTTCCACTGCAATGCCCGTGATGGACTTCGTGGATGCGTCGCAGGGATACAACGCACTCATATTCAGGGACCTGTACCCGTTGCCGAGGGATCAGGTACTCAGGGCGCTTTCCGAGACCGCAAGGAAGATAGCCGTGGAGGTCAACTATACGGGCCAGCTTGTGGCGCTTCTTAGGAGGGAGCTAGGCGTGGACATAAGCGAGAGGGTGGTCAAGTACTGGGGGGAGCCTTTCAGCGTGGACGAGCTCGGCGAGCTCATTGGAAAGCGGGTCGAGGCCGTTGTGGTGACATGACGGTGAAGATTGAGGTGAGGAAGCCCGCTGAGTACGCCGTTGCAAGGCCCCCCATATGGTGCCCTGGTTGCGGAGATTACGGCATCCTGGACGCGTTGAGGAGGGCGCTGGCCGAGCTGGGCATACCAAACGAGATGGTCGTGGTGGTTTCAGGCATAGGCTGCTCCTCCCAGTTGCCCCACTTCATGAAGACCTACGGCATACATGGCATACATGGGAGGGCGCTGCCTATAGCCACAGGCGTGAAGCTGGCCAACCCGGACCTCACGGTCATAGTGATGGGCGGTGACGGGGACGGCTACGCGATAGGGACCAACCACCTGGTCCATGCTGCCAGGCGCAACGTGGACGTAACGTACATAGTTTCTAACAACCAGGTCTATGGTCTGACCACGGGCCAGATGGCGCCCACCACGCTTAAGGGGGTGAAGACCAAGTCCACGCCCTACGGCTCGGTGGACGATCCGGTGAATCCGCTTGCCCTTGCTATAGCGTCGGGGGCCACGTACGTCGCTAGGGGGTTCAGCGGGGACCCCACGCACCTAGCCAGCCTCATCAAGGGAGGCATAGAGCACAGAGGCTTCGCGCTCATAGACGTCCTCAGCCCTTGCGTGACGTTTAACAGGGTCAACACGTACGACTGGTTTAAGGCACGCGTGTACAAACTCGAGGAGTCCGGCCACGACCCGTCAGACCTCATGCAGGCCATGGCCAAGGCGCTTGAATGGCCAACGATGGACCCATATGGGAGGATACCCATAGGCGTTATATATAGGGCCGAGCGCCCGACCTACGACGGCGAGATGTCCAGACTGCTTAAAGGCGTGTCGCCCGCCACGTCCCAAATAGACAACGCGCTGTCCGAGGGCCCCACGATACTGAAGTCTTTCATTTAACCTTTTTATACATCAAGTAGTAACCACCATGGACAAGGGCGGCTTCGCCTCGTTTCTAGAGGTCGGCGCCTCCAAATACAAGTACTACTCCCTGAGAAAATTGGAGGGCCAGTTTCCGGGGATTTCTAGGCTCCCCCTCAGCATACGGGTAATGTTGGAATCGCTAATCCGCAACCTGGACGGTTCAGCTATCACAGCCGAGGACGTTGAGAACCTGGCCTCTTGGCGCCCGGGCAGGAAGATCCCCAAGGAGATACCATTCAAGGTGGCAAGGGTCATCATGCAGGACTACACAGGTGTCCCGGCCCTGGCGGACCTTGCCGCTATGAGGGAGGTGGTGGCCAGGCACGGCCTCTCCCCCAGGGTCATAAACCCGCAGGTGCCGACTGACCTGGTCGTGGACCACTCGGTTCAGGCGGACTACTTCGGGGTTAGCGACGCCTATGCGTTGAACCATAAGCTCGAAATCGAGCGTAACAGGGACAGGTACGTCTTCCTCAAGTGGGCCCAGAACGCGTTCTCGAATTTCAGGTTGTTTCCGCCCGGCACCGGCATAATACACCAAGTGCACCTGGAGTACATCGCTAGGGTCGTCATGGTGGATGGGGACACTGCGTTCTTCGACAGCGTGGTCGGCATGGACTCCCACACAACCATGATAAACGGCCTCGGCGTCCTGGGCTGGGGAGTAGGCGGCATAGAGGCCGAGGCCGCGCTTCTGGACCAGCCCATTGCTGTTCCCCCGCCCGACGTGGTGGGGGTTTACCTGTATGGCAGGCCCAGGGAAGGCGTCACGGCTACGGACATAGTGCTCACAATCACGGAGCTGTTGCGCAGGCGCAACGTTGTGGGCAAGTTCGTGGAGTTTTTCGGTAGGGGCGTACTGGAGCTGTCGGTGCCTGACAGGGCCACTATAGCCAACATGGCGCCCGAGTACGGCGCCACTATAGGCCTCTTCCCCGTGGACGACCTGACGCTCGAGTACCTCCGGATGACGGGGAGGGACGCGGACCACGTGGCGCTCGTGGAGAGGTATTATAGGGAGCAGGGCATGTTCGGGGTCCCCGAGGAGGGCGACGTCGAGTACAGCGAGGTGGTGGAGCTCGACCTATCCACTGTTGAGCCCAGCGTGGCCGGTCCCTCGCTGCCGTGGCAACGCCGTCCGCTTTCGGAGGTGCCCAAGGCGGCCCTCCCCGTCATAGAGGAGCACAGGAAGAAGAGGGGAGGCTCGGGACGGGTTGAGGTGGAGGTAGACGGGAGGCGGACCGACGTGGGGGACGGCGACATAGTCATAGCTGCGATAACCAGCTGTACCAACACCAGCAACCCCGCCCTTATGCTCGGCGCCGGCATATTGGCCAAGAAGGCGGTGGAGCGCGGCCTCACGGTGAATCCCAGGGTCAAGACTGTGCTGGCCCCGGGCTCCCGCGTAGTGGTCGACTACCTGTCCAGGTCAGGCCTCCTCAAGTACCTGGAGGCTTTGGGCTTCTCGGTGGCCGGTTTTGGATGCATGGTATGTATAGGCAATACGGGGCCCCTCCCAGAGCCCGTCTCGAGGGCCATCAGGGAGGGCGACTTGGTGGTCTCCAGCGTATTGTCCGGCAACAGGAACTTCGAGGCTAGGATACATCCTGACGTCAGAATGAACTTCCTCGCATCGCCTCCACTCGTAGTAGCGTATGCCTTGGCTGGGACCGTTCTCAGGGATATAGTGAACGAGCCGCTGGGCGTGGGCAGGGAAGGGCCAGTGTACCTCAGGGACGTCTGGCCCTCTGCAGAGGAGATAAGGGCATACATGTCGGAGGCCGTGGATCCAAAGTCGTTCATAGATAAGTACAGCAATCTGGGCGACTTGGTGCCGGAGTGGGCCGACCTAGGGGCGCCCGGAGGAGACCTGTACGAGTGGGACCCCAACAACACGTATATACAGAGGCCCCCATTCTTCGACGATTTTGACCCCGACGAGCTGCCGTCGATCGTCGACATTGTGGGGGCCCGTCCCCTCCTCATACTTGGAGACAACGTTACCACTGACCACATATCCCCTGCTGGGGCCATCTCAGCCGATTCTCCGGCCGGTAGGTACCTCATGGAGAGGGGGGTCCAGCCACGTGACTTCAACACGTACGGTGCCAGGCGGGGCAACCATGAGGTCATGGTGCGCGGCACCTTCGCACACAAGAGGCTGAGGAACAAGATGGTCCCAGACAGGGAGGGCGGCTACACGGTTCATTGGCCAAGCGGCGAGGTGATGACGGTCTACGAGGCTGCTATGCGCTACAAGGCCGAGGGCGTCCCCGTCATTATCATAGCAGGCAAGAATTATGGCGCTGGCAGCTCGCGTGACTGGGCCGCTAAGGGCCCCAAGCTGCTCGGGGTCAGGGCCGTGATAGCGGAAAGCTTCGAGCGCATACACAGGAGCAACCTCATTGGTATGGGCATACTGCCCCTACAGTTCATGGACGGCCATAACGCGGATTCCCTAGGCCTAGATGGGACGGAGCTTTACGACATCGTGGGCCTTGCAGGCGGGCTAGCCCCAGGCAAGTCTGTTACCCTGAGGGTGCATAGGAAGGATGGGCGTGTGGACGAGGTGCCGCTTAGGGTAAGGCTGGACACGCCCATGGAGGTCGAGTACTTTAGGAACGGTGGAATACTGCACTACGTGCTCCGGAGAATTATTAGGGGCGGCTAGGCAAGGAGCTTTCCATCGCCGTCGAATAGCCTGACGGCCCCCCTTTTAAGGAATACCCTAACCTCATCGCCTTCCGCCACCCTGGAAAACACCTCGGCCCTAACCTCCGTGGAGCCCCAAGTGACCACGGCTATCTGGGCATAGCCCAGGTACTCGAGCAGTTTGACTCTTGCCCGCGGCAACTCCACGTCGGTGGTCTCATGGGGAGCATCGGACACGTATATGTCGGTCGGCCTTATACCCACGTAGACGTTTGTTCCACGGGGCACATCCGCCTCAAGCGGTACGTCAACGTCGCCCAGGTGCACATGTCCGTCCCTCACGGTGCCCCTCAAGAGGTTTATGGGGGGGTCGCCGAAGAACTGCGCCACGAACGTGTTGGCCGGCCTCCTGAGTATTTCGTCCGGTGGACCGAACTGTTGTAGCTCGCCGTTGTTTATTATGGCTATCTTGTCGGCCAGGGCGTATGCGTCGTGTTGGTCATGCGTGACCAGTATAGTGGTTATCTTGAGCTTCCGTTGCAACGACTTTACGAATTCCCTTGCCGATATCCTTAGACGCGCGTCCAGGTTGGAGAAGGGCTCGTCCATTAGCAGGACCTGGGGCTCCTTGACGAGGGCCCTGGCTATTGCGACCCTCTGCTGCTGCCCCCCGGAAAGCTGCCTCGGATACCTGTCGAGGAGATGCCCGATCTCAAGCGCCTCGGCGACCTCCCTAACCCGCCTCTCTATTTCCCCCCGAGGCGCCCTCTTCACCTTTAGGGGGAACGCAATGTTGTCGAACACCTTCATGTGCGGGTAGAGGGCCCAGTTCTGGAACACCATGCCTATGTTCCTCTTGGAGGGCGGCACCAGCACGCCCCTATCGAGGTCCACCACTGGGGTCTCATCGAAATATATCCTGCCCCTGGTAGGCGCCTCAAGGCCTGCTATGCATCTTATGAGTGTGGTCTTGCCGGATCCCGAGGGGCCCAGAACCACTACGAACTCCCCATGGGCTATGTTCAGCGTCAGATTGCGCAACGCGTAAACGTTGGGAGGGAAGTGCTTTTCGAGGTCGCCAATGGCAACGGATACCATACATGTTTTTTTATGCGTTGCAATTAAAAGTTTGCCGTGATAAAGGTACAGTTATCTGGGAAAGCGGTGCCGCATTTGGTATGGGACCCATGGCATTATGCGGACGCGGTTTGAAGGGCAAAAACAATAATTAGGGCTTCGTCTATTCCATGAGCTTCTTCGGTAGGGTGTTCCGCGTGGCCACGTTTGGGGAGAGCCACGGGCCAGCCATAGGGGTTGTGGTCGACGGGGTCCCGCCAGGGGTCCCCATAGACGAGGAGCACATAAGGAAGGAACTCCAGAGGAGGATGTTCTGCCATGTGAGGGTCCTCAACCCGAGGTGCGAGCCGGAGGAAGTAGAAATCCTGTCCGGGGTTAAGGACGGCCGCGCCATAGGCTCGCCCATAGCGGTTGTAATAAGGAATAGGAGGGTCGTGTCCGATTACTATAAGGAGCTGTGGATGAGGCCGAGGCCGGGCCACGCGGACCTTGCCTACTATTTGAAGTACGGAGCGTACCACGATCATAGAGGGGGCGGTCGGGCCAGCGGCAGGGAAACAGCGGCGCGCATAGTCGCAGGCGCAATAGCAGGCAAGGTGTTGGAGGAAATAGGCGTTAGGGTCAGTGGGTACATAGTCGAGCTTGGGGGGCTCCGAGTTTCGTCGCGCCCGGCCTCCTACGAGGAGGCCGAGAAGGCTTGGGAGAGGCCCCTACCTATGCTTGACGGCGACATGGCGGAAACCGTGATCAACATGTTGGTCAAGGCGGCATCCGACGGCGACAGTGTGGGTGGCGTGGTGGAGGTGGTCACAACAGATGTGCCGCCCGGCCTGGGCGAGCCCGTGTTCGACAAGCTCAAGGCCGACCTGGCCAAGGCCGCCCTCTCTATACCGAGCGCAGTGGGCGTGGAGTTCGGATACGGGTTTCAATTAGCCAGGATGAGGGGAAGCGAGGCCAACGACCCGATAGTGGTCAAGGGCGGCAGGGTGGGCCTAGGCTCGGACAAATGCGGCGGACTGCTCGGCGGTCTCTCGATCGGCGAGCCGATAAGGTTCCGCGTCGCGTTCAAGCCCACGCCAAGCATACGTAAACCGCAACGCACCGTGGACCTCACGCGCATGGAGGAGGAGGAAATAACGTTCAGCGGTAGGTACGACGTGAGCACCGCGCCCAAGGCTCTGGTGGCGCTGATTGCTATGACGAGGATAGTGTTGGCGGACCACGCCATGTTGGCCGGGCTGATCAGACGCACTGCGTGGGGCGCCTATCGGCGCCCCGAAGACGCGTAATACTTGCACTTGTCCCTGAGGGGGCACGCATCGCATAGAGGCCTACGCGCCCTACACACCTCCCTCCCGAACTGTATCAGCGCCAGGTGTACCCTCAGGTACTCGCTGGGCGGCAACATGGACATTATCCTCCCAGAAATCTGCGAATAGGTGTTCCCAATCCCTAGCCTCCTTCCAATCCTCAGTATATGGGTGTCAACTGGGAAGGCAGACTTACCCAGGTTGACCAGTACAACGTCGGCCGTCTTGGGCCCAACCCCTGGCAACGATAGGAGGACCTGTCTGGCGGACTCCGTGGACATGTCGCCTATCCTGTTAAGGTTACCGCCGAACCTGTCCAGCACCGCGGCGGCGAGCTCCTTCAGCTTCCGCGCCCTGACCTTATGCATGCCGGCAGGCCTTATGGCCTCCTCAACGTCTTCCAGAGGCGCCGCTGCAAGTCCTTGAGGGGTGATGTCCCCCAGCAACTCCTCAAGCCTCCTATACGCTGCCAGCGCATTGCGGTCGCTGGTGTTTTGGCTGAGCACCGTTGCCACGAGGGTCTTAAACACGTCTCTGGTGGTTCTAAATATGTTGGGCGTGACGAACCTCTCAAGATCCACGTGGACGCTCAACGCTATCCGCTCCAAGTCCTCCCTATAGATGTCGCCGCCCATGTTAATCGGCCACGTCTCGGGTACTTTAAGTCAGAGCCCCCTTAACGCCCACGGCTGGCCAATTTTTATATAGTGGGACATCAGCAAGTCCTATGGCTAAGCGTGGCGTGAAGACCGTAGGGGTCCCATACAGGTTCCACGTAACGCCCGGCGTATTCATGAACAGCATGG
>JALWZH010000018.1 GCA_027002815.1 Thermoproteales archaeon | reverse complement strand
TCCTCAGGCCGTCGGCCACCGGGCCCATGTCCAGGGGAAGGCTCGGCCCGTAGTGGGCCAGAGTGTCGTTGGGCGTGACCACTATGGCGCCCTCCCTACACGCCCTGCACCTCCCCCTCCTGATCCACCCAGCCTCTTTCGGGTCGGGCGCCTTGGTCTTGGCCTCGTACACCACCAGCGAGGGGTCAACCGAGTCCAGCAGGGGAAGCGCCTCGTCCCCGTCCCTACGGAAGACGAATATGCCCTTCAGGTCCACGTAGCGGGCCCCCACGGCCTCAAGGGCGTCCGCGGTGAAGGACATCTTTCCGGCTATGTCTATGCCCCCCAGCCAGAAGGCGGCCAGCACCCCATCCACGTCGACGCTGGTCTCCCTGAAGAGGTCCCTATATATGCCGGCCACCCGGTCCGCCTCCTCGTCCATGTCCACGAGCCTGCCAAGGGCCCGAAACACGGCCACCGCCCCGTCTATCGAGGTGGGAGTGGGCACGGCCATCACGGGCACCCCCAGCGCATCGACGAGGTGCCTCTGGACGGGGTAGTACAGTATGGCCAGGTCGGGCTCCAGCGCCTTGAGGGCGCCGTGGTTCAACGTGGTGAAGGACCCCACGCGGGGCTTCCCGAGAGCCTCCCGAGGCCTGTAGGACCACGAGTCCACGCCGACCACCAGGTGCCCGGCGCCGATGAGGAAGAGGAACTCTGTGGCCGAGGGGTTCATGGAAACTATGCGGGTGGGCCTATTGGGCAGCTCTCCGCGGACCAGCATGGGTGCAGTGAGGGACACGTCTATATGCCTGGCGGTCCGAACCCGATTCGCCTTTCAATAGCTTGTGCAAGGCCGCACTGTAACTGGATTAACAGCTGTATTGTAATAACCCTTATAAGGCGCGGGGAACATGGCGGGGTGCCCACGACCATCATCAAGAGGCCTCCCCCCCACGGGGGGGTACTGGTGAACAGGGTGGAGCGCAATGCCTACAGGGCCCAGCGCATGGCCGCCGGGGCGCCGAGGCTGGAGCTGAGGCCGACCCTGGACAGGAGGACCGGCCTACCGATCAGGAACGTGTACAGGGAGATAGTGTCCATAGCCTACGGCTTCTTCAGCCCCCTGGACGGGTTCATGACTAGGAACGAGGTGGAGAAGGTGCTGGCCGAGAGGAGGCTCCTCAACGGGTGGCTCTTCCCGTTCCCCATAATATTCGACGTGTCGGAGGAGGACCTCCAGCGGCTCGGCGTTAGGGAGGGCGACAGGCTCCTCCTCACGCTGAGGGGGAGGCCCTTCGCGGTGCTGGACATAGAGGAGATATGGAGGTTCGACCCGATAGACATGGCCACGAGGACCTTCGGGACCCCCGAGAAGAACCCTGAGGTGGTCAGGGTGCCCTTCGACCACAAGCACCCCGGCTACAATATATATGCCAACATGACGGGGATAGCGCTGGCGGGCAAGGTGACCATAATAAACGAGCCGAGGTTCAGGGTGCCTTACGACAGGTTCTGGTATCCCCCGGAGGCCAGCAGGCGGGAGTTCGAGAGGAGGGGGTGGAGGACCGTGATAGCGCATCAGACCCGCAACGTGCCCCACCTGGGCCACGAGATGCTCATGAAGAGCGCCGCGTTTGCCGGCGACATAGAGCCGTGCCACGGCATACTGGTCAACGCCATAATCGGGGCCAAGAGGCTGGGAGACTTCACAGACGAGGCGATACTGGAGGGCCACGAGGCCATCAACCTGCACGGGTACATCAGCCCCAGGCGCCACATGGTCAACTTCACCCTCTGGGACATGAGGTACGGCAACCCCCTGGAGTCCCTCCTACACGGCATCGTGCGCCAGAACCTCGGCTGCACCCACCACATGTTCGGGAGGGACCACGCTGCCGTGGGCGACTACTACGACCCGTACGCCACGCAGATACTCTGGTCCCGGGGCATACCGAGCTACGGCCTCAACGAGCCGCCCCACGAGACGGACTACGGGCTCAGGATAAGGCCGGTCAACATGGGCGAGTTCTGGTACTGCCCCAAGTGCGGCGAGATAGCGTACAGCGCCAACTGTGCGCATGAGAAGGAGAGGCAGAGGTTCAGCGGGTCGTTCATAAGGGGCCTAATAGTCGAGGGGATAGAGCCTCCCCCCATAATATTCAGGCCGGAGGTGTACCAGGTCATAGTCAAGTGGTGGAGGGAGTTCGGATACCCATACGTCAACTCGAGGTACCTTAAGGCCAAGGAGGAGCAGGGCGAGTTCGAATTGGGGCCCATGGAGGTGCCGGGGGCATGAGCGGCCGCACGTACAAGATAGGGGTTGTCCTCGACGCGAGGAGGTACGAAAGGGTGAGGGGCACGCCCCTAGAGCAGAGGGCGGTCCCCATATTCGGGGGGGCCCTCAAGATGGTGGAAATAGAGGTGTCCGAGGAGACGGCGCGGAGGCTCCTCCAGGAGTTCCCCAGGTCACGGATAGACGCGAGGGGCTTCATAGAGGAGCTCCCCGTGGCATTCAAGAGGAGGCTCTTCGAACTCATGGTGGAGCTGGGCAGGGCAGACGAGGGGGCGGTCAGGGCCGTGCTGGAGAGGCACCTGGACGAGGTCAAGGAGCAGGCGGCCAAGGAGGAGGAGTACATACCTCCCCCGTAGCCCCCGATGGAGCCCCTCCTCTTCGTGCCCCTCCTCTTCGCGGCGTCGATAGCCATAGGCCTCCTCGGCTCGTTGGCCGGCGTGGGCGGCGGCGTCATATTCACCCCCCTATTCCTCGCGTTCACCGCGGCCGACCCCGACGTCGTCAGGTCCACGGGGCTGGCCCTGGCGATGACCACGTCCGTGATAGCCGGCGCCAGGTACCTGGCCGCGGGCCTGGCCAACTTCAGGATCGTGCTTTTCGCAAGTTCCTTCATGGCCCCCGCGGCCATCATGGGCGCGTACATGGGGCTGTACGTGACCGCGGCGTTTCCCCAGGGGGCGGCCCTCGTGAGGCTTAGCCTCGGCGCGATAATGTTCCTAATAGTGGTCCTCCTCACGGTCAGAAGGGTGGAGTGGCCCGAGGTCCCGGAAAGCGATGGGCTGGCCAGGAGACTGGGCTTCCCCTCGAGCTACTGGGAGCCCTCCCTTAGGAGGACCGTGAGGTACAACGTGAGGAACACGCTGCAGGCCTCGGCGTTTCTAGCCGCCGTAGGCCTCATCTCGGGGCTCTTCGGCCTGGGGGGCGGGTGGGCCCTCGTCCCAGTATACAACCTGGTCATGTCGCTGCCGTTAAAGGTAGCTGTCGGGTGCTCAGTGGCCACCCTGGCAGTGGGCGACGCCGCGGGGCTTTGGGTATACGTGAACAGCGGCGCCGTAGTCGAGCAGCTGATCGCCATCGTGGTGCCGGGCGTCATGATCGGCGCGGCCGTGGGCTCCCGCATAGCCCTGAGGATAAGGGCCCGCGCCATGAGGTACATCGTCATAGGCGTCATGGTGGTCTCCGCGGTCCAACTACTGGTGAGGGGGGCCGAGGAGCTATGGGCGTAGGGGGGCTGTATGGTAGGGCGGCCTCATACACGGCGCTCGTCGGCATGGTCATGCTCGTCGTGGGTCTCCTCGCCCAAATGGCGACAGCCCCTGCCACGGCCTCGTGCCTGCTCCAGGCCACGCTGGGCGGCGAGCGCAACGCCGAGTGCGGCTACGGCACTGCGCTGGTCGCCGTCCCGATGAGGCTGGGCCTCCTGGCCCTGGCCAGCTCCGTGATGGTCGGCCTCATCGCTGTGATGCCCCACGCCGTCAGGAAGAGGGACATCACCCTGCTCATATTCGTGTCCATCGTGTTGGCCCTAATATTGGTGAGCGCCCTCGGCGTCGTCAGGATAGCGCACTAGCCGCAGGGGAACCTCACAGCAGGCCCACAGCTCCATGTCGCGCCTCAGACAGGCCTTGAACGCCACTATCCTGACGCCGCGCCGAGCGGCCGCCGCCACAGAACGCGCGAATGTGGGGTCCACCTCGACGTTGGGGGCGAACTCCCTTGCGCCGCACCTGACCACTAGGAACACCACGGCTGCCTTGCCCCCCTGGGAAACAACGCGCGTCAGCTCCTCCACATGGCGCCGCCCCCTGGCCGTGGGAGCGTCGGGAAAGAGGGCCGTCCCTCCCCGCAACAGCGACACGCCCTTCACCTCCACGTAGGTCCCATCGTCGAGCAGGAAGTCCACCCTGCCCCTGCCCAGGGGCACCTCCCTCCTCGCCACCCGTCTCCCGGGGAACACGCGATCGACTATGGCTTGAAAAATGGGGCCGTGCATGGCCGTGTCGAGGAGGACCGGCCCGTCCCACGCCTCCACGGCGACCAGGTAGTAGGGGGCCTTCCCCCGGCCGCGCCTCACCCATATCCTGGCCCCCTCCACGAGGAGCTCGGCCAACCTACCCGAGTCATGTATGTGGACGGGCGCCTCCACTCCGCCGATCACGGCCAGCCCCATGAACCTGTTGATCCTCCTTATGAACCTCCCAGTGCAGCACGCCTCGACGTGGAGCACACCTACGTGGGCCGACGGAAAAGATATAAGTGTAACCTCACTACGGGGAGGGCCGTAGGCTAGCCTGGTAGGCTGCGCGGCTTGGGTCGCCGACGCGGCGCGGGGACCCGCGTGATCCCGGGAGGCAGAGGCCCGGGAATTCAAATCCCGGCGGCCCCACCACCCCGAATTAATGGCCCTTGGCGTGCCTCGAACAGCAGCGGCACGTCCCGTCCCTCCTTAGGAGGGAGACCTCCACGCCCATGGACCTGAGCAGCTCCACCCCCTCCTCGCCTATATGCTCGGCCACCACAACGTGCGGCCTGGCCTTCATGGTCACGTAGGCCAGCCTCTCCAGGGGACCCACATCGGGCAGCTCCAGGGAGTCGGCCAGTACGCCGTCTTTTATAATCATGGCCTCCACGGCGTCCCGCGGGGTGGAGATCCTGCCAGCCCTATCGACAAACATGACGGCCACCCCCCTCATCGGTACATTGGCGGGCACCATGGTTTTACCGCCGAGCGACAAATTAAAGCTTATGTGGCCCCCTAAAGAGGCGCCCCACCCCTCTTCTCCCTGACCTTCTTGCTGACAAGGTATGCCCTTACGTAGGCTGCCGCCATGGCGAGCTGGTACCCCCTCGCGTCGAAGTCCTCGGAGAATAGGCGCACGCCTATCTGGTACGCCCTTTCACATTCCTCCTCAGTGACCTTGTCGGGGTCCTCAGAGGCCCTGTCCAGGAAATCCCGTACGAATCTTAGCTCCTCCTCGGTTAGTGGGTTGGGAAGAGCCACCGTGAAGAGCGCCTTGACCCTCTCCGCAAGGTACCTCGCCTCCCCCTCCTCAACAACGCCCTTGAGGGCCAGGAAATCCACGACGGCCCTATGAGCCTCCGACGCAGCTGACACGATGGACGAAAGGCCGTGCCTAATCCCGGCCACATCCTCCCTGCTGGCCTTGTCGGCCAGCTCCCTGCGTATGACCTCCACATCAGCCTTATCGGCCTTTTTGGCCAGTTCCATGTGCAGCGCCTCTATGTCCGCCTTGTCGGCCTTCCTAGCGAGCTCGATGCGCAGGTCCTCCCTGCTGGCCTTGTCGGCCAACTCCCTGCGTATGACCTCCACATCAGCCTTATCGGCCTTTGTCTCCTCGAGGCGGGCGAGCCTTGCCTCTATGTGTGCCAGTCTCTGGGCTAGCCACCAGACCGAGCCTAACAGAGTTGCCAGTATCGATGCGAGGAGGCCTATGACGGCTATGAACTCCATGTATTGCCGTATATTTGGAGATAAATACTATGTCGCCAACGGTCCTTATCAATAGAGATTTATGTTTGGTGCCTTGGGTGGGCATGGAAAGGAGGGGGCACTTGGGCCTGTCCATGCTGGCCGTTTTCGGGCCCTTCTCGGTGCTGGGGGTCAGGGACGTGGAGGTGCTGTTTGCAGGCCTTGTAGCCCTGGCCCTCTCCACGGCCCCCGACATGGACATGAGGATTGGTATGAGGCACAGGGGCGTAACCCACAGCCTTGGGTTCGCCGTGTTATTGGGCATACTGACAGGCGCCACGTTCCTATACATGGGTCTCCCGGCTCTGTTAGGTTTCCTGGCCGGGTTCGGCGGTGTGGCTCTGCACATCGTGGGGGACATGCTTACGTATAGGCCCATCGCCCCCATGTGGCCGCTCAGCGGTAGGCGTATAGCCCTGCGCCTCTTTAAGTCGAACAGCAGGCTGGCCAACGGGCTGGCCTCGGCCGCGGGCTCGGCGGCCCTACTCTACTACCTGGCCTTCGTGCTGACCGACGTGGGGTGGCGGGCCCTTGGGGCCGCCCTGGGGCTGCTAGAATGGTAGGTCGGCCAGTGCCCGGGCCGCCTCGAGGGCGTGGTACGTCAGTATTAGGTCTGCCCCGGCCCTCCTGATGGCGAAGAGGACCTCCAGCATGGCGGTCCTCCCATCTATCCAGCCCCTCTCGGCAGCCGCCTTCACCATGGAGTACTCGCCGGACACGTTGTACGCGGCCAGGGGCGCGTAGGGCACCGCCTCCCTTACGAGGCGGATGACGTCCAGGTACGCGAGGGCCGGCTTCACCATGACCATGTCCGCCCCCTCCTCCAGGTCCATGAGGACCTCCTTGACGGCCTCCCGGGCGTTCCTCGGGTCCATCTGGTAGCTCCTCCTGTCCCCGAACCTGGGCGCGCTCTCGGCGGCGACCCTGAAGGGCCCGTAGAAGGCCGATGCGTACTTGGCGCTGTAGCTCATTATGGCAACGTCCCTGTACCCCCCCTCGTCGAGGGCCCTCCTGATCTCCCTAACCTGCCCGTCCATCATGCCGCTCGGGGCCACCACGTCGGCCCCAGCCTCGGCGTAGGTCACCGCCGTCCTCGCGTAGAGGGGCAGGGTCGCGTCGTTGTCTATCCGCCCGCCAGCCACAATGCCGCAGTGGCCGTGGTCCGTGTACTCGCAGAGGCACACGTCGGCGAAGAGCACCAGCCTGTCCCCGAAGGTCTCCCTGAGCAGCCCGAGGGCGCGGGGGACAGGGCCCTTGGGATCGTACGCATAGTCGCCTGTGGGCCCCTTCCTGGACTCCTCCACGACGCCGAAGAGGATGGCCTTGTTGATGCCCAGCCCGAGGGCCTCCTCCACGTGTCTCACCAGTTCCTCCCCCACTGGGTACCTGCGGTACCCTGGCATGGCCGGTATGTCCTCGGAGGTCCGTCCCTCGGAGACGAAGACCGGGAGTATGAGGTTCCTTGGGGAAAGTTCCGTCTCGGCCACGGCGTCCCGGATGGCCCTAGTCCTCCTCAACCTGCGGGGCCTGTGGGCGGGAAAGGACACGCGCATGTGCCGTGGCGCACCCCCCAAAATAAAGATGTCTTAAAAGGGGCGGACAGACATGTGGCATGGGTGACGAGGGGATAGTCGTGGTGAACAGAGAGAGTAATATAGCCCTGGTCACGCTCTGGGCCAAGCCCCGGGACGTGTTGAGGAGGCTTCCAGGCGACGTGGCCGGCATGGTAAATGTGGCGGGGGTGCTCTACAGTCGGGACGGCGTAAACCACGTGGTGGTGTCCCTGGCCAGGACTCTGCTCAACGTGGACACGCTCATAGTGTACGGGCCCGACCTGTCCGGGTCCGGCCAGGCCCTCGTCGACACGTTCTCAGGGAGGTGCGGCGAGTGGCTGAGGGTCCCATGCGACGTGGCTGTGTCGCTTGGGGTGAGGCTGGTGGACCTGCGGGGCGCCCCCATGGCGGAGCTTGAGAGGGCCATAAGGGAGAACTTTAGGCCGGGCGCCCCGCCTAGGAGGCCCATACACGTCGAGCTGGGCCGGGCCCAGTCCCCGGGGGGCTACATGCATCCCACGGGGTGGGGCGCGCTCTACGACGTGTCGCTCTTCCACCTATGGGTGAAGGCCATCGACTACGTGTTGACCTACGGGTACCCAAAGCCCACAGAGGCCGGGGACACGGCCCTCGAGGCGGCGCTAGTGGCCCAGTGGGGTCTGTGGGGCAGGTCCCCGGAGCCCGACGAGGCGCTGGCCC
>JALWZH010000017.1 GCA_027002815.1 Thermoproteales archaeon | reverse complement strand
GGGGGAGAGGGCTGTGCTAGTGCTCGACGAGGCCCAGGAACTCGTCAAGCTTAGGGGCAGGGACATACTCCCTGGCCTACGCCTACGACAACCTGCGGCACCTGACCATAGTGTACTCGGGGGTCCAAGGTAGGCCTACTACACCGGTTCCTAAGACTCGACGACCCAGAGTCCCCCCTCTTCGGCAGGTACATGGAGAGGATAGACGTGGCGCCCTTCCCCCGGGAACTCGCCGTGAGGTATCTGGAGGAGGGTCTCGCGACGGTCGGCACGCGCCCCGACAGAAGGCTCATCGAGGACGTCGTGGACGCCCTGGACGGCGTGGTGGGCTGGCTCGCCTACTTCGGGCCCTGTCGAGGCCCGACACAGCGCTGGAGGAGACCCTCCACCACGCCGAGAACTGGCCGCCTCGGAGTTCTGACACTTCGTGAGGCCATGGGCACCCACAGGTACATCCACGCGGCGAGACTCATGGCAGCGGGGGCCCGGTGGTCCGACGTGAAACGTTACCTCACGGCCCTCGAGGGGAGGACAATCACAGACGGGGAAGCAACCAAGCTGGTGAAGAACCTAGTGGACTGCGGCTTCGCAGAGAAGAAAGGCGACGCCCACACGCTGGCAGACCAGCCCTGAGGAGAGCCCTCCCACACATCAAGATGCAGACACCGGGGGCATTGACGGAACCCCAGACACCTCTACACCTCAGCCTCACAGCCCAGATGGTCAGGACCCACGATCCTTTTACCGTACTTACTAGCCAAGTTCTTAAGTCCCCTCGACGTCAGAATGGCGCGGTCCAAGGTCACCAACCCACTACACTCACAGTCGGTCAATGCGCTTGCCACAATGAGGGCATCACTGAAACTTATACGGTTATCCTCGTCAAGCACTTCCTCCAGTATTGTCAAAAATGTATCCCGCTCAGGCACGTACTGCTGAATATTCCAGCTAGATGACCAAACCCCATACAGCAGGTCTTCCTCAGATTTTTCCCGCGACACTACGAAGAACTCGCCCAGCGCAACCACGCTTACCCTGTAGAAAATCGTCATTAGTAATTAGGCATCTCCATAACCGCCCCTCCAAAAGCACCGAAGTGTCGAGATGCCAGCACGACATTAAGAGAGGCCTAGCCTGCCCAGCAGCGTCAGGCCCGCCTCGACGAGACGCCTGGACATGTAGGGCTTCATTTCTAAGATGTGGTCTACCGCCTCCTCGACGGGCCAACCAGCGGCGAGGAACATGTGCAGTGTGGCAGCGGCCTCCAACACGAGGACATCCTCACCAGCGAGAAGGTCAACTATGGGCCCCCACCTCCCCTCATCCACATCGGCATACTTAGCGTACTCCTCCACCAGGCCCTCCCTGGCCAGGGCCATATAGTCGTCGGCCAGCCCAGGACTGTAGGGACCCCTAATGTACATATTAAAGTCGTAACGTGTAGGGAAACCCAACGCCTGCAACAGGTACACAGCCTTTTGAGCCCTAAGCCTAGCCGGAAAGCTGTCCAGTTTCTCGGCTAGGCTCAGCCTCACGAGAATCCAAGCCAGAAGATTTTTCTTCATAATATCTCGGCGATGCGAAAGATATAAAAATTGTAGTTGCACAGTTTATATACAGTTTATATAAACATTGATCCATAATACTGCCGAGCAAAGCCGGATCTGTTCAGGTGCAACACATTGGCCATGCGGGCCGTGGAACCATGTGTGTCGGCCCCTTGGGGTGACGGCGTGTGGGGAAGTTTAATAAATGTTGCGGTTAAAATACCGTGACGAGGGATGTAAAGCGTGGTGTCGTGTTGAGGCTGTTGGAGCTGGTGGGGAGGCCGGTGCTGAAGACCGAGCTGGTCAAGTTGCTCTACCTAGTGGACAGGGAACTGGCCCGGCGGGGACATGGCCTCCTTTTCGAGTGGCGTCTCTGGCTCTACGGGCCATTCAGCAGGGAGACCGTGGACCTCCTCGACCTGCTTGAGGGGTGGGGCCACGTGGAGGTGCGCCGTGAGACCGACGAGCATCTACGCGTCAAGTCGTGGTACAGGGCCGCGGTGCGGCCGGCACCCCTCCCACGGCATCTCGAGGAGGCCGTCGGCTCGGTGGCCGAGCAGTGGCGCAATAAGAGACTAGACGAGTTGCTGGACTACGTGTACTCGCTGCCTGAGGTAAGGGAGGCGAGACTTGGGGAAAAGGTATGGCCGAGCTCCTAGCATCCTTCACCGACGAGAGGGACATTGCGTCGCTGAGCTATGCGAAGAGGAGACTACTACAGTATCTCGTCGAGAGGGGCGCCACGACTCTGGAGGACGTTAAGAGGGGCGTCGTCGAGTTCTTGATGGGGGAGGGACATGTGCTGCCGTCCATCGATGCTGAACAGGCACTCCTGGCAAATGTTGAGGCGTTCAACGAGTGGGTCAACGAGTTTTACAGCGATGCAAGGCCCGTCCAGCGCCACGAATTGGAGCTGTCAACCCTCAACCTAATAGCCATGTCCTACCTCAGCCTCGTCAAGTGGCCTGAACTCAGAGGCGAGTACCTGCTCGACGCAGTGGCATGCGAGTACCTACTACACGTAGCGCTGAAACTACGCGACCCCACGCTCGTACAGCGGGCGCATGAAGCGGCCAGGGCGATCCGCGCAAGGATCTCTCAGAGGCTCGTCCAAATGGAGAGCAGGTAATGGTAAGGTACCTAGACGTGAGCGCCGTACTGGACGTTGATCGTCCCCAGCCGGAAAGATGCTATATGACTAGCGTGGCTCTGGACGTGTTGGAAGGGAAGCTCAGGGAGTCCATGGAGCAGGTATTGAAACACGGGGAAAAATTCAGGAAATATGCCTTAAGCGTAATCCCTTATTGGCGACATCAATGGATGTGCCAGTGGCGAGAATTAAAATAGTGGAGAAAGACAAATGCGTGAAGGGGCCTTGGAGGAACCTGGAGAGGTACCGTATGGATAGGCTGAAGGAGGCCAGGTACGAGGCGGAGCTTGCCGAGGACTTCCTTAGGAATGGCCTGGTTAGGAACGCGGCTGGGAAGGCCTTTCAGGCGGTGAAGGCGTATCTGGCTGCTGAGGCGGCTGCTAGGAGGGACGTCTTGGCGGGGAAATTCGCCGGGGTTAGGGTTACCCGCCATGGGAAGCGTGTGGCGAGGGTTGACTGGATCATAGCCGTCATGCCCACTTCAAGGATGAAGGAGGTGGCCCAGCTGCTGGGCGACAGGGAGCTTGAGCTCGCGGTGGAGAAGGCCCTGGACCTTCACGAGTTCCAGTACAATGGCCTGGACAGGGAGGGGGATGTCTCGAGGTACGTCGATGTGGCCTCCGTGGGGAGGGACGTGATGGGCGTGGCCCGTTTCATAAGGGGGAGGACCACATAGGTGGGACGCCGGGTCGCTGGGCGTGTGGCCTATAGGAGGGCCTGGAGTGTCTTGGCCTTGTCTTCGGGCAGTTTCTGTCCGGGCGATGGGAGGGGCCTTACCCCCAGCTCGGCCAGTTGGCTGAGCGTCACTGGCCTCCATGTGACTGGGTTCCTGGGGGCCTCGGCGACGCCCGGCGCCAGTTTCTCTACCCTTATGGGGAGGAGGAGGGGCCAGTCGCCCTCCGGCCAGTACCTCTCCCTGAGCTCCTCGGGCCTCTGGAGCGTGCCGTAAAGCACCACGCCGCCCGGGAAGCCGGCCTCCCTGGACACGTAGAGGAACACTGTGGCGCCCTCCCGAAAATACGTGTAGCGTTGCCGGGCGCCCCACAGCAGTGTTCCCGGTGGGAACCGCCCTATCAGCGCGCTGCGCCGCTCCAGGTAGTCCATGAGGCTGTGCTGGAAATTGGCCAACTTACCCTTGAGAAGAAGGTACATGGAACGACGACAAGCCCAATATAAATGGGTTACGCGTCATGGATATTGCATCCGAAAGGCGCATACTCCCCAGCGAGGTGTCCCTAGGCCAATGCACAACACGCTATTTGCAGCTGAACGTACGGTGGGCTAGGCACACGTCTGTGCCTACCGAGCCGGCGGCGTCCCGGTCTCAGCGTCTCGGCTGGTAGAAATATGCATACACCTAGAACCTATCACTGTCCGGAACACTGGGTATTGCCGCTCAAACGGATGTCTCGCCGTGTGAATGGGCCGTAGATCATTTAAATTTTGTGTGGATGGTTGTTGTGGAGAGGGTTGGGGTTAATGTAGGTTTCCTGAGGGGACAGAGCTCGCTGGAGCTGCTTCGTGTTCATGGGTGTTCTGGCGTGATTAATGGGATTGGCGTTGCAAAGGCCAACGGGGACCATGAAATTGGTAGTATAGAAATCGACGGTGTTGATGTAATAAATTCGCCGAGCGTGGCTCGAAGCATCTGCCCTCAACCGGCGGCAATTATCAGCACAACAGCCTCTCGCTTATGCTTCCCTTTTCCAATTCAGCTAGGATTATTGTCAAGAACAATACCGGCATGGCCACGTACTGGGTATCATATACACTGTCCGGCTCCGAGTTGGTTGAGGAGAAGTACGTGGTCGAGAACGGATACGTCTATAAAGTGTCAACGTTCAGGAAGAGTGACGGCGGCGAGTACGTGGTTAGAAGCCCTGTCTTCTATTCAAAGTTCATTAAAGTTTTGCTCAGCGAAAATGCCGAGAAGGGATTTGTTGATAGATTGATCGTGTTTTGGCATGATCCACCTAAAGCCATATATATCAAGTTAGATTTTGAGGAATGGCACGAGAATAGGTTTGTACAGATAAAATTTGGAGAATTAACTGATGTAGAGAAAAATATACACAAAATATTGCTCAAGCTTCCAGACGGTCTAAAATCATTAAATGATTTAGACTTTTTGGATGTAGGATTTATCGGTCAAAATGTGCTCATGGTTCCATGGACACTTATGGCTAGAAGAGTACTCTTAGTGCTGAGAAAGCTCTCTTTACTACCAGCGCCCATAATATTAGAGGTCGATGTAGAGCCCAGTGATGGCAGTATTGCGACGATTCCCGCGTATCTACAAATATTCTAGGCCGTGGTCTTTAAACTGTTAATCGCAAAAGCAGTTGGTGTGGTACCACTTGCGATATTTTTCATATTGACATTCCTGTATTCAGAATGGTTGGACTTGACTAAGATCGAGGAGAAGGTGGGGGACAGGCTGAAAGCTGAAAGAATCTTAAGACTCAGGAAGATGGTTTTGTCTTTAATCTATGTCATAGGGCTGGTCCTAATTACGGTGACTGATTAATCATTCACTTAGCTAGTTTTGGTACGGCCAGTTCGTGCATCGCTGGCTCCAGAAGCAACTATGAATGGTGGAACATTGGCGTTTCCCTGTGGATGGTTATCCGGCGTAGTCTGCCTAAGGCGTGGCAATTGGCCGTGTTGCGGTTTGAGGGTAAGCTCTTTAAGTGTTGTGTGATGATTGGTGGTGAGGCTTAGGGTGAGGGACTTTGGGTTTGTGAGGGAGGCCGATATAGCGTTGAGGCGGCTCACAGTGTTCGTGGGGCCCAACGGTGTGGGCAAGTCGTACATGGCTTACCTAATATGGAGTCTGTACACTGCGGAGCCCGACTGGCGGAAGTTAACCGAGACTATTAAGGAGCATGTTGAGGGCCGTCTGGGGGACGTAGAGGGACTTCGAGGCGGGATTAAGAGCGCCCTTATAAGGATAATAAGGGACGAGTTCGCCGAAATCTTCAGCGGTGGATTGAGACAGAAATTGCTCGAGGTGTACCTGGTCGACGACCTTAGGCGCCTTGTGAGGATTGGCGCTGATTCGGCGGAGGTCCTCGTGACAAGCGACGACGGGGGCAGCGCCATAAGGATCACATTGAGAGAAGGCGAACTTGTGATGAGCAACCCGATGGGCAACTCATTGGAGAAAGCTCTCAGCGGGTTAGAGGTGAAGGTTAGAGAGTTTACTGAAAGGTCGGAAATTAAGAATGCAGTGATTAGTATCCTTATAAATGGCGAAGAAGTGTATGAGGCCCCTGTCAATGTGGGCGACTTAAGGGATGTTATGGTCAATGTCATTGACAGTGTGCCTTCCCTAATATACGCCCTGTTTGACGGCTATGCGCCATATGTGATGGCTGCAATTTTCCCGGACAGTAGGGCCGGCATACTGAGGGCGAGGGGGCCCCTCGTGTACCTGCTCCTGCGCGAGAGGTACATGCCCTCTATGATCAACGACGTGGACGCGTCTTTCCTGGCGTACGTGGAGGGCCTCCCAAGGATGGGCGAGCGCGATGCCAGACTGCTCGACATAGCTGGTCTCGTCGAGGAGGGCGTGGGCGCTAGGTTCGCGGTTGACCCATCGGCCCCGGGAAGGCTGTTGGTGGAGCGTGGGGGCTTCAAGTCGGCCCTCGTCGGCGCGCCGTCGGGATTCAGGGAGCTCGCTCCCCTGGTGTATGCCCTGAAGTATGGTCTCTTGTCCGACATCGTCATAGTCGAGGAGCCGGAGACGCACCTGCATCCGCGCGCCCAGTCGGTGGCGGCCAGGGCACTGGCGGCGCTGGCGTCCTATGCCGGGCGCACGGTTATAGTCACCACGCACAGCATCCACGTCATCGACGAGTTCAACGGCCTGATCAGGCTCAGGGAGCTGAGCGCCGAGGAGAAGGGTAGGCTTGGGTACAGGGAGTGGGAAGGCTTAAAACCCGACGACGTAGCCATTTACGCGTTTACAAGCGATGGTCATGTCAGAGGTGTCGAGGTGACCGATGAGGGGATGGACGAAACGGAGCTGGATAGGGCCGTCATCGAGCTGGGCAACCGCCACGCGCTCATAGAGGGGGCTCTGAGGGGCCGTGGAGTGCCCCGAGAGATGTCGAAATAACGCCCATGAAAGGTGCTGTGGGTTAAGGTGCACGTGTTGTAGCCTAGTCTGCAGGTTCGATGGATGCGTATCCGACGGCGGTTGCGACTTTATTGTGGCGGTGTACGCCGACGGTTTTATGGCTGTGGAGCTCAAGTCAGGTAGGCTGGGGAGGGACGACGCCGAGGACGCCGTGGCCCAGTTGAAGGCTTGTATGGGTTTCCTAAGGGAAAGGGGGATTGACGTTTCCCACGCGGTCATATATTATGGGAAACGTGTCGACAGTGCGGCGAGGAGCTATGTGCAGAGGGAGGCCCGGAGGATCTTGGGAACGGCCCCGTTGCTGGCCAGGTGCGGCGATGATATCTGCGGCAGGGCCTAGGTCATGGAGGGCCATCCGCGGTTGTGGTGGATACGCGATCCCCGATTAGACCAGAGCCCCACTTTCTCCAGTGTTCCGGCTGTCGGGTTGGCCACGTAGCCCAGCCTCTCGAGTGTCTGTACGCCTATGAGCACGTCCAGTGGGAGCTCGTCATATTATCTCTATGAAGACCTTGCTCTCGTCCCCGCCCAACCTGAGCACCCACGGCAACCTCCACCCTTAGGCGCCCGTTGTCCGTAGTCCTTTCCCTGGATCTGAACGGCTTGAGCCCCAGTTCCTCTGCGACTTTCCTACTCACAAGCACTTCCCCGTTGAAGCCCGTGTCTATGAGGGCCCTGTACCTCCTCCCATTGATATCAACGTCGGCGAAAGTTAGGCCCATAACACTGGTGGATCCCCATTATATTTTTGGTTCGGCGTGAGGCCCTCCATGGCTCGGCCAAAAGCCATATATCTTTGCTCGTGGTCCTTGCCGTGGAGAGTGGGGCAGGCGTGTTGCTGGAGGCTGCGCGGGAGGTCCTATCATATGCGGTCGAGGAGCTGGACAGGGCCCTCAAGCTGGGCGACGTGTTCCTCTACAGGAACGCAGCCGACAAGGCCTTCCTGGCCCTCGTCCTGGCGGTCAACGCCCTTGTCCTGGCCAGGGTGGGTGTCATGCCCAGGAGCCACGGCGAGAGGAGGAGGGCGCTGAGGGAGATGGGCAGGGAGGACCTCAGGGCGCTGTACAGCGACCTTATGAAGACCCTCCACGAGGAGGCCTTCTACGAGGGGGTCTACCAGCCCGACGAGGTTAGGTACGCTGTGGGGAGGGTCGAGAGGCTGATAGGCGAGGTCGAGGACGCGCTGCGGGGAGAGGCTTGAGGGGTGTGTTTCGGCGGCCTTGGCCTGTCAGCGCGGTCGCGCCTCGTCGCTAGCCGCTCGGCATCGCTTTCCGGTCCCCTGGACCCTACGTACCTCGCGGCCCGTCTTGAAGTCCTGCCACCGATCACAGCGCAATCGTGGGCTACGTTAAGGACGACCATGGTGGAGTCCAGTATTTCCTCTAGGCGGTCGATGGACGCGTGGAAGACCTGGCCGAAGCCCTCCACTCGGCGATCTCCTTCAGATGTCAACACGGCTACGTCCCTGTCGCTCAATGCGTGGTACATGTACCGGGTCTCGGCGAGGGTCTCCAGGCCCCACGTATGACGTCCTCCAACGCCTTCACCAACTCGGCGTGTCCTCTCCCAGTTCTAGTAGGCCTGAGCGAGTGGCCTAGTCCCCACGTACCTCAATAGGGACCTCTTCAAAAGGAGCCCGGCGGACTGATGGACGGGAAGCACAGGGGCCGTGCTCCCCCAGTGCTACTCCTAAACCGGCTTTTAGGCCCACGTGTCCGCTTGGTGACTGGCACCCTACATAATGTCCGTTCGACGTGTCGGAGCCACATACAGCGTTGCTTAGAACGGTCAAAGTACGAACCCTGGTAGGTCCGACAAACGTGTGCGGGCGACTCGCCCCGCGTCACCCAGCATACATAAGGCGCATCAAATGTGGTGGGCCGTCCCGAGTGCCCATGGCAGTCAAGCATCTGCTCGGGCCCACCGCCGTCGGCCTACTTGGCTATGCCCGTTCTATGCCATGGGTTCCTAGGCGAGTACGAGGCCGTCAACAAGGGCGTGCTGCCTCGCCGTGAGGAGTAGACGGGCCGCCCACGGCCAGCCCGGAAAGCCTACAGCTCCACCTTTACGTCTATCAGTCGGCTGTACCACTCGTCGTACTGGGCCCGCGTGGCCACGTGGACCTCGAATATGCCCGGGAAGCCCAGCTTCCTCTCTATGTGGAGGAGGAGCCCGGCGACGCGGCGGAGGTCGCCTCCATACAGGTCGGACACCACGAGTATGTCCACATCGCTGTCTGGCCTAGCCGTGCCCTTGGCAACGCTGCCGAAAAGGTACACCCTGGCATCCGGATCGAGTTCCAGTACGGCTTCCTTGACCAGTCTCAGGTACCTGCCCAGCTCCGTGAACACCCTCCTCCGCGCCTCCCACTCCACGGCAATTAGGTCCTTTCCAGACATTTGAAAACCTCGTGTGCCGCTTTGGCGAACTCCATGGCGTCTCCGGCATCCTCCCTCCTTGCCCTATAGGGGAGATACCTAGAAGCAATATAAGCATGTTCCAGTATGGCCATCACGTATCTCCACCTATCGGCGAAATCCCTCAACCCACACGTATCGCCATAGACCAGCAGTAGTTTGTCAACTAGGTCCCGCAGGAAATGCGTCTTGGGAAAGTCCCCAGTCCTTCTATAGATCAGATACTTCACGTAGAGTTGCGCAAATTGTTCGACGTTGAAGAGGACGAGTTCATAGAAGGCTTTTTCCAGGGCTGATACGGCCTGCTCGAGAAACTGGACGGCCCTCTCCCTCAGAACCTCCACGATGCTGCATCGTGAGGATATTTATAACCGTTCAGGGTACATAGGCTGATCGTCGCAGTTCCCTCCATTCCGGAGAAACAGGGGGCCGGGTCCTGGCGCCACGTTGGGCGCTGTTCAGTCGCATAGCTCGCGGGGCTCGGCGCCGTGTACCGTGACGCCGTAGGTAAGCGCCTCGAGGGCCACCTGGTTGCCCCGCCTCAATGCGTCGCAGAACTCTTCCCTCGACATGTATATCACGTTGACGTCGCCGAGGTCCAGCCCCCGCGTCAAGGCCCTCTGACTGGGCTCGCCCCGCGTCACCACGAGTACGTCCACGTCGCTGAGGCCCCTCACGTATCTTCCTCTAGCCGCCGATCCGAAGACCACAACGGTAAGCGCATTGTCCTTGACCCCCTCCAGGAACTCGGCCAGCTCCTCCACGTCCAGGCTCTTGTTCAGTTCCCCGAGCCTATAAATTCCCCTTGACATAGTTTAGGACAAGCTCGGCGGCCCTTATGGCTTCCCTGGCGTCGACCTCCTTGAGGCGCCTGCTGGGGGAGCCCGAGGGCCAGGCATTGGGATATCTGGAGGGGACGTAATACCTGTCGAGCAGCTCGCCCGCCGCTAGGACCTCGTGGGGGACCCCCACAGATGTTCTGGCCCTCTCCAGGAGAGACGTCACGCTGTGGGTCCTCTCATATATCCCAACCCTCTTCATGAGCAGCGCCTTCAACGCCTTCTCGGCGGCCTGCTGGGCAAGGAAACAGGCCTTGGCATACCTACCAGCCCCATAGAGGTCCATGGCAGCGGCCAGATCGTCCTCTGCCTCCTCCAGCCAGTCGACCCACCTCTCCCAACTCACACCATTATATTATGATGTATAGAAAAACGCTTCCCTTGGGGACAGGCATGGAAGTGCCGGAAGGACGTCAAGGCGCTTCGCCGCCACGGCGACGTGGGCCGTTCTGGGCCTGCGGAGGACGGTTGCCCGCCTCCCATTCCCGGGCCTTCCATCTAAAACTCGGGGAGGCTGGGGGTACCTTTTTTAGTCCTGGCAATGTTATTGTATGGCTCGGCTCACGCGGACCGAGCTGGCCGTCGGCGAGCTCTATTCCAGGGGCATGAAGCCCCGGGAGATAGCCCGGGCGCTCGGCATATCTATAAACACGGTCTACAAGGCCATATCCAAGTACCGCAAGTACCTGGACGGTTCTGGGGACATGGGGGACGCGCGGCTGGTGACCTACTCCTTCGAGTTCTCCTTCTCCTTCCCTCTGCAGGCCGGGGCCGACGTGGGGGCACTCGAGGAGAGGGTGAGGAGGCTCGAGGAGAGGGTCAGGGAACTGGAGAACGCGTTGAGGTCCGGGCCCCCCGCCGCCCGGGAGCCGGACGAGGTGGGGTTGCCCCGCTACGTGAGGGACAACGTCTGGGTGAACATTCTGCGGTCCAGGAGGGGCTAGCGCCAGCGCTGTGGGGCCTCCGACGCCCTGACGGTGTCGGGGGATCGTCGACAAACCTCCAGTACCCCCTCTTGGCGTCCAGTATCACTATGCCCAGCCCCCCATGACGTAGTCGCTTATGATGGCTTCATCTATGTAGGGGGTTTACCGGCAGGTTCACGAGGACCCTCCTGCCGCCCGCCTCCAGACAGGCCGCCGATTCAAGGTACAGGAACTCGGCCTCCTCGTGTCGGCCGCAACGTACCTGGCCGCGGGCGGCGGCCACTGGACGACCCTCCTGGCCAGCGCCGGGGGGAGCGCCACGTCCGGCGAGTCCGACTCGAAGCCGGAGTTGAGGAGGGCCGCCGTGTCGACGGCGGAGCGCCCCACAATCCTAACCCTTATCCTCACGGCCATGCAGCTCCCCTATGACCCCCTTCACCCTCATGTAGCCTATCCTCTTCCTCGGCCTACGCATCTCCCTGAAAAGTTCCAGCCCCCTCCTCAGCTCCTCGGGCAACTCCTCCACGTCTCTGTGGGCGCGGCGGTTTATATGTCTGTCCCACGCCACGCCCTGTACAGCTCCTCTGGGCACTCGACGGCCCTGGGCTCGCCCCCCGAGAACTCCACGCAGGCGGCTGCTATGTACCCCTCGGCCGCGAGGCGGCCCGTCGAGTCGTTGTATATCTCGAACCTGTACCTTATGGCCCTCCTCCTCGCCTCGTCCAGCGCCAGGACGACCCTCGCCACGTCCCCCCTCCTCAGGGGCGCCCTGTACCTTATGTGCGCCTCTATGCGGGGCAGGGAGCCGTGCACGTGGAGCACCCCGGCCCTCCTGTACAGGTCCTCCTCTGCCCTCTCGACCAGCCTAAAGAACTCGGCGAAGTGGACTATGCCCGCCGCGTCCGTCTCGGACCAGTACACGTAGTACTGCGCCTCGAAGGGCATGGAGGGAAAAAGGGGGGCGGATTATAAGCTTCCCTATGGCGTCCTGTCCACCAGGTGGACCTTCCTCAGCTTCTTGTAGAAGGCCACCCTGCTGTTCACGTACTCCATGAGTTCCTCGGGCCTGACGGGGCCCCGCGGCACGACGTAGGCCACGGGCACCTCGCCGACCTCCGGGTCCGGCTCCCCCACCACCTTGGCGTCAGCCACCGAGGGGTGCCCCCTCAACAGGTCCTCGAGGTCCCTGGGAAATATGGGGTAGCCCTTGTACTTGATCATGCGTTTCTTGACTCCCCTGAAGTAGAGGAGTCCCCTATCGTCCATAGCCATGACGTCGCCGGTTCGCAGCCACTCGCCGTCGAACGCCCTCTCGGTGTCCTCGGGGTCCGAGTAGCCCGCCATGTTCCATGGGGACCTCACGAGGAGTTCCCCGTCGCCGGCCAGCCTCACCTCAACCCAGGGCAGTGGAAGGCCCACCGTCCCCCTCAAGTCGGCGAGTTCGGGAGGCTGGAAAGACACCACCAGGGCCTCAGTGAGCCCGTAGAGTTGGACTATCCTGACGCCCGTCGCCTCCTCGAAGCCGCCCTGTACGTCGGGGGGCAGGTAGGCCCCGCCCGACACGGCGAAGCGGGCCCTGAGCTTCCCCACCCCTGCCTTGACCAACTCCGCGTACATGGTGGGGACGCCCACTATGACTGTGGCGTCCTCTGCCATGGCTATGGCCCTAGCCGGGTTGAACCGGGCCATGGTGGCCACGCGGGCCCCCACATGTATGGCTGCCAGCATCGTGACGAGGCCGAGCACGTGCGTGGCTGGGGGCGTGACCAGCACCGTGTCGTCCCTCCCGAGCCCCATGGCGGCGGCCAACGCCTCCGCGCACCTCCACACGGCCTCCCCCCTGTGCACCACCTGCATGGTCCGCCCAGCGATGCCGGCATAGTACATGACCACCTCGCCGAGACCCCGTTCACCTTCCCCAAGGGGCTCATCGACTGGGTGGCCGGCCTTGCCCACCACCTCCCCGTTCCTCTCGAGGAACTCCCGGTCGGCCACCACCATGTGGGGCGAGAAGTCCTCTACCTGTGCCCTCAGGTCCTCGGACACGGTGAGGGGGTCCACTAGGGCCACGGTCGACCTGGAGGTCAGCATGCCCAGGAGGGCCCCTATGGACCGGGCCGAGTTGCGCGCCGCGTAGATGTACCTGCCCGGCCTCCTGTACCTGGAGGCCAGGGCGGCCAGCTCCCCGTAGGTGAGGCTCCCCTCCTCGTCCACCACGGCCTCCGCGGTCGGCCTGGCGCTGGCCCAGAACTCGAGGCTCATAGGTACCTCCTCTTGCGCTTCCAGTACTTGACCTCCCTGTACGACCCCTCCTTCCTTAGCCCCATGTAGAACTCCCTCACGTCAGGGTTGTTGGCCAGGTAGTCCGCGGGCCCGTCCATGACGACGCGGCCCGTCTCCATGACGTAGCCGTAGTGGGCTATGGCGAGGGACGCCGCGGCGTTCTGCTCCGCTATGAGCATGGTTATGCCCTCCGCCCTGTTGATCTCCCTGAGCACCATGAACAGGGTGTCCACGAACTTGGGGGAGAGGCCCAGCGACGGTTCGTCCAGCAGCATGAGCCTCGGCCTCACCATGAGTGCCTGCCCAATCACGAGCATCTGCTGTTCGCCGCCCGATATGTAGCCGGCCCGCTTGCCCATGAGCTCCTTTAGGCGGGGGAAGTACTGGAACACCGCCTCGTAGTCCGGCCTCTTCCCGAGGCGCCTCGCAAGCCGTTCGGCCACCCTGAGGTTCTCCTCGACTGTGAGCTCCTCGAAGACGTGTCGGCCCTCCAACACGTGGACTATGCCCCTATAGGGCGCGCCCTCCGGCGGTATGTTGGTTATGTCCTCCCCATCGAACAGTATCCTCCCCCGCGTCACCTCGCCCCTCTCGGTGCCCGCAATGCCGCTTATGGCCTTGAGCGTGGTGGACTTGCCCGCCCCGTTGGGCCCAATAAGCGTCACGATGGACCCCTCGGGCACCTTCAGGGACACGCTCTTGACGCCGAGTATATACTTGTCGTAGATGACCTGTACGTTGTCGAGCACGAGGAGGTCGCCGCGCATCAGAGGCAGGCCCTACGGGACGCCATCGCCCTGCAGGTCGAGGCCGTACGCCTCGTTGGTCAGGGGCAGCTCCTCCACCTCGACCGTGTCCACCTGGCTCCAGGACCCGTCCCCGTTCATGACGTAGACGAACGTCGTGAAGCCGGGCCTATGGTCGCCGGGCTTGAACTGTATGGGAGGCGCGAAGGGGGTTTCCACGGGGCCCATGTTCTCGAAGGCCCACTTGATGTTCTCCGGCGTGATCTCCTTGCCCTGCTCTATGAGGTACTCAAGGGCCTTGGCGCTCACATAGGCGTTTATCCACGCCCTGACCATGACCTCGGTGGGCGTCTTCACCCCCTGCGCCGTGATGTACTGGACCAGCAGCCTGGCCTGCGGGTCGTCCATCTCGGCCACCTCGTCCCACATCTTGGCCCCCGTAACCCTGTACAGCCTGCCGCCCAGCGCCTGGGTGGCCTCGGGGCCGAGCAGCTTCGCGGTCTTCTCGTTGAAGCCCCAAATGTTGGATATCAGTATGGCCCTCTCCATCCCCAGCTCGTAGGCCGACTTCGCGATGACCACGGCCGACGACAGTGTACCGCCGATCCATATCGCCACGTCCTCCCCGCACTTGCTGCGTATCCGCGTTAACTGTTCCCTGGCCGTCGTCGCCGTGAGCTCCACGATCTCCTCGGCGCATATGGTCACCCCGGCCTTCTCGGCCTCCAGCCTAATGGTGGGGAGGGGCTCCAAGCCGTAGGGGACGTTGGGGTATGTGAGCGCCAGTCTCGGCTCGAGGCCCTTGCCCTCGAAGTACTTCTTGACGAACCTGACGGCAGCCCTGGCCTGGTCCTGGTACGTGGGCATCATGAAGAAGTTGTACGGGTTGTTGGTCAGCGTAACGGTGTAGCTGTACGAGGTGTACGGTATGCCATCCCTGTTGATGTCCACGGCCAGGGCCAACGTGTCGCCTGTCCCCCACCCCCAGATCATGACCACGCCCTGCTGCTTGAATGCCTGGTACGCTGTCTGGGCCTCAGGCACCTTATAGGCGAAGTCCCGCTCAATGCACTCCAACCTGTACCCGAGCTCCTTGAGCCGGGTGATCTTCCCGTCGTTCACCGCGCTTACGAAGGCCTTCTGGCCCACCGAAACGTCTACGCCGACCCCCGAGGTGGGCCCGCTAAGATCTACAAGGCACCCTATAGTGATGGTCTTGAGCTCCATGGGCGCGCCTGCTGGGGCGGTGGGCTGCTCCTCAACTGCCATCTGCGCAGGTTGGCCCTGCATGGCCAGTATGGCCGCTATAACGGCCACTATGACAACCACTATGACTATGCCGACCGCCTTGGATACCCCTCTCATTATTCTATATTATCAACTAATATTTAAATCTTCTATTTCTTTACATTTGTATAATTAGTAATATCTGAATGGGAATAGGCGAATCCTCTCCTTTATCTTCCTAAGGAGCTCCGTGAGGCCCAGGGGCTCGTAGAGTAGGAAGGCCAGTATGAGGGCCCCGAACACCGCGTCGCGGAGCGCTATGTCTATCCCCCTCACGCCCAGCCAGAGGAACGCCATCTTGATGGCCTCGGGCACCCCAATGATGAACACTGTGCCGAGCACGGACCCCCACACGACCCTGCCAAGGCCCCCGATCAGCACTGCGGCTAGGACCTCCAGGGAGGTGAAGAACGTGAAGCTTTCGACTGTGACCGACCTAACGGCGAACGCCCAGAGGGCGCCGCCCACGGCGGCCATGTACGCGCTTATCATGAAGGCCAGCAACTTGTACTTGAACACGTTGACGCCTATTATTTCGGCCGCTATGTCCCTGTCCCTCACAGCCTTGAGGGCCCTGCCGATGTAGGAGCGGCCTATGTTGGCGAGGGCAGCCAGGTGGAGCACCGCAATAGTGAGTATCACGATGTATATGCCGTATGTGTCGGCCACCGTTATGGGCCCTATGGTAAGGGGCGGGGCCAGCTTGGCGTATGCTCCGCCCGTGAACCACGCCATGCCCTCCGTGCGGAGCAGCCAGTCGATGACGAACTGGGCCGCCAGGGTGGATATGAGGAGGTACAGTTCCTTGAGCCTAAGGCTGGGGAGACCGAAGATCAGCCCGACCGCTGTGACGAGGAGGCCCGCAAGCGGTATAGCCAGGAGCGGCGGGACGCCGTTGGTGGCCAGCCATATGGAGGTGAAGGCGCCGAGGGCCATGAAGGCGCCCTGTGCCAGGGAGATCTGTCCGGTGAGCCCGAAGAGGACGTTGAGGCCTGCGGCCGCCATGCTCCAGGCGGCTATCCATATGGCGAGCCTCAACAGGTAGTCGTACCCCGCCGCGAGGGGCCACAGGTACAGGGCCGCCATGCCTATGGCCAGGCCCACGTAGTGTATGGGCCACTTGAGGAAGGCCATGTCGCGCCTGTACCTTTCGAAGAATATGCCGGCGGGCATGTCAGACCCTTTCTATCCTCTCGGTTCCGAAGAGGCCGTAGGGCCTGAACAGCATTATGAGTACCATCAGTATGAGGGGGAACACGTCCCCGAAGCCTCCCCCAAACACGTCGTCGAGGTACAGCCTCCCGAAGGACTCGGAGAGCCCCACTATTATGCCCGCCACGATTGCCCCCCCAACGCTGTCCAGTCCCCCCAATATTATGACTGGGAGCGCCTTTATGCCTATCTCCTCCACCCTGGCGGCGACGCCGCCGAATATGGAGGCGTAGAAGAGCCCGCTGAGCGTTATGAGCGCGCCGGCGATGGCCCACGAGAACATGTAGGACTCGACAGGCTTCACGCCTAGGGCCAGGGCCGCCTGCCTGTCGTTGGACATGGCCCTCATGGCTACGCCCAGTAGGGAGTACCTGTAGAAGGCCAGGAACGCCCCGAAGGAGGCGAGGGACGCTATGAAGGCCCAGAGGAAATTGGCGTTTATGGCTAGGTCGCCAAGCCTATATATGCCCGTGGGGAGCGGGTGCACCTCGAAGGGCTGGTACTGGAACCCGGGCAGTCTGGGCCCCAGTATGAGGAAGGCCAGTAGGGCGCCGCGTATAAGGAAGGCCACGCCTATGGTGGCCATGATGATCTGGATTATAGGTTCCCCGATCATGGGCCTAATGACCCCCCTCTCCACCAGGAACGCGACCATGACCAGCGTCCCCACGGAGATGAGGACCGCCAGGACCGGCCCGACCATCGGCGAGAAGAACCAGTAGAGGTACGCGGCGAGCATGGCCATGGCGCCGTACGCCAGGTTGACTATCTTGGAGGCCCTGTAAATTATGACGTAGCTTAGGGCGGCCAACGCGTATATGCCTCCCCTTAGGACGCCGTCCACGACCACGTCGATCATGCCTCCACTATCCGCACGGTCATCGTGACGTCCCTCACCGTGCCGTCCTCGTACTTAACGGGCAGCGTGAGCTCATATGTGTCGGCCCCCCCATACATAGCGTCTATGAGCCCCCCATACCTCTCCATGATGAAGCTCCTCCTCAGCTTCCTCGTCCTCGTCATTTCCCCGTCGTCGGGGTGGAACTCCTTGAAGAGGCTCGTGAACTTACGGACCCTGAACCTCTCCGGGAGCTGTTGGTTGACCCCCCTCACAGCGTCCCTCAACAGCCCGTAGACCTCGGGCTTCTGGCTGAGGTCCTGGTAACTGGTGTAGGTGATGCCCCTGGCCTCGGCCCACTTGGACACGATCTCGAAGTTTATGTTGATTAGCGCCACGACGTACGGCCTCCCGTCGCCGTGCACCATGGCCTCCCTGATATAGGGGCTGAACTTGAGCATGTTTTCTATGAACAGCGCGCTGAAGGGCGTGCCGTCCTCGAGCCGCTGGACGTCCTCCTTACGGCCCAGATAGACCAGGTGCCCGTCCTCGGTCACGTGGCCCATGTCCTCGGTGTGGAGCCACCCGTCCCGGAGGGCCCTCTCCGTGGCCTCGGGCCTCTTGTAGTACCCCGCCATGACCGCTGGGGTCCTCACCAGGATCTCCCCGTCCTCGGCTATCTTTATCTCGGTGTTGGCCAGGGGTTGCCCCACGGTGTCCGGCCGCACGTCCCCATCCCTGTGCACGGTGGCTATGCCCGACACCTCAGTCATGCCCCATATCCTCTTGAGGTTGACCCCCATGGCCCTGAAGAACTTGAGGTAGTCGGGGCCGAGGAATGAGCCGCCCACATAGGCGTACCTGAGCCTCTTCATGCCGGTCTTGTCCAGTATGGACCTGTACAGAACCCAGTACATGATGCGCCAGAGGAGCCTCACGTGGAGGGGAGGCCTCCGCCTCCGCATCTCCGACTCAACCATGCCCATCCCCAGTCTGAGGCCCAGCTCGAATATGCGCCTGTCCAGCGGCCTGGCGTCCTCTATATACTCCATGATCCTACTGTAGATGTTCTCGTATATTCGGGCCGGGCCGAACATTACGTGCGGCGCTATCTCCCTGAAGTCCCTCCAGAAGGTCTCGGGCTCCTCGACGAAGTTGACCCTGAAGCCCACCAGCATGTGCATGGCCAGCGCCATCATCTGCTCGCCTATCCATCCAAAGGGCAGATACGAGACGTACTCGAAGTGGGGCTCTATAGGGTCCACCTCCCACAGGTTCTTGGCCATGGACAGCATGGAGCTGTACGTCAACATGACGGCCTTCGGCTTCCCCGTGGTCCCCGACGTGGAGAGGAACAGGCAAACGTCCTCGGGGGCCAGACCCTGTATGTGCTTGTCCACTATGCCGGGGTCCGTCTCACGTATCTCCCTGCCGATCTTGACCACGTCGTCCCAGCTGTAGAGCTTCGGCTCCTTTACGTGGCTGTACCTCCACATCATCCGGTCGTCCCAGTACACTATGGCCCTCAACTTGTTGAGCTCGCGGCTGACCGCGAGCACCTTGTCCACCTGTTCCTGGTCCTCGGCCACCACTATGGCCGTATCGGTATAGTCGAGCCAGTACGCCCTCTCCTCCGGGAGGAGGTCTGGGTACATGCCCACGGCCACCCCGTGTAGGGCCATGGTGGCCTGCTCCGCGAACAGTATTTCAGGCCTGTTGAACCCCACCACAGCCACGTGTTCCCCCGGCTTGAGGCCCAGGCCCAGCAGGCCGTAGGCGAAGTCCCTAACATTGCGCATGTAGTCCGCCCACGTATATCTCACCCAGATGCCCCGCTCCTTTTCCCTTAGGGCCACTCCCTGGGGGTCCCGCTCGGCCCTCTCGGCGAGGATCCCCGGAAAAGTCCAGCTTTTCAGTCCTTCCCAGGGCCTCATCGCTCCGCCGCCAGCGCGGTCCCCATGTAGGCGGCCACCACCTCCTCGTGTCTCATGACGGTCTCGGGAGCGCCCTCCACTATTTTACGGCCGTAATTGAGGACCACTACGCGCTCCGACAGGTCCATGACAAGGTTGAGG
Organism: Thermoproteales archaeon; assembly: GCA_027002815.1. Classification (GTDB taxonomy): domain Archaea; phylum Thermoproteota; class Thermoprotei; order Thermoproteales; family Thermoproteaceae; genus WANN01. Next base: position 6,968 of record JALWZH010000017.1, on the reverse strand, counting down.
TCGTGCTCGACCAGGACTATGCTTATCCCGAGGACCCTGTTCATCTCCATTATGTAGCGGGCCACGTCCTCCCTCTCGTCCCTGGTGAGCCCGGCCATGGGCTCGTCCAGGAGGAGGACCTTGGGGGAGCCCGCGAGCGCCCTCGCTATGTCCACCTTCTTCTGAAGCCCATATGGGAGGGAGCCGACGAGCCTGTTGCGGTACTCGTACAGCTCCATGAACTCTATGACCTCCTCGGCGATGCCCCTGACCTCCTCCTCCTTGCTCACGCCGGGGCCCCACCACACCGCCGACTTGATCACGTCGAGGGGCCCCTCCCCGATCCTGGCAATGGCGCCCAGCATGACGTTGTCCAGCACGGTCATGTGCTTGAACACCTCGGAGGTCTTCTGGAAGGTCCTCCCAATGCCCATCTTGGCCCTTTGGAACGGCTTGGCCGAAGTGATGTCGCGTCCCTCGAAGAAGACCCTGCCCCTCTCCGGCCTGTAGAACCCGGAGAACACGTTGAGGAGGCTGGTCTTTCCCGCCCCGTTGGGGCCGACGAGGCCCACAATCTCTCCTTTGTTGACCTCCATGGACACGTTGTCAAGGGCTGTAACGCCTCCAAACCTCAGCAGGATGGACTCCGCACGTAATATTGACATCCCCCTGTTACACTACAAGAAAATTTAAAGATTTCCTACGGTAATTTTAATGTTATATAATTTCATATGTTTGTAAAATATATGAAAATAATTTACCTCCTCACAAAATAGTACCACACCTCCGGCTCGTCCAGGTACCTGTTCCTCTCCACGACGACCTCCACCCGGTCGCCGATGTCCATGTCGTCGTACGTGGCATTGATGACTATGCCTGGAACCCTGACGGGGCCTAGCTCCACTATTGCGACTACGTAGGGCGGCCTGAACCGACCGTTGGACACGTGGACCTCGCTGAAGGTCATGACGGTCCCCTCCCTGGGCAACTCCACTTCCACTGTATCGGCCATGCAGTTGGGGCACCTATGCCTTGGGGGGAAGAAATGGGCCCCGCACTTGGCGCACCTCGACGCGGCCAGCGAGTTGCCGCGTATTGGCTGGCTCATATGGCCAGTATATGGGCCACGGCCGTTGAGTTGACGCCGCCCTCGTTCAGCGCCAGGCCGTACCTGGCGTTTACCTGTCTCCTGCCGGCCCTGCCTGTCAGGTGTAGGTACAGTTCGTAGATCTGTGCGAGGCCCGTGGCACCAACGGGGTGGCCCCTGGCCTTGAGGCCCCCACTCACGTTGACCGGGATGCGGCCGCCCCGCTGGGTTTCCCCTTCCCTGACCAGCAGGTGGCCCTTACCCCTCTCCGCGAATCCCAGCGCCTCGTACATTAGGATCTCGTTTATGGTGAAGGCGTCGTGCACCTCGGCTATCCCGACGTCCCTGGGCCCAATGCCAGCCTGCCTGTAGGCCCTTGCTGCGGCCTCCCAGACGGCGCGCGGCCACAGCGGGTCGGGACGCTGGGAGATGCTCAGCGTGTCCGCCACGACGGTGGAGGCCAATATGCGTACCGGGGTGTCGGTGAGCTTGCGGGCGACGTCTTCCCCGGCCACCAGGGCTACGGCGGCCCCATCGCTTATGGGGGCCGAGTCCATGACCTTCAGGGGCCTCGCCACCGGCCTGCTCCGCAGGCACTCCTCCAGCGTTATCCGCTTCTGGAAGTGGGCCTTGGGGTTCAGGGACGCGTTCTCATGGTTCTTCACGGCCACCGCGCACAGATCCTCCTCTGTTGCCCCGTACAGGCGCATGTAGCGTGTGGCCAGCATGGCATAGTGGGCCGGTATAGTGATCCCGTTGAGCTGGTCCAGAACGTAGTCGCTGGCCGCCATAAGCGCATCGGTGACCTCCTCGGTGCCCCTGGCGGTCATTTTCTCCACGCCGACTGCCAGGGCAACCCGCGCCACCCCGGACCTGACCGCCATGTACGCCGTGTGGAGGGCCAGCGCCCCCGACGCGGCGCAAGCCTCGACCCGGTACGCCTCCCTGAAGAGGAGGCCCCCGTACTCCGACACAAGCGAGCCGTACATTATCTGGTGCTCGTAGGTCTCCGATTGGACCCCAACGTACACGGCGTCTATGTCCCTTGGATCCACGCCTTGCAGCGCCTCGGTCAACGCCTCGAAGAAGAGCTCCTTGGAGCTCTCTTTACGTTTACCTATTTTGCTCATTCCCATGCTAATAATGTAGACGTTCATGCCTATTTCAACCGTGTATATTATAAATATTGCGAAAACAATAAATAGGGGGCCATTATATATGCCAATGTCCCTGGGGGACCTCTGGGACAGATCGCTGCGCGATCCAGAGGGGTTCTGGCAGTCGGTTGCAGGCGAGCTGTACTGGCGTAGGCGTTGGGAGAGGCCTCTCGACGGCGAGAACCCCCCGTTCTACAGGTGGTTCGTGGGGGGCGAGACCAACATGGCCTACAACGCCCTTGACAGGCACGTGGAGGGGGGCCGCGGGAACAGGGCCGCCCTCATATGGGTGGGGTCCAACGGCGAGTCCCGCGTACTCCGCTACTACGACCTGTACTCCTTGACCAATAGGATGGCCAGGGTGCTCAGCGACATGGGCCTTGGGAGGGGGGACAGGGCCGTGATCTACATGCCCATGGTGCCGGAGGCCGCCGCGGCGATGCTCGCGGTTGCCCGCCTCGGCGCAGTCCACAGCGTGGTGTTCTCGGGCTTTGGGGTCCAGGCGTTGGCCGAGCGGATAAGGGATGCGGACGCGGGCCTGGTGATAACGGCCGACGCCATGTACCGGAGGGGGAAGGTGATTAGGCTTAAGGACATTGTGGACGAGGCCGTGGAGAGGGCCGGCAGGCCGGTCAAGGTGCTTGTGTACAGGCGTGTTGGTGTTGACGTGAAGATGGGGCCCAACGACCGCTGGCTTCACGAGGAGCTGGAGCGGGTGGGCCGCCGGGCCTATGTGTCCCCCACATGGGTGAGGAGCGAGGAGCCGCTCTTCATCCTCTACACGTCCGGCACTACGGGCAGGCCCAAGGGAATCACGCACCTGCACGGCCAGTACATGGTGTGGGCATACGCCCACGTTAAGTGGCTCTTCGGGTTCGGCCCCAACGACGTGTTCTTCTCGCTCCCCGACATTGGGTGGATAAATGGCCATAGCTACAGCACTTACGGGCCCCTCCTCAACGGCGCCACGGTCCTATGGTACGAGGACGCCCCCGACCACCCCGACCCCGGCATATGGTGGCGCATAGTGGACGAGTACGCCGCCACCCACATGTGGGTCGCCCCAACGGCCGTGAGGCTCCTGATGAAGTACGGCCCCGAGTGGCCCCAACGCTACGACCTCTCCAGCCTAAGGCTCGTGGTGAGCGCCGGGGAGATACTCGGCGTTGAGGCGTGGAGGTGGCTCAATGAGAACGTGTGTAGGGGGAGGCATGACTGCCACGTGATTGAGACGTGGGGCCAGACCGAGAACTCGGGCTTCATCACGGCTCCCGGCGGGCTGGGGCTGGACGGTATACAGTACAAGCTGGGGTCCGTTGGGAAGCCCTACCCGGGCATAGTCGTGGAGGTGCTCGACGACGAGGGGAGGAGGGCCGAGCCGCGGCGTAAGGGACACGTGGCGATCAGGCCGCCGGTACCCCCAGCCTTTATGTACACTGTGTGGGGCGACCCGGACAGGTACGTCAAGGCCTACTGGTCCAGGTTCCCCGGCTACTATTACACGGGGGACTACGGGTACATGGACGAGGAGGGGTACCTCTACATACTTGGCAGGGCCGACGACGTGGTCAAGGTCGCCGGCCACAGGCTGGGGCCCGCCGAGATAGAGAACGTGGTCGCGTCCCACCCCGCCGTGGCCGAGACGGCGGTGGTCAGCACGTCCGACCCCGTCCGAGGAGAGGCGCTGGCCATATTCGTGGTGCCCAGGGCGGGTGCGTCGGTGGGGCCCGACGAGGTGAGGGAGCACGTGAGGAGGGAGCTGGGGCCCGTGGCCGTGGTGAGCGGGGTGTACGTAGTGGACAGGCTGCCCCGCACGAGGACCGGCAAGATCATGCGCAGGGTCCTCAGGGCGGTGCTCGAGGGGGGTGACGTGGGCGACTTGACTACGCTGGAGGACGAGGCGTCGGTGGAGGAGGTCCAGAGGGCCGTGGCCGAGCTGAGGGCGTCGCTGGGGCGCGGCTAGCCCACGAAGGGGGGGACGCGGACCCTGCGCAGCGTTTCCACGAAGTCCTCCAGGTCTAGCCCCGACAGCCTCTGGGCCAGCCTCAGGTCCCCGGTCTCTATGAATAGTTTTATGGCTGCCCTGACCCTAGGCGGGAGCCTCCCAACACCCTCCCAGTCAACCTCCGCCAGCCGTACCTCCCTCTCTTCTTGGGAATCTGTGTCCCGTCTCGCGCTCATACCTGTCCAACTCCTCGCCTAGGTTTATAAGGCCTCTCGCAGCGAGCTCCCGGAGGACGTCTATGCTGCGCAACACGGTTACGGAGGAGTACTTGGACACGTAGCGCGTGAGCGCCACTGCGCCCTTGTTCTCGGTCAACACCACTGCGCCTTCCCTGTAGCCAATGGCAATCGCGTATGCCTCCGGGGGGTCCAGGCGCCTTATCCTGGGGTCCCTCACGGACATGACGTCCCTGACTATGGGCTCCAGCGCGTCCATGAAGGGGTAGAAGGCCAGGAAGCCCCTGGCGAGGCCCTCCGCCACGAACTCTGCAGTTACCTCGCTCTTTATTTCCCTCACGACGTCCTCGGTGATGTAGCACAGGTCGAAGAGGCCGTAGAGTAGGTCCCTCCGGCTGTACCTGGCCCAGTCAATAATGAAGCAGGTGTCTATGCTACATATCATCCGCAGTCCTGACAACGCCCAGCCTCAGCCTCAGCTCGTTGAACTCGTCCAGCGTCATGCCTGCGAGCTTGGCAGCCTTGTAGAGGTCCCCGGTCTCTATGAATAGTTTTATGGCTGCCCTGACCCTTGGTGGGAGCCTCCCAACACCCTCCCAGTCAACGGTAGCGCTGGCCACATGCGTATGTTGGTGGGCCAATAAAAACCATGTGGTTGGCCCAAACAGATTTAAGCGCTTTGGGAGGCCGAGTAGTGCAGCGCGGGTACGTACAGGTGGGCATTGTGGGGAAGCCCAACGCGGGCAAGTCCACGTTCTTCGCGGCTGCGACCATGAGGGACGTGGGCATTGCCCCAGTCCCCTTCACCACGGTGGAACCCAACGTGGGGATCGGCTACGTGAGGGTCGAGTGCCACTGCGTGGAGCTGGGACTACAGTGCAACCCGAGGAACTCGTTCATCATGGGCCGGTACAGGTTCGTGCCGGTGCAACTGATAGACGTGGCTGGGCTGGTGCCGGGGGCCTGGCAGGGGAGGGGCCTCGGCAACAGGTTCCTGGACCACGTCAGGAGGGCCCCCGTACTCGTACACGTGGTGGACGCGTCGGGCGGCACGGACGAGGAGGGGCGCGTGGTCAGGCCGGGGACCCACGACCCGCTGAGGGACGTAGAATTCCTGGAGGGGGAGCTGGCCATGTGGATGTCCCAGATACTGGAGCGTGACTGGGACAGGGTGGTCAGGGCCGTGGAGTACGCCAAGCAGAGGCTCCAAGATGTCCTCTACGAGAGGCTGAGCGGCCTGGGGTTCTCCAGGGGCGTCGTCGAGGCCGCCCTGGACGATGCGGGCCTCCGCTCCGCACCGCCGTCCAAGTGGGGCGGCGATGCCCTGCCCCGCTTCGCGAGGGCCCTCCTAAGGCTGGGCAAGCCCATGGTCATAGCGGCCAACAAGATCGACGTGGAGCCGGCCCCCAGCAACTACGAGAGGATGAGGGGGGCGCTCGGCGACAGGCCGGTCGTTCCCACGTCGGCCGAGGCGGAGCTGGCGCTGCGCAGGGCCCAGGCCAGGGGACTCGTCAGGTACGTGCCGGGGGACCCCGACTTCGAGGTTGTGGGGACTCCGACGGAGCAGCAGCGCGCGGCCCTGAAACGGATCAGGGCGGTCATGGCCAGGTGGGGCGGTACCGGCATTGTGCAGGCGCTGAACGCCGCGGTGTTCGACGCGCTGGGCTACGTGGCGGTTTTCCCGGTGGAGGACGAGCGGAGGCTCAGCGACAGGGAGGGGAACGTGCTGCCCGACGTGCTCCTCGTGCCCAGGGGCGCCACTGCGAGGGACGTGGCCTACATGATCCACACGGACCTCGGGGAGGGCTTCGTGACGGCCATAGACGTCCAGTCCGGGCGGAGGCTCGCAGCCGACGCCCCCGTGAGACACCGCATGATCATAAAAATCGTGGCGAGGGCCTGAGGGATCGGAAAGTATATATGTATCCGATATCGGAAACGATATGAGGGTGCCCATGCTCGGGAGGGGGCTCAGAAGGATAATACTGTCCCTTCTGAGGAGGCAGCCCATGAACGGCGCGGAGATCATGCGGGCGGTCGAAGGCATCACATGGGGACTCTGGCGCCCATCGCCCGGCTCCGTGTACCCAATGCTCAGGCAGCTGGAGCAGGAGGGCCTCATATATAGGCGCGAGGACGGGAGGTACGCGTTGACCGAGGGGGGACGCGCGACTGCCAGGGCCATGGAGCCGCCGTGGGCTGGCCCCACCACAGTGGAGGACGCGGTCAACGAGCTGGAGAACCTCGCCCTCTACCTCGAGGACATGGCGGCGATGGAGCCGGACAGGGTCAGGGCCCTGCGGGACAGGATAGGCGAGGTGGCCAGGAAGCTGGCCTCGCTGGCGTCGGCCTAGCGCGGAAAGGCTTAAATTGGGCGCCTCTACGTCGGGAATGCTGGTGGGCATAATTTCCGACACGCATGACAATGTCGAGGTGGTGAGGAGGGCGGGCGCACTGTTCAGGGAGAGGGACGTCGGCCTCGTGATACATGCCGGGGACTGGGTGGCCCCCTTCACGGCGGCTAGGCTGAGGCGGGCCGTCGGCGAGGGGGTGAGGATAGTGGG
>JALWZH010000016.1 GCA_027002815.1 Thermoproteales archaeon | reverse complement strand
GCGCGGTCCCTGGACCGCCACCCACGAGAGGAGCCTCTCCGTGAAATGATAATCATAGATCGACAAGGCCTCCCAGTCGCCCGCCTCCTCCTCTGGGGGCAGGTACGGCATGTTGGACACCACCGCGCTGTTGTCCCGCCCCACGAGGCAGGAGAGGACGTCGCAGCATATGGAGTCCCCCCACTGCTTAGAGGCACAACACGCGGCTGGATTGACGTCCACGGCGACGACCGCCCCACATATGCCCGAGAGGACGCGCGTCACGTGTCCACCCCCAGAACCCACGTCCACGCATAGCTTGGGCCTGGCCGGCCCCACACACCTCTCGACCGCCCTTACAGTGAGCCACGTGTCCTCTGCCGGGCCGTACAGGTACGTCATCTGAGGGCCAGGTAGAGGAACGTTGGGAGTATGAAGAAGAGCGACGCGGTGCTCACGAACGCGGTCTCGAGCTTGCTCCCCCTGTTAAAGGATACGACTATGGCTGAGGTCACCGAGGAGGCCAACATGGCCAGGAACCTGAGCATGTCGAGGACAAGCGCGGTGGCCACGGGCTTGAGGAGTACCACAAGGGACGGGTAGACCAGTATGGGGAGGAACCCGACGGTGGGCCCCCTGAGGTCCCTCGCGGACCCCGACACCTTGGCCAGCGCCAGAGCGGCCGCCGCAAACGAGACAGGCGTTATTATGGGTCCCAGGTACTCCATGCCGCGCAGCGGGTTCTCGAAGGGCGGTCCAAAGTACACGAGGTAGAGCATGTAGAGTCCGTTCACCTGGGTCAGGTACATCCACATGGATAGGAGGGCAGCGCCCACGAGGACCATGGCGCGCCCCGGCAGCAGCAACAGATATATTATTAGGGGCTTCATCACGAGCAGGTCGAACAGCATGTTGTGGGTCCTGTACCTAAGGCTATGATTGCCGAAAAGCTCCACGAGCCTCCTCCCGTCGCTGGTCAACATGAGGAGGCCCCCCTTCCTCCTTATTAGGCCCAGACGCTCGAGGAGCCTAACATCGTAGAACAACGTGGACACGGGCATGTTCATCCTCCTCCTGACCTCGTCGATGTCGGCCACGCCAACCTCGCTCAGCAGACTCAGCATTGCCAGGTGCCGCTTCTTCACCATGTACAGCGCGCTCTCAATCGACACGTTGACACGTAAATCCTACCTTAAAAAGGTGCGCACGGGCGCGGGGCTGGACTCCGCGGACCCCGCACAACGCCCGCTCCGTATCGAAACGGCTAAATTGGGCCCCCCGCGCACAGTCATGGAAGCCAAGTACCAGCAGATACTGAAGCTGGGGGACCCCACGCTTATAGGGCTTCTCGCCGGCACCATAATCTGCATCAGGTTGGGCTGCTCCTCTCCACAGTACGCGGTCAGGATGGGGAGGCACAACATAGGGCTGGGATACGCCTCCCTCCCCTCCGAGGTCAGGCCCCGCCAGGCCCAGAGGCAGAGGAGGCGCGCGGCGGCCCGGCGCAGGGGAGGCGACATACTGGCCTTCGTGGAGGACAGGGAAACAACGGAAATGCAGGAACGTAGGGACGCGGCGGGGCCCGAGCAGATAGGGGACGCGCGCTCGGCGGTGGGGCTAGTGGGAGAAGGCCCGGCGGCCGAGCCGGTTGGCGACGTTGGTAGGACTGCCACGCCATCCATGGGGACAAGTGCCGAGGAGCGCCATGGGGACGACCTGGACGTGGTGTGGAGGGTCGTGTCCACCGTGGCCGAGAAGACGGGGTACGGGATGGACGTGGTGAAGAGGGTGGTGGATACTCTGCTGGAGTACCTCTCGGTCTATCCAAGCGTCGGCGTCATGAGGCTGGCCGAGGACATACATAGATATGTTAAGGGAAGCATGGACCAAGAGGGCTTCAGGGCGCTTCTAAGCGAGACGCTCAACGCGCTGGACATGGCAGGCATAGTGGAAGTAACGGAGCTCAACGTGGTCAACCTTAGGCGTAGGGGAAGCCGGTGATCCCTACCCAGAGTAGAACTTCTCGTACGCCTTCCGGGAAACGTATATCTCCTCGCGGTGTCCTCGCGCTACTAGGACGAGCTTGCCCCCCTCGTGAAGGGACCTCAGCACCTTCTGGGCCGCGCTCATCTTTATCCCGTACTTAGAGGCCACCTGGTACGGGGTCACCAGGTCCCAGTTGACCACCTCCCTCACAATGTCGTCCATAACTTTTTGGTCTATGAGGGCTATGCGGCTCTTGGCCCCCTCCTCGCCCTTCCTGACCTGCCTCTGCTGGGGCTTCTGCTTTTCCTCCTTCTTGACGAGCTGGGATATGGTCGGCTTCTTCTTCCCTCCCATGAGCCCATAGAGGTATCTGCTTATAATCTTAACGGTAACATTTTTAAGCAGGTTTTTAAAATGGTCACGTCATGTCCACTATTAGGCCCACGTATAAGGTGGAAAACATTGTCGCCACTGTGAACCTCGGCGTGGACCTGGACCTCGAAGGCCTCGCCGAGTCCCTCCACCAGGCTGAATATAACCCGGACCAGTTTCCCGGCCTCATACTCCGTCTAAGTAGGCCCCGCATATCGGCCCTCATATTCAGGACCGGCAAAATGGTGTGCACCGGCGCCAAGAGCGAGGACGAGCTGAGGAACGCGATCAAGGTCCTCATAAAGCTCCTCAACGACCATGGGGCACACGTACCCTTCAACCCGGAGATACAGATACAGAACATAGTGGCATCCGGCAACCTGTTCGCTGAGGTGGACTTGGAGAGGGCCGCCCTGATGCTGGAGGACTCGATGTACGAGCCCGAGCAGTTTCCCGGACTCATCTACCGTATGAGGGACCCAAAGGTGGTCATACTGATATTTGGCTCGGGCAAGATCGTGTGTACTGGGGCCAAGAGGGAGAGGGACGTGAAGGACGCGGTCGAGCGCCTATACGGCACGCTTAGGGAGCTCGGAGTCCTCTACGTGAGCGAGGTGGGGGAGACGGCCGAGGAGGTGGAGGCCGAGGAGTAGAGTCAGAAGAGGCCGTATGAGGCCACCTCGTCGTGGAGCTCCTGCAGGACCTCAATATAGTCGCGTTGCCCTCTCTCGACCTCGTCCATGAGCCTCTCCACGAGCCTCGTCCTCTCCTCGGAGACCAGCTCCCTATAATGTAGCCCGCTTGGGCTCCTCTCCTCGCTGAGGAACGTGTACACGCGTAGGCCCATCCTAGTGGGCATCATGGACATGAAGCGGCCGATGGGCTTCACGTACCTGCGCCGCATCAGTACCTGCACTATTTTCGAGTACGTGCTGGGCCTCCCTATGCCCCGCTCGCGCATCATCTGTATGAGGTCGCTCTGGGTCCTCAGCCTCGTCCAGGGCACTCTGCCCAGCACCTCGACCTGCCTGACCCTGTGGACCCCCTCGGGGAGTTCGCCCTCCACCTCTATTATGGGGTACGCCTCCAGGAAGCCCGCCTCCTCGACGGACACGACCCTCTCCACCACGGTCTCCTGGTCCAGCGCCTTGACCCTATACGTGGCCCTGACAACCACGGCCTCCCTCATCTGGCTCGCTATGAACCTCCTGAATATCATGTCGTACATGGCGTAGTGTAGCGGGGTGGGCCTGACCACGGCCTGTATGACCCCGGCGTTTATCAGGCCCCTGAGCTCCTCGACGTCCATGGGCCTTGTGGGCCTTATGGCCTCGTGCGCGCCCGCCTCGCCGTGCTCCCAGGTCCTGGCCCTGAACTTGGCCTCCCCGAACCGCCTGGCCACGTATTCCCTCGCCACGCCTATGCCCACAGCGGACACCCTGGTGCTGTCGGTCCTGTGGTAGGTTATGAGGCCCAGCTCGAAGAGGTCCTGCGCCACCTCCATGGCCCTGTCAACTCCGATTCTAAGCCTCTGCGACGCATCGCGCAGTAACGTGTCCGTGGTGTACGGGGGCGGCGGGGCCACAGCAGCCCTCTCGACGCTGGTCCTGCTAACCTCAACGGCGAGTTTCCCCTCGCTTGCCAGCCTCTTTACGGCCCTAAGCGCGTTTACGTCGCCCGGCAGCTCGAACGGCATCGACACGCCGTCTGAGACCAACATCAACATGTACCTGTGCCCCCTCTGGGCCTCCATGTAGCTCTCCACTACCCAGCCGAGCACGGGGGTCTGCACGCGCCCTGCTGAGAGCCGCCACTTCGCATCGAAGGCGCGTTGGAGCACGTTGCTCAGTCCGAAGCCTATCCACCTGTCCTCGATCCTCCTGACCAACTGGGCCTTGACCATGGCGTAATCAACCGAGCGTGGGTTCGCGATGGCGTTCATGACAGCGCGCCGAGTGACCTCGTGGAACTCTATGCGCCTTATATTGGGCACGTACGGCTTGAGGAACAGGGTTATGTCCCAGCCTATTTTCTCCCCCTCCGCGTCGGGGTCTGTGCCGACATAGACCTCGTCCACCTCCATGGATATGTCCCTCAAAGCGTCTATGATGCCCCTGGAATCGAGGGGCCTCGACCCGGTGTCGGGGCACCTCTCGATGTCGTCTGTCTCCGTCTTGGGCCCGCACCTCTTTATGGTGTTATATACGGGCACGAAGCCCCGGGGCGTCCTCAGCACGGCGTACCTATCCTCAAACTCGTCCACTATGCCTTTCAACCTATCGTAGTCCTTCTCGGTGAGGTTGTTCTGGAGGTCCACCACGTGGCCCATGGACGCGACCACGAGGGTTATGCTGTCCCCAGTGCTCACCTCGTAGACGTTGAGTCCCCCCACTATCTGTCTGCTGGGCCTGCCGTAGAACGTGGCTATGGTCCTCGCCTTGGTGGGGGACTCCACGACAATGAGCCTTGTCCTCATGAGTTCCCGGGCCTCGAGCTCGCCCTCTACGAACGTCCCCTCAAGCACCTTACGCACCTTTTTCCTGTCCTCGTCGATCTCGGCGAGGAGTCTCCCCAGGTCCAGGCCGCTCAGCTCGGTGAACGTCGCCTCCTCAAACCTCAGCCTCAACTCCCTCTTGAGACCCTCGAAGACCTTTGCGTCGTCGACCACCACCACGCTGAGCCCCTTGGTGAGGCCCCCAGCGTAGAGACGGGACGCCCTCCCACTGCCCTGAATATACGTCGTTATGTCGGGGACCACGATCCAAGCCTCCCCACCCTCAAGCCTAACGGTGACCCCCGGCTCCCTGTTGATCCTCTCCACGAGCTCCTCGTCAGAGACGAGGCCCCTTACGAGCCTAACAGTCCTGGACACCACGTCCACAACGTACTTGTCGAAGCCCGTGAGCCTCTCCCCCGCGGCCGCACGCGACACCAAGTCGCCAATCTTCGGGTGCCCCACGATGTTCCTCAGCTGCGCAATAGCTCTGTCCACCTGCAGCCTCCTGTCCCTGTCGAGTATCGTCCTAACGTTGTAGAGGAATGTCATCACGGCGCTCGGGTTGAACTCGTCCATCCTCAGCCTAAACCTGAACTTCGGTATGCCGGCGAACACCACGTACCTAATCACGTGGGGGAGGTCTATGCCCCTGACAAGGGGGGACCGAGACGTGGCCAGGCCCACGAGCACGTCCAGCTCGCCGTTTGAGAAACGCTCCAACACGCCCCTCTTGGGCTTGAGGAACGCCTCGCTGCGGACGCCGGCCCCATTCAGGGCCTCGGAGAGCCTCAAGGCGAACTCCCTGCCCATGTCCGTCGGCACGTAGACTATGCCTCCCCCGCCGATCCTCCTCACTACGTCCACAACTACGTTGGTCACGTCGTCGGTCTTCCCCGGCGCCGCGTAAGCGTCAACGATGTTGCGTAGACCCTCAGCCCTCCCCCCGACGTCGAACCCCAGGAACTCCCTGAAGAGCAACAGCCTGGCGGTCCTACGTGCCTTGGCCAGGGCCCCCGCGGCTATGAAGGTGCCTACCTTCATGTGCTCCTTTTCCTTCCTGAGCCTCTCCCTGAGCTCCTCGATCCTCTTGACGACCTCCTCGGCGGCCTCCTCGTCGCCGATCCTTACAAGCCTGGCCCACTGCCTCGTCAGGCCCACCATTTCCAGGGCTAGCGCCATGGCCGTCTCGCTGACGCCCAACAGCCTTAGCACCCTGTCAATGTTCCTGCTGGTGGCCTTCAACATGCTGTCCACGTCGTCTGCGAAGACCAGGTCGAAGCGGTGGCGTGAGAGGACGTCGAAGTGGCGTGGGAGGAACATGGAGGTGACCACCGCCACGTCGAAGTCCCCCGAAGAGATCTTTTCCAGCGCCTCCCTCTTCTCTGCCTCGCCTAAAAGCGAGTTGTATGTGACGACGCGCACGTCGAGGCCCAGTCTCTGGGCGTACTTGACCGCCCGCTCGTATACCTGCATGGCCAGCGTTGAGGTGGGGAGCACGAAGAGCACCTTGCCGCCCCTCGACGCCCTGTAAAGGGAGAGGACCACGCCGAAGGTCGTCTTCCCGCTGCCCGTGGGAGCCACAATGCTGAAGCTCTTGTCCCTGACGGCCCTGCGCGCCCAGAACCGCTGGGCCCCCCACATAGGGAAGCCCACGGCCTTCCTGAACATCGAGTCGAGCTCCTGGTAACGGGTATACATTTCCAGGACTGGCCGGTACTTGTCCAGTTTCTCGAGCCGCTTAAGGGCCTTAGCGACGCTCACGGGGTCAAGCGGCCCCTCGTATGCGGAGAGGCACTCCCTGCAGGGGAGGCCCAAAGCAAGGCGCTCGGAGTCTATAACGCCGCCGCAGTTGGGGCAAAGGTGCTGGTACGCTGCCATAGGTATCACGCGTACGGCACGTCCCGCGAGTATTTTAAGCATTCCTTCGAGCCGTAAATTACGTATTATGTTGATAAATATCTCGGTGTCTATCTATCGGTGTGCTCATAGGGGCCTTGCCGAGGCATGGGGGAATAGCGGTGGACCCAGCAATATTCGACTTCCTAGTGGTGGACCTGGACGCGCCGCCGCCCGACACGCCTAAGCTGAGGCTATTCCTGAGGGTGCGCAGCATGGAGGACCTCGCCATGCTCGAGGGCATTCCCAGCCACGTCCCAAGCGGCGTGATGGTGGAGCAGGGGGCGGCCAACAGGCATGTGGCTAGGTACATCAGGGAAATGCTCCGCGTCCCGATATACACAATAGTGAGGAGGCTTCCGGCGTACATAGAGGACGGGGCTGTATTCACGCCGAGCACCTACAGGCCCTTGCCCCGGGACACATACATAATAGTGGACAAGCGCGGCCTGCTCCCAGCACTCCTCACGTACAAAGGCCTTGTCAAAGGGATAATAGTAGAGGGCCTGGACGCCGCAGACTCCGCGCGGCTGGCCCACACACGCTTCGAGTTCAGGGACGCCACATGTGGCAGGGCATGCGCCAAGCTATGCGGATCCACAACAGAGTGCGCGTACTGTAAGCTCCTCCTCTTGGTGTGCGACGCCGTGGCGTACACCCAGATAGAGGTGTTCTAAGCGGTCAGGCGCGAGAAGTCCGATCACTTGTCTGCCTAGTCCTAGGCTCATTATCCCGATCCCCACTCCCCCCATCGAACACCTCCAACACGACTATAACCCTATTACCGGCCATGAAGATCCTCCTTTTAACCGTCTTGCCCGCCAACACGCGCATCACGTCAGTGGGCATGGACAGGACCCCCCGGGCGGCCAACCTATCGGTAACAGTGATGACGCCGGCCTTATTGCGACGGGGAACATACTCATGTACGGCGCCGCTGGGAGCCACAATGTCCAGGTACTCCTCCAGGGTCAACCTCCTCAGCTCCACGCACGGCAGCAGCCACACCATATTAAGCGTTGCGGATTCCTATAGTAACATGGAATATTACTATAGTAACTATAGTAAAGCAGAACCTAAGGGAAGGACATCACGCGTCCCCCTCTTTTACATAAACATGTACTGTACTAATATAAATCCAGGGAAAAGAGGCGTAAGTCCAGGAGTATTTTCCCTCCGTGTTAGCTTGGTCAAGCTAACACAGAGACGCCAAGTAGAGCGAAAATATTAAATTTTAGCTCTCTTATTTTCAAAATAAAACTATTGATCATCGAATTTGATGTAATAAACTGAAAAACTTTAAAGAATAAATACTTCAAAATTAAATAATTAATAATCATTCCAGGAAATTAGAATTATATATTAAATTATTAATAATATTAATTATAAAAAATATTTATTTAAAAAAATTATTTTTAATACAACTATAT
>JALWZH010000015.1 GCA_027002815.1 Thermoproteales archaeon | reverse complement strand
TGAACCACAGCGGCGTGTACACCGTCGTGGCCAGGTTTGGGGGGGATGCAGTCCACGCGGGGACTTCCAACAGCACCGCGAAAATAGTCGTGGACCCGGGGCTCTTTGGCATGCCTGCTGTGGTGCCAGCCAGCATTGTTGCTGGGCTCCTCCTTGGAACGCTGGCGGGCCTGCTGTACAGAGGTCCCAAAACATTTAAGCCCGTAAAGCAAGGAAACAGATGATAACCACCATACCGCCAGCGATACTTATAGTCCCGTTGCCCAACAGGGAACAGGTAGAGGAAACAGTAAGCAAGGTGACCGGCATAGCGAGGGGGCTTGGCATACAGGTGGACGTGGTCAACGCCGAGTCGCCCGTGTTCCTAGAGTCTGCGGTGCGCAGGGACGGGGACGACATAGTAATGACGCGCATAGACATATATCTGTCGGCGTCCGACGGGGACGTGTTCAACGCGCTTCCCCTCATAGAGGTGGACAACGGCGGGCTAAGAGAGGTCACGGGGGCCGTGCACCTGATAAAGGGGACCGCGGTCATGTACGTTTACAGGAGACGCCAAGGAACGTACTCGCTTGAAAGGGTGGTCCTGTACAACGTGGCCAAAAAGTAATATGCCAGGACGGGCACTATGACGGATGATGATGGGTTGGAGTAGGTAACGTTGTGACGGGCGGCGTCTTCGGCTGAACCGTCCAGGGGTTCCAGGGGCGACACCCAACCTTTATTAAATTGTCAGTGGATGCTCTACGATGAGAGAGGAGCTATTGTCCAGGCGCGCGATACGGATGAAGGCCAATGACATTAGGGAGATACTCAAATGGATTTCCCAGGACGTGATCTCTTTCGGCGGCGGTCTGCCCGACCCCTCGACTTTTCCCCGGGACGAGATAAAGGAGATCTCACGTGACGTCATAGAGAAGTACGGCGATAGGGCGCTCCAATACAGCCTAACCGAGGGGATCGTGGAGCTACGCGAAGAGCTGGTGAGGTTCGCCGCAAGGGACGGCATGAGGGTCGACGGGCCGGACAGCGTATTGGTGACCGTTGGGTCGCAGGAGGCCATAGAGCTCATAGGCAGGGTATTCATAGATGAGGGCGACACAGTGATTACGGAAAACCCAACGTACCTTGCCACGCTCCAGTCCTGGAGCGTGTATGGTCCGCGCATAGTGGGGATACCCATGGACGATGAGGGCATGAGGACCGACGTACTCGAGGAAAGGCTCCGCGCCATATATTCTGGCGGGGGCAAAGTCAAGCTGATATACACTGTGCCCACGGCCCAGAACCCGACAGGCATCTCGATGAGCGTGGAGAGGCGCAAACACCTGCTTGAACTGGCCTCTAGGTACGACATATATGTAATCGAGGACAATCCCTACAGCTACTACGTCTTCGAGGGCTCGGCGCCGCCCCACCTCAAGGCGCTCGACGAGGAGGGGCGCGTGATATACCTGAGCACAGCCAGCAAGATCTTCGTGCCTGGGCTTAGGGTGGGTTGGGTTTTGGCGAGTGGGGATGTGGTCAGGTGGCTGTCCCTCGCCAAGCAGGCCGTGAGCCTGCACACCTCTACGCTGTCCCAGTACCTTCTCTTGGAGGCCCTACGTAGGGGCATCATAGAGAGGACGGTCCCAAGGGTGAGGGAACTCTACAGGCGTAAGCGCGACGCCATGCTAAGCGCCCTTGAAAGGCACATGCCCAACGGCGTCCAGTGGACCAAGCCTATTGGGGGCATGTTCATATGGGTGACCCTGCCCAGCGGCATAGATGCCCGCTCCCTACTCAAGGCCGCCATAGTCAAGTACAGGGTTGCCTATGTTCCCGGAGCTGCGTTCCACGTGGATGGGACGGGCCAGAACACCATGAGGCTGAACTTCACTTATCCCAGCTTTGAGGAGATAGAGATAGGGGTAAATAGGCTGAGCCTGGCTGTAAGGGAGGCCATGGAGGCGGGCCTATAGCGGCCGCACGGGGCTGGTTGCCCCACAAGCCGTGCACTTCATCACGTATATCCTCCCCTCCTTTCTCAGCTCGGTGTCTATACTGTTGCATACGGGGCACACCACGTAGTACTTTATGTAGCGTTCGTACACGGCCTCAAGTATTCTTGGGCTCTTCTCGCCGTGGAGGACCAGGGAGTTTCCCTCTACAGTGCCGGGAATCGCGAGCTCCCTCATGAAGAACTTGGCTATGTGGGCGGCATCCCTGTTGAGTCTCTCCACGACCTCGTTGAAGTTCGCCACAACGGTCTTACGGCCGACCTGCTGCACCCTTAACCTCGGTATTTCGGACCGTCTTTGGACCTTAGGCGAGACTATCCTGTAGGCCCTGTCCAACAACTCCATATACGTCTTCTCGTCCATGGACGCGGCGGCCGTACCGCAATATAAAGTTGCTGGGCCGTTAACGCCCCTTCTCCAGAAACCTCTCGATGAGCTGCCTCGTGGGGGTCCCACTCGCCACGCGCGCCAGTTCTTCTAGGGTTCCAAGAGCCCTATCTATCTTGCCGGCCAGGGCACGCCTGGCCGAGACAAGTCCCCTAACGTGTCGTGGGACCCTGAACATGTCCTTAGTCGGGTCGAAGTCCCCAATGATGTGCACCAGGCCCAACATCTGGGCACGCCTGGCGTCCAAGGGTGCGGACAGGAGGGCCCTAACAGCCGCATACCCGAGGAGCTCGCCCCCAAGGGCCAGCGTGTAGGGGGGAAGCACCCCAAGGGCCACGCCCTGCAGCGACAGCCTTATGTCCTCCCTAGACGCGACCACTAGGTCGGCGAAGTACGTGAACTCCACGCCGAATCCATATGCGTCGCCGTTGAGCACCGCCACGATCCTCGCATCACAGTTCACGATCCTCCGGACCAGCCCATGGACAGAGTGGAGGTAGTCCCTGACCCTCTCAGGAGGGCCGACCAGCTCTCTCAGGTCTAGGCCGGCAGAGAACGTGGGGCCGGAATTCGTTATAACGATGACGTCCGCGTCGCAGTCCAGGTCCATGAGCCCCCTTATTATGTCGCGCGTGAACGCGTTGCGGCGCGCCACGTCGTTCAGAACGGCTAGCAGCCCGTAGTCGCGCCTTTCCATGACGACCACCATGAACGTTTTAAGTAAAGCAAATATTACTTTTGGGCGGCGCACATACATGGACGCGCGTCTGGCAGACTTCGTGGAGGTAATGGCTGGACGCTTCCCAGTCGAGCCAATGGGGCGGCCCGTGGACCTGGACCTGGAAATAGCGCGCATCATAGCCTCCAGCGAGGGCAGGTCTGCGCCCCTTTTCAGGGGCCTACAAGGGGGTATAGACGGTATAGCGAACCTAGTGGACACGCGCGAGAAGGTGAGGTTCGTCTTCGGCGCGTCCAGCGACGAGGAGCTGTACAGGAGCCTCCTTGCGGCTGAGTCCAGGGCAACGGGGAGCAGATACACAGAAGAGGCGTCGTCATGGACGGACGAGTATAGGGCCATTGACAGCGTTTTGGACTTGCCTTTGGCGAGGTACTATAGGGACGAGGCGAGGAGGTACATAACCAGCGACGTGATTGTAGGCGTATGGGAGGAGAGGGTCAACGCGTCGGTGCACAGGGTCTCGCCTGTGGGGCCCAATAAGGTGGTCGTGAGGGTAGTGCCCAGACACCTACACTCCATGATAGTCGCGGCTAGGAAGAGGGGCATGGAGCTGCCCGTGGCTATAGCGTGGGGCATGCACCCCGCCGTGCTCTTCGCAGCAGCCATGTCGCCGCCGCCGAATATAAGCGAGCTAGACATGGCGGGCGCGTTCATGGGCAAGCTAAAGGTGGTTCGTCTGGAAAACGGCGCTGTGGCGCCCTACGGCGCCACAGTGATAATGGAGGGTTTCGTAACGCTGGAGGACGCAGAGGAGGGCCCCTTCGTGGACATACTGGGCACGTACGACTTGGTGAGGATGCAGCCCGTCGTACGCCTATCCCGCATATACGTCCTCAGGAATGCCCCCATGGTCAACTACGTGCTCCCCGCGGGGGCCGAGCACAGGAACCTCATGGGGCTGTGGAAAGAGGCCGCCATATGGGACTCGGTGAGGAGGGTGGTGCCCCAAGTGACCGCCGTTAGGTTGACGCCCGGCGGCGCCGGTTGGCTCCACGCCGTGGTGTCCATCAGAGCCGGCGTAGAGGGCGACGCAAAAAACGCCATAATGGCCGCATTCGCGGCCCACCCATCCCTCAAACATGTAGTAGTGGTTGACGACGACATAGATGTGGATAACCCCCACAGCGTGGAGTGGGCCATAGCGACCAGGTTCAGGGCAGACAGGGGGCTAGTAGTAGTGCCGTATGCGAGGGGCTCTACCCTGGACCCAACTGCGCTCAACGCCGAGGGCCTCACATATAAGGTCGGGATAGACGCCACTCGTCCCAGGGACCGAGACCCACGCCTCTTCGAACGTGCCAAGTTTTGAAGCGCCCGGCTATGGGCGGCCTTTCCCCTCGACATGATGGGGTTGCCCGGAGCGTGGGGGCCTATCGGGTTATCACCTTGGCGTTGGCAGAATCCTAAACTCCCTGTATTCCCCCCTGTACTCCTCCCAGGCAACCTCAACGCTCTCAACCCTGGCCAAGGGAGGGCCCCTGTGAGCCCACTCAACGAGCAGCCGGACCTTGTCCTCGGGCCCCTCTACTACCGCCTCCACAGTACGCCCATCGGGCAAGTTACGCACCCAACCTGTGAGGCCCAGCCGCGTGGCCTCCTCAGCCATATGCTGGCGAAAGAACACCCCCTGCACTTTCCCCCTTATGAACAGGTGGGCCCGGATCATTGGGACAGTCGATGCGCCACGTTTTATCGTTTGTGGCGGTGCCCGGCCACGCCCTGCAGGGCCGCCCCACTTCGCATACTTATAACCACGGCGCCCCTGCGCCTCAGCTCCGCCACAACGTCGTCTAGTATCCTGTCCGCAAGGAGCTCCACCGGCCATATCCCGGGCTTGAGTCCGCGTACAAGGCCGATCAGGACCGCGCTTAGCGTGCCCGTGGCCGCCTGCATTGCGGTCCAACCGTTCCCACGCATCCACATCTCGTATGTGTCCCTGTCGCCGGCCACCTTCATGTACACCAGGTCCCTAACGTTGCTCCTCATGTCCCCCATGAGGCGCGCCATGACCTTCCTAGGCGTACACCCGTCCAGGTCGTTGTCACCAAGGAGGCCCAGCTCGAGGAGGAGCCTCACCTTATCCGCGTGTCCGGGCCACCTCAGCGTCTTCTCGAACATGTCCCTCGTCTTGCTTCCCAGCGTGGCCAGCATGGTCCTTAGGCCATCCGTAAAGAATGCCTCCATGGCGCCGAATGGCGTGTCGACCAGCTCCAGGCCCGTCAAAGGCTCCACGTACTCGACCTTGCCTCCCCTTATTATCCGCACGTCCCTCGTGTACTCCTCCAGTAGGTCCTCGACGTTCCAGGTGGGGACGTATCCTAGGGGGCCTACGGGCCTCTCGGGGACACCGCCAACGTATATACGCACGTCTATGTTGCCCAGCGCCACGAGCATCCCGGCGAACATATTGCTGAGGCCGGGGGCAAGGCCTGCGTCTGGGACATACGCCACGTTGCTGGACTCGGCGATGCCCGCCAATTCCATGGGGTCCTCCCTATAGTAGGCCACGTCTATCATGGGCACCCCCAAGCCAAGCACGCGCCTCGCCTCCCTGAATGCGATCCCTGAGGGCAGTGCGCCTATGACGACGTCGAACTTCTTCAGTTCCTGGTCGCCAATCTCCGCAATCCTATTGGGACAGTCCACCGGCCTGGGATCCACGGTGTGGACCTCGTGGGACGCGGCAAGCGTGTGGGCCACGTACCTTCCAATGTTGCCGCAGCCCATGACTAGCACCCTCATTTCCTGAACACGAACGCCTCGCTCATCAGGTAGTTGGCCAGGTAGCCGCAGGCCACTCCCACAATGTAGGAAACGTAGATGCTTATCCCCAGGAGTACCAGAGCGCTGTACACCGCGTAATTGGTGACGGCCCCCAACGCGACTGCGGCGTGGTACTTGAGGTAGCCCTCCACGAAGCCCACGCCGCTTCTAAAGGTCCAATGCCTGTTGAGAACATAGTTGTTGAGTATGGACGTCTCCACGGCTATGAGCCCGCCCAGCAACGGTTGGACCCCCAGACGGTCCACAGCTAGGTAAAGCACGGCCATGGCCACTGCTACCCCAGTGGACCCAACCGCGGCGAACTTCAGGGGTCTCCACCCGGAAAGCTTGAGGACCTGCAACACGAACCCGAGTATTGTGCCCATGCCGAGCTTGCTCCTCCCCCTATACCTATGACCAAACACGTAAGGTACCTCCACCACGCGCTCGTAGCGGCCCTTGGCCAATATGTCTAGGAGCACCTTGTAGCTGCCGCTCGGCCTAATGTCCACGCCCCTCACCACGTCCTTCCTTAGCGCAAAGAACCCGCTCACTGGGTCCCTGACAGGCCTTGCCTTATCTATCAGCAGCCTCGAGAGCACGACGGCGCCCCGCGATACCAGGCGCCTATACGGGGGCCACCCCTCCACCCCGCCGCCAGGAACGTACCTGCTCGCTATAGCTATGTCCGCGCCCTCAAAGATGGCCTCGACCAGCTCGGGCACCTTTTCCGGGGGATGCTGAAGGTCCGCATCCATGACCACGACTATGTCGCCCCTCGCATGCATGATCCCGTGCATTATGGCGCTTGACAGGCCCAGCTTGCCCGGCCTCCTGATCACCACAGCCCTGATGCCTAGGTTCTCCGCTGCCCTTTCGGCAACTGTCGCCGTGCCGTCAGGCGACGCGTCGTCCACCACCACCACCTCGAACTCTCGTCCCTTCAACGCGTCGCTGAGCCTGGCCAGCACTATAGGCACGTTGTCAGCCTCGTTGTAGGTGGGTAGCACAACGCTGATCACATGATGTGTGGTGCCATGGGATAGAAAAATTGTGTCCTATGAGGCGTACTTGGGGTCGTCGTCCCCCCGCGCCTTCTCCTCTGGGGGATCGTCCTTCCCGCCCGCCTCCTCGCCGCGCTGCCCCACCCCGATGACTATGCCCCTCTTGTAGAGCACGTATATGGTGACCATAAGCGAGGCGACCACTGCGAGCACCACCGAGAGCGTCCTCAGGAATGACAGGTCCCCCATCAACATCTCCATGCGGGCCATGAGGGACCTCCTCTCGGCCTCGGTCTCCCTCAACCGCGTTTGCAGGCCTTCGATCGTGCTCGTGAGGCGTGCCTTCTCAGCCGAGTATGCTAGGCGGAGCTCCGTATAGTTGTTCAGTAGGCGCCTATAGCTCTCGTAGAGCTCAGCGTACCCCCTCTCCACTTCCCTCAATCGGTCCAACAGCGCCGTGTTGTTCGCCCTGAGCATAGTTATTATTCCCCTAAGGTTTTCCATCTCCGCCGCCACAGTGGCATTGTACTGGGAGAACCGTATGAGCAGCTCCCCGTAGCGCGCCTCCATGCTCTCCAAGTCCCTGACAAGGCTACGGGCCCTCTCCTCGATCTCTGCGCGTTCCGTCAGCAACTCCTCGTACCTGTCCCTCAGGTCCGCATAGCGACGGGACAACTCTGCGTGTGCCTCTGTTAGGCTAGTGTAGTTGCCGCGCAGCTCGCTGTACGAGGCCAATAACGCCACATACTTCCGTTCGAGCTCCGCATACTCACGTTTAAGCTCCTTCAGCTCTGCCTCGAGCCTGTCAACTGCCCTGGCAAGCTCGGCGTTCTCCCTCAACAGGTCCTCCACCGTCTTTGGGAGGACCCTCCCAATGGCGTACCTCAACACTATGGGCGAGGACACATTGTTGTAGACCCACAGGGTCATGAACACCAGTGGGTCCTCCCTGGCCCTGGGACAGTACCGCGCCGTGAAGGTCCACTCGGCCTCGTCGCCCGGCCCCAACTCCAGCGATGCGTCGAGCGCCCTCGTACGCACATACACGCGCGTCGCGAGGCCCTCAACGAACTCGAACCTGACCTTGACAGTGTCCACGAACATGGGGGTCAACGCCTTGACGCCGACGACCACGGCATGAGTCCGGCACAGCAGCCACTGATCGCTGCGCATTACGTATACCTCGGCCACGTCGTTGAACGTGAACTGGTCCACAATCACGAGGCCGCTGGCCGCGGGCACCGCTACTGCAAGTGCCAGGAATAGGGAAAAGTATATGCTCATGAACATGTATGCACAGTACATTTTAAGGTTTTCATGCGGCGAAACGTAGAGCCACGTCCAGACCGATTAGGCCCAACGCGTTTCCCCATGACGTAGTGGCGGCGCCCAGCAAAACACGCTTATATATGTCCTGGTAGTCTGGAACATGGCGGGGCCTGGGGACGCCAATCCCGAAAAGCCCGGGGGATCGCCGGTTGCTATGTTTCCAGGACATAGGGCACCTCAAGAGTTGCATGCGTGTGCGTTCTACGGGTCTGAAAATGGCTAGCCCCTCCACGGGCACGTTGGGCGTGTTCTCCATAGGCATCGCTGCCCTCGCGCTGTGGCTTGCCCTGAACGATTGGAGGCTCCTGTTCCTCGGCGCGTCGCTCCTCCTGTTGTCCGCGCTGCTCGCCCTCGTCTTCGCCCTCCTCCTACGCGAGGGGAAGAGCCCACTACAGCTTGGCCAGAATGGAGAACTGTTCCACTAGGGGCGTCACGTCAAGGGACTTGAGCCCCATCTCCCTCAACGCAGAGTCCAGGTCTATTGAAAATCCGCGGCGCCACATGTCCACGAGGAACTTCCCCGCCTCCCTGTTGAGGAACCAGTCGTCGCCAAACCGCCTCCTGAGGAAACTGCGCATCATCGCCTCGAAGATCCAGGCCCTCAGATAGTCGCCGGTGTACAGGCATTCGTCCACGTCCGCCAAGGCCTCCTCCTCGGCGACATAATAATACAGCGCGGATTCCAGCGTGGACCTGTAGAGCCGGCCCAACGCGCCTGTGGGGACCCCCTTATGTGCCCTGACCTCGTACAGGAGCTTGGCCGTGTACCTACGGACAAGGTGCAAGTAGGCGAGGTAGGCCACGTAGAGATACTCGTCGAGGTCCCTCACCCTCAGCACGGCCTCGGCGAACAGCGGCTCGAGGGCCACATGCTCGAAGAGGAAGGCGAAGGTCTCGGCGAGTCCCCGGTCCCCACCCCACCTGGACTGCGGTGGGAGGCCCCGGTCCATGTAGGCGTAGTGCAGCGCGTGGCCAAGCTCGTGGAGCGCCGATGTGACGTCGCCCAGGCCTCCATGGGGCCTAACCACAAGCCTCACATCGTCCGGAGGATCCACAGGCGCTACGAAGGCCCTGGGCGTCTTCCCCTCCCGGCGCTCGTGGTCCACCGTTATGCCCCTGAGAGACAGTCCCATGGAGCTCGCTACGCGTTCCATAAGCGCGACCAGGTCCACCTTGCCTGGGATTAGGCCGGATCCCGAAAGCGCCCACACCACGTCGGCCCTATTGGCGTCTTGGAGCGATATGCCTCCCCTTATTATCAACAGCTCGTCCATCTTGTCGTAGTAGGTGCGGTCCGTGGAGTCCAGTATCGGCATAACTAGGTGACGTAAAGCCGAGTAGTCCACGCCGTTTACGAAGCTGCACGCATGTAGGTAATTGTTGAAGCCGAACCTACGCACAGCCCTTGCCCTCCTGTTCCACAGCTCCTCGAGGATCGGGTTAAAGTTGTTCCTCAACGCCTCGAGGCGCGCTTCGTACAACTTGTTACGGACATTCCTGTCGTTTTCCGACATGACCATGGGCATTATCGATCTGAAGGGGACCCTCCTGCCCAGCACCGCCACCTGGGTGTTGAGCTCGGCGTTGTGGAGCTCCCTCAATACGTGCCTCGTCACGTAGTTCATGTGTCCACTAAACAATATCCTCGCCACGTTCCTGCTATTGACGTCCCTCACGTTGAGGAGGGAGTCGGCTACGGACTTCTCGTCGAAAAGGCCGGAGTACTTTTCCATGACGGAGTCGAGGTCCGAGGACTGCTTGAGGCCCGCATTGACGAGGTACATCTCCAGCATAAGCTCTCTGAGGTACTCGCCTATCATCGTGCAGAAGCCCCCTAAAATATAAATTGTTTACTCACAGCCTGGCGAACAGAGACTTTACTTCGTCCCAGCTACGCGGGTCGCCCTTGCCCACGCTGGCCAGACGTAGGGGGCCCGGCAATGCCTGTACAACCTCGTCCAACGGGACCCTGGCCCTGAGCGCCCGGAGCACATCCCTTGCAGCGTCCCCCCTTTCCTTGTTGCCGGGCACCACTACCACGTACGTCTCTGCGAGCACGCCAATGGCCCTTGGGGGCGCGACCACTATCCGTTCAGCGTCTTCGTCCCGCCTAACGCCCACGCCCAGCTCCAGCCTAACGTTCCTAATCCATTCCCTTTTCCCGTACACCATGAAGCTGCCCCGTGGCAAGTACTGGCCCGGGGGAGGCGACTTGCTGACCTGCTCGCCACGGGCGTAGAACACGTCCACTGAGTGTATACCAACCTTCCAGGCCCTGCTATACGCCGCTGCGAACTGGGCAACCTCATATATGTCCAGCGGCTCTGAAATAGGGGGCGCCACCACCGCCGCTGCCCCCGGCACATCCGCGTGGAAGAAGAGGTAGTCGTCCCTCAGGTGCCTCCTTACTAGGGCCTCGTTCTGGGATGCGTCCCTTCCGCCGAGCACCGGCGTTCCAAGGGATGTGACGGTCCACCTGTACCTCTCGAACCATTCCCTTTGAGCAGCCCTACGTCTAGAGGCCCTTGCCTCCTCGGCCCTCCTTGCAGCCTCTTCCTCGGCCTTGCGCAGCCTTTCCCGGAGCGCTGAAAGCGCCTCCCCGGCCTTCCTGGCCTTCTCCTCGTAGGTCTTGGCCTCCTCGAAGAGCCTCTTGATCGCCGCACCGACAGTCTCGCCCATACGTAGAGTCGCCTTGACCCCTCCAAGGTCCACCTCGACGAGCCTCTTGACGTAATCCACACCGAGCACCTTGACGCCCCCCACCTCAAGCCCGCCCGTCCTCGGCCCCCCGCCAGACCTCAAGAGCCTCTGTATCTCCTCCATCGCCTGGGAGAGCCTTTCCCTGTCCATGAGGAGCCTCCGCGCGGCCTCCCTCAGCCCCACAGCCGCGTTGGAATACTCGGCGATCTTCTCCTCTATGTCCCTGATGGCGGCCTCTATCCGTCGCCTCTCCTGCTCCACCTCGCGGACCCTCCTCTCCACGTCCTCGTATATCTCCAGCCTCTGGAAGTACTCGTCCACAGCCCTGTTGAAGGTGTCATGCCTGACCTTTTCGGTTGCCTTGGCCTCCAAGTGCACGTATTCCAGTGGGACGACCGAGATGGGCCGTCCCTGCTCCAGGTACTCCGTGGGAGACAATGGGCCGTCCCTGACGTTTAATATCACGCGCCTCGCGGTATCCAACAGCTCCTCGGGGCCGCAAGAGGGGCAACGCGCGATCACCTCATTGGCGACCTCGCCGCCGAGGCCCAGCCCCCTCGCCAGGGCACGCGTAGGGTTGCCGTACCTCTTGACCAGCTCATCCACGTGGTCGGGGGTCGCCGAAAGGGGATCCGCGAAGTTCTGGGGCGGCATAGAGTACTCGCGTCCGCCGACCACGACCCTATCCTTCCCCCTATACTTCCTGAGGCTCCACAGGATCCTGCCGTTCTCCACCACCACTATGTTGAACGGTTCTACCAGTTCCACGAACATGCTGTATCTGCCTACGTCGATCCTCACTATCCTGTCGAACCTGGGAAGCTCGATACCAGTCACCTTCTCGTCCCTGATAAGCCCCCTAAGGGTTTCAGCCCCCTTATAAGTGTACTGGGGCAGCTTATAGATGAGGGATAGGCGGTGGCTGTTAGCCACTAGGTACAGCTTGTCGCCCCTGTTCTCCACCCTAAATATGACCGAGCCATCATACACGTATATATTGTCAACGTACCCGTTGACCACCAACGGCTTTAGCTCCCTCACAACGGCCATCAGGTCCACGGTGGTCAAAGACCTCTTCATGAGAGTAAGGGAAAAAGTTATTGATTAAGGATGTTGCATTGCTATGATGCTCATATTGCTGCTCCTGGCTGTGATGGGCACTGCGGCGATCCTTGCGGCGCCCGTGGACAGCATAACCATCCATGGCCTTGCCGTGTCAAGCACCGGAGAGGGGTCTGTGGTGGACATATCCATAAGCGCGCTCAGATACGGCAATGGTTCGGTGTACGTGGCCGCCGTGCCGGAAACAGGCGAGGGGTTCGGCCCCTCGGCGCAGGTGGCGGCCTTTGTGGCGTCAAGGGTGGCCAACGTGGACCTGGACAACATAACGTTCCTGGTGTCCGTTAGGGGTCTCGAGGCCGCCGTGGGCGGCCCCTCCGCGAGCGGTTACATTGCAGTGGCCATGTACAGCCTACTCACCGGGACTCCCATGAGGAACGACACTGTTATGACAGGCATAATACTGCCAGATGGGCTCATTGGGCCAGTAGGCGGCGTTGGAGCAAAGGCCAGGGCCGCCGAAAGGGCCGGGTTCAAACGTCTGTTGGTCCCATACGGACAGCAGGGCGAGGCTACGGGGTCTATAAGGGTCGTGCCTGTCCTCACAATAGAGGACGCCATAAGGGAATTGACGGGAGTGGCCCTGCGCGTTAGGGAGGTATCTGAGGACGAGATAGATAAGAGGCCGTACCGCGAGGTAGGGCGCCTCCTCTTCGAGCTGGTATATGCGCGTTTCAACAGTACCGTGCCCCCGCAGCTCCGCCAGAGGTACCTGCCGCCCAACTTGGGCGAGCTTGTGGGGAAGGAAAGATATTACACTGCTGCAAGCCTCATCTTCTCCTCGCTCAACAGGTATCTCACAGATAACATCGATTCTGTGCCGAACCCGTTGGGAATTGCCAAAAGCATTGCAGACGAGGTGGCAGGATCGTTAGACGCCATGAACGTCACGACGGCTAACCTGGACATACTTGTGGCCATATATAGGCGCGTGTACGAGGTGCGTATAATACTGGACGCACAGGAACGCACGCGGGACGAGGTGGCCGCTGCATATGCCAGGGCTATAACGCTTCCGGACTGGGTCACCGCCATAAGGGGCCTACGTGGCGGCTCTCCCATACCCCCACAATACCTAGAGGACCTGGCCCTTGTATATTTCGAGTACGCCCGCTCTGTGTACTCATACCTGTACAGCCTTGTAGGCGTCGCAAGCGGACCCCTGACCCGTATGGAGACCTTGATAAGGTACGCCATGGAGGCATTCAACGAGGGGAGGTACGCTGCCACTATAGCCCTGTCGTTGGAGGTCATAGCCGACGCCAGTGCGCGCATGAACCTCATCACGGTTGGCCGCATAGGCGAGGAGCTGTGGGAACGTATACTGGGCGTAGTTAGGCCGAGGGCTCTGGACAACATGTGGTACGTGTCCAGGTGGGGCGGCAGCAACATACTGCCGCTCCTCTACCTGGAATACGGAGACTACTATAGAGAGGCCGGGGACTACTTCACATCGCTTTACTTCTACGAGTTGTCCTCCATATACGGTTCCATGGTCAGGGACATGTTGAAACGCATGGGGGCCCCGGTCGGCAACATAACTGTGTCCGTAGACGTCCCTCCACAAGCGAGGGCTAGCGTAGATGTTCCCGGCGATGGGGGCGCCGTGGACGCCGTAGCCTGGTTTGCACGTATGATCGAGCCCTACTACGCCTACATATCGCTGGCCATACTCCTGTTAGCTGGGATTATAGTGGTCCTCAGACTGTTGATGCACTAGCAGAGGCCGAGGCCAGAGGGGAGGAGCACGTTCTGCACGTACAGCGGCATAAGGAGCATGGCCATTACGTACATTACTACCACCACTAGGAGGAAGGCCAAGTTCAAGGTGCTCCTCTGGCCCCTAAGCACAAGCATAGCAGACACCACTATGCCCAAGCCCAGGAAACTTGCGCTGATTAGTATGCCCATACAGTGCCTCTGGATAACGGCGTTCCAGAACCCATGTATGAATAGGGCCGACACCACTACGAGTCCTATAGCCACAAGCCTTTCGAACGACACGGCGTTGGGACTCGACACATTTATAATGATTCCCCCGCATCGGATGTGGGGCCCCCGCGGTATCCCTCCCTCGGGGCCCATCTGCCATGCTACGGGGGCCAGGCCTCGCCGACACGTTATGGGCAAACCCGGCGCGCTACGTGGGGGCCGAGAAGCGCCACGAATCCCCTTTTCCTACGCACGCCGTAAACCTTCCATGGGCCGGGGTTTAGGAGGGCCAGGCGAGGGTTCAACAGGGGCACGTGGCTATGCCCATAGACCACCCACGCGTCGCCGACGCCTAGGCGCCTCCTGGCCCTCCTCCCCATTGTGCCAGGCGCCACGGACTCCAACACGTAGGCCATGACGCCGTTCCTTACCACCAGGTCTCCGTGAAGCACTAAGGCGTTTATGCCCCCGCTTATCAATACCGGACAGTTGCACGCCCTGACCTCGGCCGTTCCGATCGTGCCCATGTACGACCCCACGAGGGGATCGTGCGAGGAGGAGCTCAGAGACGCTATCAGTACCCTGGGGGAAACGCCCAGGGCGCTGATGAAGCGGGACATGAGGAGCGCGAACTCGTCTACGTCAACAGGCCTGTGCTCGTCATCGAATAGATCTCCAGCAACTATGAGCACGCGTGGCGACAGGGACTTTAAGCAATCCCTCAACACGGCTATGTTGGAACTTGGAGAGCCCAGGTGCACGTCCGAGATAGCGTACGCCTCCTCATCCGCCAGGGAGACGCGCATCCACGGCGCTGCACGCTGCTTATTGTATTTTGGGGCCTGCATCATGTCCGTTGGGGAGTCATACAGGGCATAGGCTCACAACGGCCTAGGCTGTAGGCGCACACGTTTCGCGTTCCCTCGAGTGCCCAGCTATGGCCAGCATTCCCACGGGCTACCCTAGGGCAGGAGTGACGGGGCATTGACGGCCCATAGCCCCTGAAAAGGGTGGGCGCGCCTACCATGCAAGGAGTAGCAATGGGCTCATTCCCAGTACGAGCGGTATGGGCAGCGCAGGCGCGTAGCCGTGTCTCGCCAGGAGGACCTTGAACGTGATTGCCAGGCCTACCAGTATGCCGAGCGCGCTGAGAATCGCGCCAAACAGCCCCAACATGAAGTAGAGGAGCGATATCTCAAGCGAGTACATCACTACGTCGCCCATGCCGAGGGCCGAGTCGCCTATACGCACCACGAAGCCGAGCAACGTATCTGCGGCTTTTTGGGCCCTCTCACCGTGGGGCTTGGGGGGACCCAGGGACCTTATTATCTTGCCGAGGAGGCCCTTGTACACCATTACGGCGTCATACGCCGAGAACGCGAGCAGTATCATGATTATGGTCGTATTGGGCAAAGTGTGGCCCAGGAAAGCGCCGGCAAGGGAGCCCATGGTCAATAGGACTGGCGTACGGGCGGGGCCAACGTATATGAGTACTGGTATGGCCACAGCCAACGCTATCGTGGCCACGTGGTAGAGGGCCACATTTATGGGCAGCCCAATGACGGCAAGGAGGTACATGTAGATGCCCGAAATGCCGTATGCCAGTATGGCCCACAGTATGAGCGAGACGGCCCTTATCAGCGAAACCTTCCCATGCTTGATGAAGAAGTATATTGCGGTTGTGGCAACTAGTACTATCGCGAGCAGTATGACCGTGTTCCATGCCGCGGCGCTCGGCGTTTCCTCCTGCACGTACGGCCCCTCTAAGGGCAACTTCGCGATGGAGGCAGCGCCGAACAACGCGCTGGCCGCTATGGACATCACTGCGACGTAGATCACTGCGACGACCACACGCGAGAGCATCGACAATCTGAACGATGTCGGTAATTAAGTTGCCCGTGCCGAGGCCCTCACGATCCCCCACAGCCTATGAACGCCACGCCCTTGGCGCCCCTTCACTCCACTACCATGTCCCTCCTCAGCCTCTCAGCAAGCTTCTTTCGGTCGCTCTCATGTGGGAGGAGCCTAAGGAGGAAGAACCACTTGTTCCTCAGTATCTTGTCTATCTGCATACATGGCGTGCATGGCACGTATATATACCCAGCGGACACCAGGTCGTATAACCCCTGGCTAACCGGCGCCAAACGCCCAGCCTTATTCCTGCGTCCCGTCCCAACGCGCGGGCCTGGACTGTGCGCCGTCAGCCACAATAAGGTTAAATAATACTTAAAGGAGGACAACACGATATGAGGACGGTCGTCGTACGCATAGAGAGGGACGGGGTGGCGGGCATAGAGGTGCTCGAGGGAGACATATACGCGACGGTCAAGGAATACGCAAAGCAGGGTATAGACACGTGGAACCCCACTACATCGGACTTCCTAGTACTTAGGGATGCGTACACTGTGGAGTTGCCCGTGCCCATACCCCGCGAGGTGCTCCTCCACATAGAGAAGTTCTCCCCAAAGAGGGTTGGGGACAGGGCCGAAGTCACAATCCCCATATTCGAGATAATCTACGGGAATGAGTGGGTCGGCGACAACATGGTGAGCGAGAGGGCCATAGCCCTATTCCCGTACGTGTCGGACCAGCACACCGAGCAGATAATAAAATCGATACTCATGTCGCTTAGGGAGGGCAGAGAGGGGGACGAGGAGGTGGACGAGGAATAGAGACCTATTCTTCCTGGGCCAACGCCGCCATGTACCGCTCATAGAGGTAGTTGATCATGCCACGCCAATCCAGCCTGTCCCCATAGTTCAGGAACCCCCTGATCATCCTATCCTTACGATAGCGCAGGTACCTCAGGCACTTGTCGCAGCCAAGCCACACGTATCTCTTGTCCTCCATGAGCACTAGGGGGGTCCTACAAGTGGGGCATTTCATGTCGGTCACGACCGAGACCATCAATGGCCCGTAAAGCGTAGCGCTATTTATTAAATGGTTAAAAAACGGGCTCCGCTTGGGTGGCCCAACAATAATGCCCTCCTATCCGAGTATTCTGAATATATATATGATCCTATGCAAGGCCGTAGCGTTGGTTGCGGCGGCGAGCGCTACGAGCCCCCAGAGGAGGGCCTCGCTGGACCCTGTCAGGGCATAGATGGACGCTATGGCTATCACTGCCACCTGTCTTTCCGCCCTTTCGAACATGCCCACGCCCCGCACCTCCACTCCTAGCGCCTCGGCCCTCGCCCTCGCGTAGCTGGTCATGTAGGCCCCGAGGAACCCTGCTAGGGCCAATCCCGGGAAGCCCATGGCCCCCAGGGACATGAAGGAGAGGAAATCCGCGTATCTGTCCATTGCGGAGTCGAGGAAGGCGCCCCTACGCGACGCCGATCCGCGGGCCCTAGCCACAGCTCCATCCAGAACATCGAGCATGCTCGACGCTGCAAGTAGGGGCCCCACGTATACGGCCTGTCCCCAAAGGGCGCTGAGCAGCGCCGCTGCAGCGGGCACTAGTGACAGCAATGTAATCGTGTTGGGCCCAATGGGGATCCTGGACCCAACCGCCATGAGGACGCCCTCAAAGAGGCGCCTATACCGTTCCAACATCGCTGTACTTACCGGCCACCTATTTAATTTGTCGCATGGAGGCGCAGGATCGGACACGCTTCACCAGCGCGGCTTAAGTATCGATGATAGTATTACGGGAATGAACCACGAGAGGTAGGGCCTCCTGCCAAGCGATAGGCGGGGAACCCCAAAGGCGTCCAACATGTCCTCGTCCTGAACAGACAAGCCGTCCTGGTCGCCCACTATGAACCCAACCCTGGCTGGGGGCACATCGACATCGCCGATCCACCTGCCGCTTTCGTGTAGATAGTACAGCGTAACGCCGCCGTGCAACGCGCGCACCACGTCGCGTAGGCTTCCCCTTTCGACCTTGATGTCCCCCCTGGAGAGGGCCCGGGCCAGCCCTGTTGTGGTGCCCTCAAAGTCCCTGAGGCGGATCACGTGTTCGCTGCAGCCGGCCATCACCATGTAGACCTCCGACTCTTTACTGGCCCTGAGGGCCTCCACGGCGAAGTCAAGGACTACGTCCATCCTACCCTCCACCAAGTTGTTGGGGTCGACTTGCAACGCGCAGGCTGTGTCGGACTTTATTATGTAGGTTAAGCGACGCAACTAGGAGACAGCGCCCATCCTCAGCCTTGCCGGCTTCTTCCGCTCCTCCTCGGGCCTCACCTTTATTATGCCGAAGAATATCGCGCAGTTTATACAGTACGTCTTGGTGACGTAGTACCTGGGTATGATGGCGCCCTGCCGCTCCAATTCCTTGGATAGGTCGGGGGGAACCGGCGAATAGGGCACTGTCACCCTAACAGCCTTGGACCTCGGCGTTATCTTGCCGCAGTTGTCGCAATGTACTGTGGGCTCCTTACCCTTGTCGCCCTTGTGTCGCCCCCGCGACTTGCGTTTCTTCGGCATGCACCAACGTCATGGCGGATTAATATACTTAATCTTCCTACACGAGGTCAGCGTACCGTGAGGTCCTCACACGTTAGGCGTAGATGCATCTCATCACGTGTAGCCAATACACAGAGTGCTTAAACAGGTATCGGGCGCCGCGTCCATCGGCACCACCACGCTGCTCAAAACCCTTAGAGGCCCACGACAACTTTCAGGGGGGCTCGGAGCGCTCAGCGGCTTCGACCCGGAAGGGGACGGGCCGTGTCAGTCCACATAGGAATTTTAAATTCATAATGGTATTAATACTGCATGTCCCGGAGCGGAAGGATAACCGTGTCCATTAGACAGCCGCGACTAGGACTGGACAGCGTGAAGCTCAAGCTGATGGTCGTCAGCGGTAAGGGCGGTGTAGGTAAGAGCTTCGTTACGAGTAGCGTGGCCACTGGCATGGCCCTTAGGGGCCTCCGCGTGGGCATACTCGACGGCGACGTGTATGGCCCCACCATACCTAAAATGTTGGGCCTTTCGGGCACTGCGCTCCAGGCCGATGAAGGCACCGGCAAGATATACCCCGTTGTGGGCCCCCTAGGAATAAAGGTGGTCTCCATCGAATTCGCCTTACCAAGCGACGAGACCGCGGTCATCTGGAGGGCCCCCCTGGTCAACAGGGCCCTCGAGGAATTCCTAGGATCTGTGGAATGGGGAGAGTTGGACGCTCTGGTCATAGACCTCCCTCCTGGCACCGGCGATGCGCCCCTCACAATAGCCCAGAAACTTCAGAACGACCTGGACGGGTCCATCATAGTGACCATACCGTCCGAGATATCGAGGAGGATAGTGCTCAAATCCATAGACTTTTCCGCGAAGCTCAACGTGCCCGTCGCCGGCATAGTCGAGAACATGTGTTGCTTTTACTGCCCGGAAAGCGGCAAGACGTACTACGTTTTTGGGAGGGGGGCAGGCGAGAGGATAGCCGCCGAGAAAGGCATAAGGTTCCTCGGGTCCATACCGTTGGATCCCAGGATAGGGGAGAGCAATGATAGGGGAGAGCCGTACCTGTTGAGGCACGGGGACAGCGAGACGGCCAAGCGTATAATGGCCATCGTGGACGGGCTCATCGAGCTCTACAAGGACAAGCTAGCCGGCGAGAAAAAGGGCAGCACCAGAAG
This sequence comes from Thermoproteales archaeon, assembly GCA_027002815.1. GTDB lineage: Archaea > Thermoproteota > Thermoprotei > Thermoproteales > Thermoproteaceae > WANN01. The sequence goes on along the minus strand of JALWZH010000015.1, from coordinate 7,470 downwards.
GCTTCTGAGGCTACCCGGGGAGGGCTCCGAGGGGGAGGCTTAGGGCATAGCCTGGACCTGCAACCATGTCGCGACGCGGCCCATAGGGCCAGACGCGTGAGTACCGGGCCCCGAAGGACGTCGTGGCCGGGCTGACCGCTGTTGGGGGAAAGGCGGCTTGGACGTAGCTTAGAGCCAAATGACCCTCAGTTAGGCGTTGCTGCCGCTTCGCCGAGGGGCTCACGTCGGGCGATGTTCCGTCGGGGCGGGGTCCCGGACAACGGCGTCAACGATGCCTTTAGGCCGGTTTAGGGTGGGGCCGCAAAACACTAAGCGGTTTGTATGGGCAGCCCCATATTTTGGGGTAAGGACAAATAGGACAATACTTTAATTGCACGGCCCGTAAAGCCCCTCCATGGACCTGGGAAGGGTAATGGAGGTCCTCATGGCCCACAACAGGTGGCGAAGGTACGACACCATCAACTTGATAGCGTCTGAGAACGTCATGTCGCCCTTGGCCGAGGTGCTGTATATGAACGACATAGCTGGGCGCTACGAGGAGGGGCTCCCCCACAAGCGGTATTATAGGGGGACCCGCTACATAGACGAGCTCGAGTTAATGCTGACCGAGGCCTTCTCGTCCATGTTGGGCGCCAGGTACGTGGATGTCAGGCCCCTCTCCGGGACACTGGCCAACCTGGCCGTGTACCACGGCGTAATGCCAAACGGAGGCACGATGCTCGCTGTCCCCACTGCGTGTGGGGGACACATAAGCCACAACCCAGTCGGGGGGCCGCGCCTCCTCAAGATAAGGGTGGTCGAGCTGCCCTGGGACGACGAGACGTTCAACATAGACGTGGATGGGGCAAAGAGGCTGGCCGCGGCCGAAAAGCCTTCCCTTATAGTGCTGGGCGCGTCCCTGTACCTGTTTCCGCATCCCGTCAGGGAAATGAGGGACATAGCCGACGGAGTGGGGGCTATACTGCTCCATGATACGGCCCATGTCCTGGGCCTTGTGCTTGGGGGACGGTTCCCGAACCCCCTCTCGGAGGGCGCTCACCTACTGTCGTCGTCCACCCACAAAACGTTTCCGGGTCCCCAGGGCGGCCTCATAGCGGGCAACGTGGACGAGGACCTCGAGAAGTCCATTAGGCAGGCCGTGTTTCCCGGCCTCGTCTCGAATTATCACGCGCATAGGTATGCGCCCGCCCTGGTCACTGCAATGGAGATGAGGGAGTTCGGCCGCCAGTATGCCGAACAGACTGTGCGCAACGCCAAGAGGCTGGGCGAGGCCCTTTACAATGAGGGGCTCAAAGTGGTTGCAGCGGACAGGGGATTCACGGAGACGCACCAGATAGCGATCGACGTCTCCGACAGGGGAGGGGGCGAGAAGGCGTCGGCGTTGCTCGAGGAGGCCAACATAATAGTTAACAAGAACATGCTCCCCTGGGACAAAAGCGCCCTGAGACCGAGCGGAATAAGGATTGGGGTGCAGGAGGTGACCAGGTGGGGTATGACCGAGGACGACATGGAGGTCGTCGGGAGGCTCATAGCCGATGTGCTGGTGAGGGGCGAGGACCCGGCCTCCGTTAGGGGGAAAGTGGCCGAGTTCAGGTCCAGATTCGGAGAAATTAGGTTCGGCTATAAGGTGGACCCCGAGACGTTGAACAGGGTGCTCCACTCGCTGAGGTTGCTATAGGCATAGGACCATCCCACCGTCTATGCCTATGAGGGACCCAGATATATATGATGCTGAGTCCGACGCCAGGAACGCTGCCAGCTCGCCCACGTCCTCCGGCCTGCCGAGCCTTCCAATGGGTATCTGCGATGCCAGCTCCGACAGCACCTGCTCCATGGCCTTCCCCTCCCTTCGCGCCCTGTCCGAGGCCACCTCCCTGAGCCTTTCCGTATCTACATATCCCTGGAGTATGCCGTTAACCCTAATGTTGTAGGGGCCCAGCTGGTGTGCCAGCGTTTTGACTAGCCCGGCTATGGACAGACGTACGACGTTGGACAGCGTGAGGCTGGGTATGGGTTGCCTCAACGTGCTGGACGTTATGTAAATTATGCTTCCGCTTCCCTTCCTCATCATGTGGCCCACTACGTCCCTCGTTATCCATACGGCGCTCATGAGGAGCAGCCTAACACCGTACTCCCAGTCCTCCTCGGTCAGCTCTATGAAGGTGCCGGGCTTCGGGGGCCCCGTGTTGTAGACCAGCACGTCCACCGTGCCGTAGCGCTCCACGGCAACGTCCACGATCCTCCTCACGTCGCCCCTAACCGTTATGTCCGCCACCACGGCCTCCGCTTCTGTTCCCTCGTCGAGGAGCGTCCTTTGGGCCATGGCCAACCGCTCCCTGTTCCTGGACGATATGACGAGCCTCATGCCCTCCCTGCCGAGCACCCGGGCCACGCCCAGCCCTATGCCGCGGCTTGCCGCCGTGACTATGGCCACCTTGCCCTTCAAGCCGTACCTCATGCCTATGGGCAACTCGCCGTATTTAAACAGTCGCGCCCCTTACTTGACCTCGAAGAACACGTACCTTCCACAGACATCGTTGAGGGGGCACTTGTCGCATAGGGGCACGTGGCAGTACATGTACCCTATATGGAACGCGCCCCTCTCATAGAGGACCGGATCGCCGCTTACCTTGGCCACTTGTCTGGCGAGCCCCTTGACGCTGCTCAGCCTAACCCTAATGGTCTCGCCCTCAGAGCGCGCGTTGGCCCGCCCAACAAGCCTGTCCCGCGTCCCCGACTTGACGTCCTCGAACGCGCCGCTCCTAATGGTGACCAGCACAGAGTAGTAGTCCGCCACTGGAACGTACTTGTTGCGCTCCGTCCTGTTGGCCGCTATGCGTATGGCTATGGGCGCGTTGGTTGGATGGGTGAACACGCGTACCAGCGTCCTCACGGCTCGTAACCTCCGCTCACTGGACGCGCGGGGGAACAGGGCATCGAGGAGGTCCCTTTCCAGCGCCTCCATCTTCCTGTACCCTGCAAGCCACAGGTACAGGGGCTTCCTCCTCAACGTCAAAATCCTTCTGAGTCCCCTCACAAATATTCTGAGGGGTTTCTCGATCCTTTCCCTCTCCTCGCCGTACGCCTCCGAGAACGCCCCGACGAGCCTTTCGCGGCCCGTGCCTGGGTCCGCGAAGAAGTCCGGGCTCAGACTGTACGCCTCTCTGAGCGCCGCGCGTAGCTTGCCAACGTTTAGATTGCTCACGGCGTTCATGAGCGCCGCGTAGGTCATCACGTACACTATGAAGCGCTCCACGTTGTACGTGTGGCCCAGCTCGCTCGTATAGTCGTCGAAGTCCCTGACCACGCCCCTGCTGTTGGAGTACTCCTCGTAAAGTGTGCGGACCCTCTGCGGCACATGGGCCACGTCGGTTGGCAGGTCCTCCAGTACGAACTCCTTCACGTCCCTTCCCATCCTGACCAGTCGTTCCCTAACATCGCTCGGCGCAGTCGACATCGCAAGGTACATCATTAATATTCTGCTATAAGACTTTATCCGGTGATGATTTTCGCCCCCCTGACAGGTGAGGGCAAGAAGTACCGCTGACCACGGTCCCCCGGCAGCCCGGCCAAGGCCCTTCCGCGCTGCTAATCGGGGGGAGACGGCCCAGAGCTACGTTGGTTCCGCGGCATATTAGGGGTCTTGTTCAGGTGGGTTTTGCTTCGAGGCGTATGGCGTTTCTGTGCGGTGCGTGTATGTAGACTTTGCCGTGTTTTGACAGTAGGTCTGCCAGTTCGGCTATGAGTGCGTGGGGTACCGGGCCGTCGGCGTAGAGCTTAACGTACAGAGACCCGCCCCCCACATACACCTTGACATACCTCACAGAAACGCCGTACCTCCTAACCACCAAAAGAACGTCCTCCCTAACACTTCCGACCATGACAAAAAAGACCGCCAGAGCATAAAAAGATGGGCCGTCACATCGGCCAATATAGGCAGGGGCCTCCAGTCAGCCGATCGGCGTGGACGGCGCCCTGCGCGCTTCATTGGGAAACCAACTATAGTACATGGAGGGCCTGGTGGGGCCGCCGGGATTTGAATTCCCGGGCCTCTGCCTCCCGGGATCACGCGGGTCCCCGCGCCGCGTCGGCGACCCGAGCCGCGCAGCCTACCAGGCTAGCCTACGGCCCCCAGATGTGGTGGGCCTCCCTTTATATATATTCTGGCGGGCATTGGGGGCGCGTCATGAGGCAGCGTCACGTGTGGGGGTCCACGTCGCCTACGTTCCTGTACACTAGGTACTGCGCCGAGGGACAGGCCCGCGAACAGAGGAGGCAATGTATGCACTTGTCAGCGTCAACCGCGAAGTGTCTGTCAGGCCCCGTCCTGACAAGGGCGCCTGTCGGACACCACTGGACGCATAGGTCGCAGTTACCGCAGATGGCGGACCTCGCCATTACAGCGGCCGCCTCCACCACGGCCTTGTGGTCCCCAGCCAAAACGTACCTGTGCCCGTCGCCCCTTATAGTGGCACGCCCATATCTGCCCTCCACGCTCAGCACGTCTCCCTCTACGACTTTCCCCACCATAGAGAGGAGGTGCAACATTGTCTGTTTATTGGGCTCCATAGACAGCGTCATCTCTACCGCGTCTCCCCTTCTGGCAAGAGAGACGGGTAGCTCCCTGCCGCTTCTAAGCCCCTTCACGTATCTGGCCAGGTCGCCTGGCATGCCTTTCCGCCACCTCCAAAGGCCAAGCCTAATCGACCTGTCATCTACCTGTCTCCTGAGGGCTGCCTCCATCCTGCCCCACACGTCGGGATACTGTTCCGCAACCTCCCTGAGCTCTGCCAGCTCGTTGGCGGGGCACACAACGCATCCCAGCCTATCAAAGCCCCTCTCGTAGGCCTTATTGTACGGCAGGCCCTTCATAAATATGTAAAGCCATACCTCTAGGGCTGTCCAGTCATGTATCGGCGCAGCAACTATGACCCCCTTGACCCATCTTGACGCCGATATCCTCGGCAGGCGGGCCCTGCTCAGCGACTCGTACATCCTCTGCCCCACCACGCTTATAGCCCCCTGGGGAAACCTGCTCCTGACGGCCTCCGTTATGGGGCCGAGCTTTATGACCTTGCAACACCACCTGTAGTCGCGCGATGGCGGCCCAAAGCGCTCCATGGCGTCCCAGAACCTGTCGCCGGCAGATGCGTGGATTATCTCAACGCCGTACCTCCTGGAAACAGCCTCGAGGTTTTCGTAGGTCTCCGGCGGCTCGAGGCCCGTATCGTTGAAGAGCACGTAGAGCTCCCTTCCAAGCGCGTGGGCGAGGTCGAGGGCCACTAGGCTGTCCTTTCCGCCGCTGTACGACACCAGCAAGGGCTTCCTGTACTTATCCGCCACTTCTGCAAGGAACCTCACAGAGGCTTCGGCTCTCCTCGACATGTGGTCCCTATTGAGCTCCACCGCATCGGACATGTTACTCGGCCTTGGCTTGGGGAGCTCCTCGCGCGTCCTCCACGACTTGAAGACCCTTATTCTCCCCCTAATCCACTTGCCGACGCCCCACCACTTACCATCTGCAGTGGCCAGCGCCACGTGCCTATACTTCTCTGTGGGCAGACTGGACCTAACAATGTCGCTCCTATGTATGTCATACCCGCGGGCCAGCTTGGGAAGCGCGACTACGGCGTAATGGCCCACGCCCTCCTCAACCATATGGGTCACCGCGGCGTATAACGGTCTGAACCTCCAAACGCCGGTCTCCACGTCAAAGAACCTGTGGCCTAGTATCCTTCCCCGGACGACCACCTCATCGGCCTGATCGGGGTAGCCCGGTATCTTGTTGAGAACCACCACCTCGTCGCCAGGCACAAGCACATCGGCGAGCTTGGGATCTCCGAACTCGTTAAGTATGGCGCCCCTAACAACGTCAAGCTCGCGCCGGAACGCGGGCCTGGCGTCCCCAGGAGCGGTTAGAGGCACCTCGACATATGCGCCGCACTTGTCCCGGACAGGCCTGACGACCGGCACATTAGCCTCCTCGCACCAATAAAGCCTCGCCCTGAACCAGAACGCCACACGAAAGGGGCGTGTCCAACATATGACTGTTTCGCTAGCCCAGCTCCCCCTCCTTCCGGACCGTATAATCGTCGCCCAGCACGTAGATTGGCGTGCCCGGGGGAGCTGCGTCCCTGGCAACGCCGAGGAACCTGGCCAAGCCTTCGCCGGGCCTATAAAAGGGCGACTTGTACTGAGCCCCAGCAGCGTACCTGTGCCCGCCTCCGCCCAGCGCCATCGCCACCCTGGTACAGTCGTAATTCGACTCGCGGCGGGCCCCACAATACAGCCTGTAGGTCCTGTAGCCCCTCCTAACCAATATTAACACTAGGGCGGCCCCCCTTCTTTCCAGCTCTATGGCAAGCTGCCTATAAGGTATTGGGAGCCTCATAGGGCTGTACAGTACCACGGCCTCCGATACGTCGATACGGGACGCTATGTCCGCAACTATTTCGGCCATTCTGAGGCCCCTCTGGGCCAGGCCCATCACCCTGTCGTCCTTGAGGGCGTTAAGCCCTTCGCGGGCCAACACCCCTGCTATATACAGCTTCTCACCGTAGCTGGCCGCCCTTACGGCAGCGTCGAGGAGGCGGGCCTCCTCGGTCTTGATGTTCGCCGTGTCCGTTTCTACTGCTATGGCCGCGATGGACTCGGCTATTGGGTCCCCCTCAAGGCCCATGGCCTTGACTGCGAGGATGGCCGCGCAGGGAGCCTCGGCGTCGTAGTACTCGCGTTCAGCGCACGGTCTGTTGGTCTTGTGATGGTCCGCCCTTACCTTGGCCTTGCCAGGGCACGGCAAGTCCGCCACGAAGTCCCACGTGACGAGCCTCACCCAACGCTTCTTGACCTCGTTTGGGGCCGCCAACACGACGACGCCGCTCGGCCTGGCCCTCAGGAACACCGCTGCTGATCCGACCCCGTCGAAGTCGCCCACGTCACAAAGCGCCAGGGGCCTCCCCGACACCTTGGCCAATAGTGCTGTCAGGGGCCTCCACATAGTGCTTAAAAGCCGCAATGTGGTATTTATCCGTTGAGGGTTGGGTACATAGGCAGGAGGAAAATACTGGAGGTGCTGAGGAGCGTGCTATTCCCAGAGGTGCACATGGTCAGCGAGGAGGGGGAAAACGTGGTCACCATAGTGGACTCCGCGGTAAGGCACGAGGGGGGAATCGTGGTGAACTGCGACAACTACGCATGTATAGTGAGGACCCTGGCCAGGCACCTCGCCGCCATGTGCGGCGACGTCACCGTAGGCATAGACCTAGGCGAGTCGAGGAACGGCGTTGCGGTCCTGTGCGATGGGGAGCCCTTCATCCACGCCACGTTGGACGGCGAGGGGCTCAGGGCATTCCTCCGGGAGCTCCTAGGCTCCACGAGGGCCCGCATAATCATTGGGTCGACCCCATACGTCGATCCGCAGCGCGAGCTGGACATAATATCCGAGTCGTGCCACAACGTGATCGACGTGCT
>JALWZH010000014.1 GCA_027002815.1 Thermoproteales archaeon | reverse complement strand
GTTGAGGCTTGCCGGCGTCGAGGTGGAGTTCGTGGATAGGGAGATTGCCCTTGGCCAGATAGGGGAGTTGGCTGAGCGGGGCACTTACCCCGTGTACGTGGTCTATGGCCCCGAGGGCTGTGGGAAGACCGCCCTGTTCAGGCGGGCCCTCGAGCTGTTGAGTGAGTGGGGCTGCAGCGTGGCGTATGTGGGCCCCCTAGAGGAGAGGGGAGAGGACAGACTACTCACCACTGACGACATTAGGGACCTAGCCATGGGCGTGGTTGGGGCCATGGGCGGAGGAGCGCTCTCAGCGCTTGTGGACGCTACCCTGAGGGTGGCCGCTAGGGCCATCGAGAAGGGGAGGAGGAAGGTCGCCGTGCTGGCCGACGACATTTTCCAGGCGGTTTAGGGTCGAGAGAGCGGAGCTGTACGTGAAGAGGCCGCTCAACCTGCTGGAACACCCGCCCGCCGAGTATGAGAGGGCCGTGGTGCTTATAAGCAGTAGTGAGGGCGCCATGCGGGGCAGAGTGGGCCGGCACAGCTGGGCCCGCGTGCTGGCCATGTGGAACATGCCCCTGGACGGGTTCGCCCAGCTCTACGAGCAGTTGCCGGGCCCCCAAACCCCCTTAGACGAGGTTTGGGCATGGACAGGGGGACCCCCGCTACCTGGGGAGCTCTACAGGGCTGGGTGGGACGTGGACGTGACCGTCGAGGGGATGATCGTGGGGAGGGGCCTCAGGACCCTGGTCTCTGGGCTCAGCGAGGCGGAGGTCGAGATCCTCGGGGACGCCGTAGAAGACCCCGACACGATCCTAAAGAGGTACAGGGAAGCCGAAAAACTCGCCAGAAAACTGGCCGATAAAAACCTCCTGATAGAGGTCTGGGACCGAGAACCATACCTCTGGCTGGACGTTCCCCCGCCCGAGCGTGACCCCGACCTAGGCATTGGCCGGCACTACGCCTGGCAGACCCCCCTACACAGGGAAGCCGTGAGGAGGGCGCTAGGTACGCCACATGGGTGAGGCTCCGCGCTATGCGTGACATTTGGCAGGCCCAACGTGCGCTAGATGGACCGTGGCCTTGCCACATGCGCCTACGCGGGGACGTACCAATGGGATCCCATCGCAATGTATCCCGAAAGCCAAACCCATGCCCGATACCACTGTCCAACATTGGGCGTGCCCAAGTGATACGTGTCTGAAAGGTCTACCTGGGATGCTGGGCCAAGCCGCACGGCGCGAGTTGACGGGTGGTCGAGGCGCGGAACGCGTAGCATCGATGGGACTGATCCGCCGAGGGGCCAACCCACCGCCATGTCCGGACAATCGCGGGGGTCCTTCACCGTACGGTTCCGGGCCCAGATACTGGGGGAGTGCCGCATTGAGGCTGCTCGCGGTGCCCCTGGGAGGGCCGCGGAAGTGCTGCCTGGAGGGGACAGCCATGGAGGTCTGGACGAGTGGTCCGGCGACACATGTCGGCGTAAACAACATGTACCAGGGGGTTTGGTGTACGGGGCACGTAGAGGAGACCTACAAGAAGGCCATGAGGCTAGCGTAAGGGACTTTAAGGATTGCCGGAGATGGGGCCAATCGCGAACCGGGTGCGCGGCCCCCAGTCCCATTGTCCGCCTCCCAGCGCTGCCGCCGGCATATTGGCCGGGGTTAGTAGGCTGTGAGCCATTGAGCGGCCCGTAGGCGCCGCTACTGGGCCACAGGCTGTCCATGGCCCCCGGTTCTCCTAGCCTCTCCGACCATCCTCTCCACGCACGTCAGCCCCCTCTTGACGGCCTCGGCGTCCAGTTTCGCCCCGTGGAACCCCACACGTGTAGGGCCCACGCGCGGTTCCAAGAGTCCTCGAACCGCCTGCCCACCCTGCCGCCTATCCGCTCAACGGCCCTCTCCACGTCCGGCGTCCGCCGGCGTCACCGGCTGGTCCTCTCGGCGAGGGCCCGGAGCAGGCACTCGAAGTGGCTGAAGGCCCTCCTCACGTGTTCAGGCGCCGCCCCGCCCAGCGCCCCGTAATCGCCCTCGACGACCAGATCGCTGGACCTTGAGGCCCTCGAAACGTCCTCCTCGGTCAGGCGGCCCTCGAGCAGCTTGAGGTACGCCACGTGGTCCTCGAGCTCGTGGGTACTGAACCTGTCGAATGGCCCCTCATACACGCCGTTGACCGCCACGAGTAGCGGCAGCTCGTCGTCTCCCCGTACGACCCTGGCCTCCCACACGCCTGGACACCTGCGCCTGGGCTCAGACACCCTGTACCCATGCGCCGCCAGGGAGTCGTAGAGGCTTCTGACCCTTTCCCCCGGCTCGGCGTCATCGGCGTCCACGACGGCGGCCACCGGCCTGGACGCGACCTTTCCCACGATGAGTCTGAGTGCGGCTGGCAGGACGTTTCCCATCAGGGTGGAGATCCCCTCGGCGTCCGTCACAGCGACGTTTCCCAGCCC
>JALWZH010000013.1 GCA_027002815.1 Thermoproteales archaeon | reverse complement strand
GAATGGGCCGTAGGCCTTGCGATGGGCTCCGCCGCCCCAGTACATGACCATCCTGACCTGTAGGGGAGTGCCGGGCGTCACTGTGCCCCCGAACTGGTTGGCCGTGCGGCAGTACCTGTAGAGGCCAGACTGGCCTGCCTTCAGGGTCCACGGCGAGTCAGCGCCGAAGCCCGGGGCGCGGGCCATCCCATACCAGTTGTTGTTCCAGGGCGGCGAGGCGTGTACGTCCGGGGGCCTGGACGTGCCGCCCGTGAGGACCGTGACCGTGAAGTAGACGCACACGCTGCTCCCCTCCACGTACGCCGACACGCCAGATATCTGCGCGTTGAGCTCCCCGGCCTGGGCCTGGAAGACGCCCAACATGTACAGGGCTATGGCAACCGACATGCCCACCACAGCCACCAGCAGTATGGCGAGGCCCACTACAGAGACGCCGCGCATGTGTTGGGTTATCTGCACTATCCATATCCCAGCCATGGAGGTTGGGACTGTGGCCGCGGCCCTGGTGTCGGCCTATGTGGCGTGGAAGGCGCTCCGCGTGGCCATGGGGGCGCACCTCGGCCACGAGCTGGCCGACGTGGTGAGGGAGGTGGGCGCTGTGGCCATCGTGCTGTGGGCTGTGCCGGCCGCCATGTCGTGGGTGGGGGACGCGTCCCACGTGGAGTGGCTGTGGGGCGAGGCCTACGACCGAACCCTGACTGCGGCCAACTGCCTGGCCAACGTGAGGCTGTCCGGCCCACTCTCAGCGTACTCGTCGCTTGTCGAGGCCCGGCTGGCCCCCTACACCGCCGTGTACGGGCAGGCACTCTGGCAGCTGTCCATGTTGGCCGGCATATGGCGCGTGTTGGAGGGGTGGGGTCTCGCCGCCCTCTCCGCGGCCATTGCCATGTACGCCGCGTGGCTCCGCCCCCTTGGAGGGGCGGTGGCCGGGGCAATCCTAGCCCTGTGGGTAGGCCTAAACGCCTACGCCGGGTGGACTGCAGGGCTCGGCATAGCCGACACGCCCCGCATGGAGTGGCGCCCAGTCGATGCCGTGGCGACGCACTGCGACGAGCAGCTGGCCGGCCTGTACGCAGGCGACTACGACGCTTGGCGCGCCGCGGTGGCCGGGGCATGGCTCTACATGTTTCTGGCCCCGGTACTCGGCGCGGCCCTCGGGACACTCATGGGAAAACACTGAGACGGCCGCCGCGTTTGTCGCTGTTCTGACGGCCGCTGGTTAATAGCGGCTTAGTTGCTATACAGCGCATGTGCGACGTTGTGGGGGCCTGGCGTAGGTTGCCGGCCGAATTGAGGGCGATGCTTGTGGGTAGGGCGCAGGCGGAGGGTGTGGACCTGGAGAGGTACGTGTACAACGCGCCGTGGATACTGTGGCCCCTCGTACTGAGGGCCTTCGGCCCCATCTATGGTAGGGGCATAGTGTGCCTACTCGCCGAGGAGATGGGCGTGTCATCGTCCACAGCCATGAAAATACTGTCAAGCCGCGAGGCCTGGGAAGAGTACTGCGGCAATAGGGCGAGCAGGGACATAGAGGTGGGCTTAGGCGTACTTTAACTATTCGGGGCTCAACAGCTCCACCACGCGGGGCGCCCTGCCCTCCTCCACCACCAACGCTTTTCTTTCCCCGGGCGGCGTGTAGGCCACCCTCTCCACGTGGTGTGGGTCCACGCCAAGGGCCTGCGCTGTTAGGGGCACGGCCGAGGGGTCGACGGCCAGCACGACCTTTAGGCCCGTGTTCTCCACTATCTCGCGGGGCAGCTCGTGGACGGACTGGCTGACCGCCACGAGGAGCACCCCGAACTTCCTCACCTCGCGCCACGTCCGGGCCAGGTACTCGGCGTTCCTCAGGACGCGGTGAGCCTCGTCGATGAATATGGAGGCGCGGTATGGGCACGGGGGGTCCCCGCACGCCGCCCGCCTGACCAGGGCCCAGAGCCATAGGGCCAGCCTCCCCACCGCCACGGGCGAGGCGTCGCCCCCCACGTGGACCGCGCGGCCGAGCCGCGGTTCAGCGGCCTCCCCGCCGACCAGGGCCGAGAGACGTCCCCTCACCATGTCCACGGCCCACGCGTTGTGGGGCCCCCTGGCCGCCGCCAGGCATTTGGCCAGCCCGGGGAGGGGGGCCGACCCGCCGCAGGCCTCGAGGGCGTCCCAAAGGGCCGTGTAGTGCACGTCGTCGACGGCCGACCCCGCCGCCCTCAGGGCGTCCAGCACGTGGTCCAGCTCCATGGGCCCCACCTCGAGGGCCGGCACCACGCGCCGCGCGTCCACGCATGGCATGGCCCTGCACCAGTGGCCGTGCGGGTCCACGGCCGCCGCGGCTACGGGCAGCTGCCTGGCAAGGGACATGGCCAGCGTAGTCTTGCCGGCGCCCGTCTTCCCCACTATTATTACGTGGGGGGACTCGGCCGCGTGGGGGGACCAGCAGTAGGGCTTCCCCTCGGCCGTGCCGAGGGGAAGCCCTACTGCTGGTCCCCCC
>JALWZH010000012.1 GCA_027002815.1 Thermoproteales archaeon | reverse complement strand
ATTCAAATGTCCTAAAGATTTTGCTAACAATGATAATATTATATATATCAGTGAAAGTATACCTATTATTCTAAGCAATAAATCGAGTATACTTGTAAAAATATCTACTTGTCCGATCACTAGGATCGTATGATTTTCATTAATTTAGCAGCCTTATAGAGGCATGTCGGATCATCGCACACGAACTTAACACTATCAAGACGAACTATGGCACCAAGATTGTCCAATGTTATTTTTTTTCCACATATAATACATGAATACATCTTATTCACAATACCCTCATAAACGCCTAACTTTTTAAGTACACCTACCAAATCGTTATCATGGACTGCCTTTATTTTCACATGGAAAGTGAAGGAAAAGTTTATAAAGTTTTAGAGGGAATCCCACAGAGAAGTTGAAAGGCGTCTATCCTTGTGAAAATTGTAAGGATTTATAAATGAAAGTAATATTGTAAACATAATGTGGATAAAATTCATTTACTTGACGGAGAACTATACAGATTGGCGATGTATATGCGCTAATTGTGGTGGGTATCAGGGTCAAGTATATATGTGTAGGTATGGACATGTGCGTGGCCGAGGAGGTGGTTAGGGAAATTGAGAGGAGGCCCGACCTCGCGATGCGCCTAGCAGTGGCCATAGCCAAACACATAGCGGTGCCCCTCAACGTGGCCACGGCCGACGAGTTAAAGGGTCTCAAAGACCGTGTGGCGGAGCTCCAGGGCGAGGTTAGGGGGATTGGCGGCAGGGTGGACTCGCTGGAGGGGACGGTCAAGGATCTAGGGGAGAGGATAGGGACAATGGGAGGCAAAGTGGACGCTCTGAGCGATAGAGTGGGCTCGCTCGAAAGGGCGGTCAAGGATCTAGGGGAGAGGATAGGGACAATGGGAGGCAAAGTGGACACGCTTGAAAGGACGGTTAGGGAGATTGGGAGGAGGCTGGACGCGTTGGGAGCCCGGTGGGGCCTCGCCAGCGAGGAGGCGTTTAGGGCTGGTGTAAGGGAGCTGCTCGCAGGGGCTGGGTTCAAGGTGGAGCGGTGGACGTACTACGATGGCGAGGGGAAGGTGTACGGGTTTCCCAGCCAGGTGGACGTGGATGTGCTGGTCCGGGACGGAAAGGTAATCATCGTGGAGATCAAGTCGTCCCTGGGAAGGGGGGACCTGGCCGTAGTCCGGCGTAAGGCCTCGCTCTACGCTTCTGTGACTGGGAGGGTCGCCGACGCCGTGTACATAATAACATACTATGTAAGCGATAGGAACCCCGAGGAGCTGGTCAGGCTGGCCAGGGCCATTGGGATAGTTGTTGTGGGGCCCGAGGAGGCCGCGGGCCAGAAATGCGCGTAATAGTGGGCGTGGGCGCGCCGTCACACACCTACGAGGCCGCCGTATCCACGGTGCTACGTGCTTGGGAGGTGCTTGGGGAAAGGCCCGTGGCCATATACAGCCCCTTTGCCCGGGGCGCGGCGGAGAGGTTGAGGGGCGAGCTGGGGATAGAGATAGTCGAGACGCCCCAGGACTTCGGCGAACTACTCCGACTGCTGAGGGGCATGGTGGACGGGGAAACCGCGGTCTTTCCCACCTCGGCGTCCCTCGCAGTGGCCATAGCCATGACGCGCGTAGCGTCGGAGAAGGACGCGTACATAGGCCACGTCTACTTCCCCTTCGGCCCCTGGACCGGCCTCCACTACCCTTACGTTCCCAGGTTCGTCCAGAGGGTCCTCTTCGTGGAGAGGCGACCGCCGGGCCTCCGGAAGGAAGTAGACCCTGAGGCCGTGAGGAGCCTTCCCGAGAAGCCCAGCGGCCTGCCCGAGCTGCGGGCCGAGGTCGCCGCTGTATCGTACAGGTCCAACGTCGAGGTGGGCGAGCCGTACCTTTACAATGATCGCGAGCCCAAGATATGCCTCAGGTGCGAGCCGGGGCGGGGCCTGTCCCTATACGTGGACGGCGTAAAGGTGGACAGTGTCGACACCCCACGTCCCGGGGGCGGCCCCGACAGGACCCTCAAACAATACGAGCACTGCGTAGGGGATGGTCCAGGCAGTAACCTCTACGATCTCCTGGCATGCGCCTTTTCCTGCCGTAATGACCAGTTGGCCTCCATGCTCGGCTACATGGTGCCCCGCCTCGAACAGGGGAGGAAGTACGTCGTGGACACGTCGGCCCTGTACCGGGGCATCCACAACGTGGCGGGGGAACACGACCTGCTGGTGCCCTACTGCGTGCACGTTGAGGTCCTCCACGCGTTGGCGGAGGGGATAAGGGACAAGCCGGGGCACTGTAACGTCGTCCTGCCAAGGCTCCTGTGGCTGGCATACGAGGTCGTGAGGGCCCACTCCGGCTACGTGCCCACACACCCATACAAATGCGACGTCGTGTTGCCGACAGCCGACCCAGAGCTTCTCAAAGACGCGACGCTGCTCGCCGACGACAGGAGGACCATTGACGCGTGGATGAGGACCGCCTTGCCGCGATACGTCGGTATAGAGGCAATTGCGGATAGGATGTGCGCCGCGACGGGACCTACGCACGTTTACGCGGTGTTCCAGACGGTGGCAACGGCGAGGCTCCTCGCCACCGCCTAACACACCTCGACGGCCACGTCTATGAAACGGCTGTACCACTCCACGTACTGCCGTGGAGTCGCTAGGTGGAGCTCTATGGGGGCGGCCGGGTCGCCCAAGGCTTCCTTGACGGCCACGCTTATCCTCGCCCTCTCGAGGGGGCCCTCGGGGACCGCCTCGCTTATAACCAGCACATCCACATCGCTGTCAGTTGCCCAGTCTCCCCGGGCCACGCTGCCGAAGACCAACACGCGGGCGTCTTCCAGATACCGGCGCACCTCCCTGCATATTGCCTCCACATATGCCCTCCAGTTCTCGAGGACGCGCCTCCTCCGCGCAGCGTGTTCTAACCACATGCCCGCCCAACCAGCTCCCTGGCAATCCCCAGCAGATCCTCCACAACGTCCCTGGCATATCTCTGGGGAAGGTACCTCGCCCCAATGTAGGCATCCTCCATGACCTCGAAGGCATGCTTATACTTGACATATACGTCCCACAGGTCGGGCCTCACAGCCCTAGCCAACTCGAAGAGGGTCCTCAACGAGCGGGTGTGCGGATAATAGCCGTCCTCACGTGCCAAAACGTATTTGAGGGCAAGCTGGACCGCCTGCTCACAGTGAAATGCAGCTATGTCGACGCGGCCAGACCTCAGGTCGTCCTCGGCCGCGTCCAGGAAGGCTATGGCCCTCTCCCTTAGAACCTCTACCTCGTCCCTCCCCATACCCACAAACCCGGCACAGCCTTTTAGGCATCATCTAATTTTAGACCGGGCACTGTCATGAGGCGCACCAAGCTTCGCTGAACGCGAGATAGGGGTTGTCAACGGTGGGCGAGCGACTGGGTAGTCGGAGAAGTTTGCGGTGAAGCTTCCCATAGCGGTCTATATTCCGGAGGGCTACGGTAAGACGGACCCTTCCAAACAGGCAGTGGGTACTGAGGGCACGGCCACGGGACAACCCGGTGAGTTTCTGCCAGGTCCACGATGAATGGACGGTGCCAACGGAGGGCCTTAAACGTATCGTTGTGGGAGACCAGCGTCCTGACAATCGGCAATGCTGCAGGACCGGCCATTTGAATATGAGGAGGGGCGCCAGGAAGGGACCCTGCCGGCAGACGACGTCCTCAAGCGGCGTAGCCGGGCCCCTCGCCAAGGGCCTCACATATTCCCGGCTAAATACGATGGCCGTTCTAGTGACCATCAGCGAGGAGGTGACGAGGGAGCGTGTGGAGACGTGACTGGCCTAAGAGGGCGACCATGCGGAACATGACGCGTGACGGGTTTGGACATGCTGTTCATCCCCTTTTACAATGTGCAAATAAACCGCGGTAACCGAGCATGTTAGTTCTATGAGGGTGGGACGCGGAGAGGGGGGTTGCTGGTCTTCTAGACCAGCGAGCGCCTAAGACGCCGATGATTTCTGCTATCTACGCCTTACCCGTACCGGTATCCCCAAACCACGGTGTTGGGAACTGTTTTATTTTACGTTCAAAAGAACGTCCATGGGACGGATCGGCGCGTTTCTCGCCGTCACCGTCGGCACGTCCCTCCTGAACAACGCGGCTACTAGGAAGGGGCTGATCCCAAGGGATTGGGCCATGCTCGCCCCGGATGACCCTAGGCAGGATGATGTGGCGGCTGCTCCAGTGGAGCCCCTCCTTTCCTACGCCTTGGCGGAGCCCGAGGAGTGCTGTGCGGAGCTTAACACCGTGGTCAAGTTCAAGAGGAGGTTCCCCGCCTTCCTCTCGGGGGTCAGGGCAACGCTGTACGCCACCGACACCGGCCAGGGGAGACTGTGCGGCGAGGTGTTGCGCCGGGCGTTCTGCCACGTGGTGGGCGGCGAATGTAGCGTTGAGCTCAGCGTCGTGGAGGGGTTTGGCAGGGACTTCCCGGCGGGGCTCCTGGGCCTTGCTAAGGCCATCGCGGCCGACATTAGGGAGGCTAGGCGTAGGGGGGAGTACCCCTACGTAGTGGCGACGGGCGGGTACAAGCCCGAGTCCACGTTCGCCGTTCTAGCCGCCTACATGGCGGGGGCCCTCGGCGCGGTGTACGTGCATGAGTCTTTCAGGGACGTGGTCCTCCTGCCCTTCCTCCCCCTGGAGCTCCACGGCGCGTTGAGGGAGTATGCCGAGGGGCGTATAACGGAGGCGGAACTCGCCAGGAGACTCGGCGTGGATCCCCTCCACCTGGTTGGCATAGGGCTGATAGACGAGAAGGGCGAACTCAACCCCATAGTAGCCACACTGCTCGATACAACCGCCCACTGAGCCCCACGTCCAGTAAATCTGCGCGCGTATCCCTCGCAACGACCGGTACGGAAGAAGGTAGACCCCAGGAACGTCAAGGCGTTACCAACAAGGAAAGGCCTCAGCCGTAACCGCCACAGAGCGGCGGATCGACACTCAGCCAAAAGCTACCTTGGCGACCAGCTCCTTATTACTGGCCCGAGTTCGATCACTGCCGCCTAAGGTACACTGGGGCCATACATAACCGCGACATGCGTTAGCCTTGTGGGCCCTACACCGCGCCCTTATACATCGCTGATGGGGACATCCAACAAGTGACGTGAGGCGATCCATGGCGCAGTCCAACCCGACCACCTTGGCCTCCCCACGTCGAGGGCCAGCTGCGCTTTTGTCCCCACTCCGTCGGTATGCATGGCGACCTCTATAGAGCTGGTGTAGGCGTGGCGTCGCTTCCCTATGATGGCCTGGGCAGCCCTATGGGCCCTGACCTGCGCCTCCAGGTCGACTCCAGCCTCCCTATACCTCGACATTGAGCAGCTCGTTCAACCTCCTATACCTCTCGACGAGGCCCACCGCGTCCCGAGTGGCCCTGTAGTACTCCTTGTCGGGGCGCTCGCCCCCATACACTACGCGCATCGTGTCGCCGGACACCTCGTCGCAGATCACATGTCCTCCTCTATATATGAGTGTAGCTGTTCCTCCCCATCTCTGGCCCAGGACGCGTATGACGTGCCTACACCAACGGTATCATTGCCTCTCTGGCCCTCTCCAGGAACTCTTCGAGCCCCATCCCGGCCAGCCTGGCGGCGGTCCTGAAGTCGCCGGTCTCTACATAGTATTTGAGCGCGGACCTTAACCTCGGCGGTTGCCCCTCGATGTATTTCCAGTTTGCCTCCCTCCTCCTTATCTCCCTGGCCTCCTCGAGCAACCCAAGCCAAAACTCCCTATCCATGGTCCATCAGCCCTATCCTAGTTAAATCCCTTCTGGCGAACCTGTGCCCAGTCTCGGCCTGGTAGCGGGCGACCTCCTCGCGTAGGTCTATCAGGCCGTTTTGGGCCAACATGTATAATACGTCTATGGCGCGTGCCACCCTTACATCCCGGAGCACGTCGATGAACGCGGGGGCCATCGCGGCTCCCCCATTCTCGGTGAGGACCATGTAGCCGTGCCGCATCCCCGCTGCCAGACACACGGCCTCCGGCAGGTCTATGCTCCTCATGGGCAGCGCCCTGGAAAGCGACGTTATGCGCCTCGCCTCGGCTATCACGTCCTCTGTCTCGGTGAAGAGGGCCATGCGCCTACCTATGAGGCCATCGACTATCCATGTCAGGGTCGCCTCGCTTTGGACCTCGGCCAGCACGGTCTCCGGGACATGGATCAACTCGAAGAGGCTGTAGATGAGGTCCCTCCGGCTGTACCTGGCCCAGTCGATGAGGAACGACGTATCCGCTATGGCGTCCATCACACCATGGGTACCCCGGCCCTCCTCCTAAGCTCGTCGAACTGGCCCACAGACATGCCAGCTATTCTGGAAGCCACGTAAATGTCGCCGACCTCGATGAAGTATATGAGTGCCAGCCTCTGCCTGGGCGGCAGGCCCATTATGTATTTCCAGTTTGCCTCCCTCCTCCTTATCTCCCTGGCCTCCTCGAGCAACCCAAGCCAAAACTCCATGTGTGACCATATGCACTGAGCAATTTAAAGCTACGCAGAAAAGGAATTATGCCATTTGTGGGTTTGGCCCGTTGGGGGCCGCGGGTCCCCATGCAGAAGAACGAGGCAACCCACGTTAGGTTCAAGTGACGTATGAGTAGTGCTGGGGCGGGAAACCCGAACAGGCCGGTGGAACTTGCCAATAGGTATGCCTGGGACCTTGACGCATTGAAGGCGCACGTCGCCCGGATTAGACAACAGGTTGGGAGCTGGTGGGGTTGGGGGTCCGGGACACGACGGGCATGACGTTGCGGATTGGTACTACCATCGTCCCAGCGCTCCCGCCTCCTCTATCAGCATCTCGGCGGCCCGCCTCCCGGCGTCCCTCGGGTCGTCGGAGGTCGCGTGGACCTCGACCTTCCTGCCCCCCACCATCGCTGCCGCGTACATGGACACCCTTTCCCCCTCCGCCGTTGCTATGCCCCCCACTGCCGTGTGGCACCCCGCGGCCACCTCGCCCATGAAGGTCCTCTCGGCGATCGCCTCGGCCCTCGCCCTTGCGTCAGAGGCCCTGTAGAGGAGGTCCTCGAGCCAGCCCTCTCCCTCCCTCACGACGCCGACCACTATCCCCTGGCCCAGCGCCGGGGGGACTACATGTGGGTCCAACCTCGTGTACCTGACTGGGGGGGAGCCCCCGTACAGCCTCACGAGGCCGGCCTCGGCCAGCACCAGGGCGTCGTACCTGCCGCCCAGCAGCTTTCCTATCCGCGTGTCCACGTTGCCTCTCACCACCTCGACGTGGAGATCGCCCCGCACGTGCCTGAGGAATTCCCTCCTCCTCACGCTGGACGTCCCCACCACGGCCCCAGTGGGGAGCCCCCACAGGTCCCTCCCGTCCCGGGTCGCCAGCACGTCGAGGGGCGGGTCGCGTGGGGAGTACCACGCTATTTTGAGCCCCGGCGTGAACGCGCTCGGCAGGTCCTTGAGGCTGTGCACCGCGATGTCGGCCTCGCCCCGCAGCAGGGCCATGTTGACCTCGCGTTCGAATATGCCCTTAACCCCAATGGCGTAGAGCGGCTTGTCCTGCACCGCGTCGCCCGTGGTCCTCACCACTACGACCTCGAAGGAGATGTCCCGCTCCAGCCGCCTAAGGGCGCCCATCAACATCTCGGTCTGTATTAGGCTCAGCTTGGACCCCCTAGTGGCTACCCTTACCCTCATCAGCGCCTTGCCCCTCCGGTCAACATTGCCGAGAGCCGCCCACCGAGCTCCGCCGGGTCCTCCCCGAAAATGGGGTACGCCCAGAAGGTGAGCTTCGGGCCGCCGCGCCTCCTCACAGCAACTATGAGGCCGCCGCCGCTCTTGACGACCGACGCCTCTGACACGGCCGCGTAGGGGATGTGTCCCCTGACCTCGATGCGCCTGATCCCCATCTCCTCCCTGCCCTGTTCCAGGGCCGACAACACGTCGCCCAGAGTGGGCCTCTCGCCGGCCCTCGACACGACCCTCCGCAGGGCCTCATGGGACCGCTCCGTGAGGTCCACCACGTCCCTTTTGGCCGCCAGCACCTCCATCAGCCTTACAAGCGCCATCATGAGGAGGACGCCCGGAAAGCCGCTCGCGGAGAAGGCGTGGTAACGGGTGTAGTGTTGGCGCGGTGACAGGACAAGCTGGTTGGTCTCGGCCCAAGCGAGCCCGGTCTCCGTAAATATCAGTATGCACCTCTTGAAGACCCCCCTATGGTACCTCAACGAGTCGAGCACGGCCAGCACCGCGTCGTGTAGGGGAAGGGCCATGTTGCTGCGCCCAGAAATAACTTTAAGGTTTTGGTGGGGCCTACAAGCGTTGGGCCGGCGTACGTAGGCCTACGTGCCCGGGACAGGCCCGCTTTGGGCCGCCACACCATTACTATGCCCTTGCGGTGGAAGGGGGTTAAACCAATATATGGGTGTCGGGGGAGCATCATGGAGCGGCTCATCGAGATGTTCCACAGT
>JALWZH010000011.1 GCA_027002815.1 Thermoproteales archaeon | reverse complement strand
CGGCAACGCCGTGCGCCGTGTCGAGGCACAGCCTCAGGCCCTGCACATGTTCGAGGGCCATGCCGATTTGCCTCTCGTCCTCGAAACAAGTCCTGAGGTGGTTGTGAAGCGCCGCCACTACGCCGTGTTGGGACGCAAGCCGCGTGTACTCGGCCAGCCCCTCTAGCGCCCTGTCACAGTCCCGTTCCCTTACGACGACCCACAGTATGGGCGTGCCGGATTCCTTGGCCCATACTACGTCATCCCTCTTCATGGGGCTGTAGGACCCAGCATTCGACACGCCTGTCCTGGCTAGCAGGTTTCTGAGCCGGCGAGGATTCGCCAAGAGGGACCTGGGCAACAGCCTCTTCTCTATCCCAATACCGCTGTACCCAACCTCCCTTACCTCGGCCAGAACCCTGAGGAAGCCCGACACTGTCTTCTGCTTTCCCCAGGGCATGGTGGTTATGGATATGTGTCTCACAGTTGTACCATGGACAAACCCTAAAAATTTGTTCGTATTGCCGCGGAACAAGGTTTTAAATATGGGTGCCCGGGTGGCTATGGGCGGGAAATGTCTGATTATAGTTTCCAGCGATAACAAGGATAAGGTAGGCGCAGCGCTCATGTTCGCGTACAATGCTGCCCGGTACAAGTGGCTGGACGACGTCAAGGTCGTGTTCTTCGGCCCCTCGGAAAACCTGATAGCCGAAGGCGACGGCGAGGTGCTCAGGTGGCTTAGCGCGTTGAGGGAACTAGGGGTAAGTTTCACTGCCTGTAAACGATACGCAGAAGACAAGGGCATCCTGGAGAAGGTGTCCATGCGTTCTTCCCTCGAATATGTAGGCTCCGTAATAGCTGGCCTAGTTTCGGAAGGGTACGTGCCCATGGTGTTCTAATGATTGTGGCGTTCGACATATATGGCACACTCCTCGACGTGGCGTCCCTGACGCGTGCCCTATCCCCTTACACGGATAGGCCGTCCGAGTTCTTGACGCTGTGGCGTGCAAAGCAGCTGGAGTACGCCTTCATGTATGCGGCCATGGGCAAGTACGAGCCGTTCTCCTCAATCACCAGGCGCGCGTTGATGTACACGGCGCGTAGGATGGGCGTGACTCTGACGGGGAATGAGGCGGATATGCTCGTAGAGGCGTGGACCATGTTGGAACCGTATCCGGACGTAGAGGCCCTCGGGGCCATTAGGGAGCACAGGTTAGTCGCCCTGACCAACGGCGATAGGGATATGGTGGACAGAACGCTTGGCCGTACCGGGGTGGGCAGATACCTGGACGGCGCGTACACCTCCGACATGGCGGGGACCTTCAAGCCCAGTCCCCGCATATATAGGCTTGTCGAGGAGGGATCGCTGCTGGTTTCCTCAAATCCTTGGGACATAGCCGGGGCACATCACGCCGGCCTACGCACATGTTACCTTGACAGGCATGGGCTTCCCATGGAGGAGCTTGACGTAAGGCCAACTATGGTGGTTAGGAGCCTCTACGAGCTGCACGACGCCCTACGTACACTCACAAGAGGCTCCGCACCTTGACCAGCTTCCTGGATACGAGCCCCATGAGGCAACTCGGCAGTATGCCGGTCCTAACAACGTAGTTTGCCAGGTCTTCAACAAGCCGACACTCGTCGTCCCCGGTTTTCCTGCACAGATCGACTAGGTACATGGTGCGACGCTCAAAGAGCCTACGCGTCATAGTGATCTTTCGGCATTCGTGGTCGTAAGTCCATCCCCTTTCAAGGTCCCTTAAATGCAGATACATGTGGGCCGCCGCCTTCCCAAAATCCATGGGGCCGCTTGCCACGTATAGTCCCTCGAACCTGGCGTAGCAGCTGCGAGGCCCAGAATATATCGAGGTTTCCATATTATGCTACTTTCAGAATGCTAAAATGTGGCACGGATAAGTAGGAGATTCATTAATAAATTGGTTCCCCTTGATCATTAGTGGAAGTTATAGTTTCCCAAATAGAGGACGCCATAGGCCAGGCATGCGCCAAGAAATGTATAAGCTGTGAGGAGCTGTTCGCCACCGTGGAGGAGGCCATAATATATCTGCATGCTATGATGGACAAAGAGCGTGCGTTGCGGAACGCGCTGGAGGCCATAAAGCGCAGATTGTCATCCATGGCCAAAGTAGCCAAGGATAGGAATTGTATGGAGGATTACGCAAATCTCAGTCGTGCTGCAAGGGAGCTTAAGCGTCTCATAGCACAGCTAGTCCAGTGAGCCGAGGTAATCCTTTAATAACGCAAGATTCATAGCGTTATGAGGCTAGTTGCATATCTGCTCGTGTTATCGATAATAGTCATCGTGGTATTGGCCGGCGTATCGCTTTACTCCGTTGGTCCGCCGCCCCAACAAGTAGAGGAAGGGGTACAGGAGGCTCCGGGACCGCAGGAGACGCCGACGGCCGGCGTCCCCGAAATAATGTATGATGAGAATTTGGCTGGTGTGGGGCTTGAGGTGTTTAGGTCTGTGGGTTGTGTGGCTTGTCATGCGGTTAGGTCTCTTGGTGTGTCTGGGCCTCCGGTGGGGCCTGACC
>JALWZH010000010.1 GCA_027002815.1 Thermoproteales archaeon | reverse complement strand
AGCGCCGTGCCTATGCCGCCCGAGGCCCCAGTCACCAGTACGTCCACCGATGTTATGCGGAAACCAGTTTAAGAAGATGTGGCCTTAGTCGAGCCCAGCGTCCCACCACTTTGCAGGCACCTCAGCGGAGATGCGGGGTCTATCCACATCACGATGATGTCGGCGCGTTCGAAGGGCGCGTAGGGGCGCCATCAGTGTTGTAACGGGTGTGCGTAATGGTCAGAGTTGCGTGTGCCACGTTAAAAAGAGACTTACAGGCATTGGTCGTGTGGCTAGCATTTTCAGTGCTGGCGCTATACGAGGCCGCCCACCTGGTTTTAGAGGCGTTGTTGCCTGTTAAAGAGCCCAGGGAGGGATGTAGGAAATGCGTGGTAGTGCCCACGAAGGGCATTACGCCGGAAAAAGCACGGCGGTTGGTAGGGATGGTGGACGTGGCTGTTGTGGACGACGAGCTGGACGAGGCAACGTTGAGGGGTTTTGGGATAAGGGCCCTACGGAACAGGTACGCAGGTAAGAGCGGCGCCATTGCGACTGCCCTGGAGGTGATGGACTGCGACCTTTATATATTTATAGACGACGACGTTCGTCCCGGTGAGTGGATCCACCATCTGTCGTCTTGCGGCGAGGCGAGCACGGCATACAGATGGATCGAGTCGCCGATCGCCAACATGTTCTCATTGGGGGGCCTCGACTGGCTCATAATACCCAGCACCAGGTTTCTATGGGGTGGCGCCATGGCAATACCGGGCAGATACAAGCATGAGGCCATAAGGGCCCTCTTAAGGTGTCCCATAGACGACATGGCGCTTTCAAGGATATTCAGGCGCCCCAGATTGATAAGGAGGCTTGTAGTCACCGATCCCCCGGAAGGCTTCGCTAGGTTTGCGCTGAGACAAGCGTTGTCGGCCAAGTGGGCCAATAGGCGGCTTTGGGCGGTAGAAACGGCCTACTACGGCCTATGGACAACGGCAGTTTTCTGGGGACTGGCCGCCAATGAGCCCCTCTCCACGGTGCTCATGGCCATACACATGCTGCGCACGTTCTTGAGGTCTATGAGGGCGGGCTCCCCATCCTTGTTGCAAGTCGCCTTGTCGCCCCTCGAAAGGCCGCTCCAATTCGTTGTATTCGCTATCGCTGGTCTGAAGAGATGCATGTGGTGGAAAAACGGCAAGATATGCGACGTAACATGTTGAGTATCGATATAAAACCGCCATGCGTCCATATTTTGTGCTAGCAAAGCCCTGCGTGCTCCTTGGGAGATGTCCCGGGGACCTTGGAGAGACAGAGGTGTATTTCATGGGCGAGGAACTTTGCAAACGCAAGGACTCGCCTGTGATTAAACTCTTCGGCGCGCTTGAGACCGCTGAGGCATATATAAATATGGCGTCGCTCAAGGCCTCGGGCAAGTTGGCGCGTGTGCTTAGGCTATTGCAGTGGTCCCTGAGACACCTAGGGTTCTACCTGTCCACCGGCTCCCCAAGGCACTTCGAAACTTCGCTTGAATTGGTCAGACGCGCCGCGAAACTGCTCTACTCAATTGCGCCGTTGTCCCCCCTAGGCTGGGTGATATGTAGAAGCGAGCTTTGTAGCTCCATAAACCTGGCCCGTGTGTGGGTCAGATGGGCGGAGAGGAGGCTTGTCTCGCTTGAAAAGGGCCATGAGGGCATACTAGTGCTTAACCATGTGGGTAACATACTCTTCGACTCGATGAGGACCCAGGAGCATTACGTAATGAGCGGCCGGTCTCTAAAGGCTGTCGACGCCTGGAGCGCTGAAAAGGCCCTGGAGCTATGTATGGGCGTTTTTAAATAGGCGCTGGGGCTTAGAGGGACAGGCCATAGCGTGGGGACGAGCAGAGGGCTAAAGCTTATTATTGCAGTAAAGCAACTGTACCATGTCCTTCTGCGACATGTGCGGCTCAACCGCGAGAGAAGGCCTCTACGTGGTGGAGCTGGACCGCGCAGTACTACAGCTATGTGAAAGGTGTTATAGGAGCTACGGCTCTGTTGCCAGGCTCATTAAGGCTCCCAGAAAGGCCGAGGCCCCAAAACAGCCGCAAAGGCCTCCCACAACCAAGCAGCGTCCCCCCACGCCCAAAATAGAGTACGAGGTTGTGGAGGACTTCCCCACGCTGATCAGGACCGCTAGAGAGAGCATGGGCATGTCGAGGGACGCCCTTGCAAGGACGGTCGGGGTAAAGGAGAGCGTGCTCAGGAGAATTGAAAGTGGACAATTAATACCGGACGAACAATTAGCGCGCAGGCTGGAACGTGTGCTAGGGGTGAAGCTGCTGGTGCCTGCCGAACACGGGGAAGCGCCGTCTAAAGCCCCCAAACGGGAGCTGACCCTTGGCGATATAGTGGAGATAAGGGAAGACGACGATACGGCGTAAACGAGCTAGCGGATAGGCACAGCTAGCGCCTCTAAGGCCAGTCAAGCCAATCATAACGCGCCAAGGTGTACCGGGTTCATGCACCTAGACGTGTTTGCCGTCCATGACAGTCATGGGAGATAGGAAAGGACGTCCTTCCCGA
>JALWZH010000009.1 GCA_027002815.1 Thermoproteales archaeon | reverse complement strand
ACGCACGTGCTTTCAAGCGTCCCTTCAAGGGTTGACGTGACCGATGTAGCACGCCCACGTAGAGTAGTGTCGAAGAGGCTGCTTATTGGTGAGCGCAAGGTGTACGATCTTGTAGTGCCACACATACACAACTTCGTTTCTGGGGACGGGCTTGTCCTCCACAATACCCAGTTCTGCCACCAGCTGGCCGTGATGGTGCAGCTTCCAGAGGAGAAGGGGGGGCTTTCTGCCAGGGCGATATACCTCGACACTGAGAACACGTTCAGGCCTGAAAGGGTGCTGCAGATAGCCAAGTTCAGGGGCCTGGACCCACACGAGGCGCTGAGGAACATACTCTATGCCCGCGCATACAGCAGCGACCACCAGATTATGCTGATAAATGAGGCCAAGAAGTGGATCAAGGAAAAGAACGTAAGGCTAATCGTTATCGACAGCCTCATATCCCACTTCAGGGCCGAGTACCCCGGGAGGGAGAATCTCGCAGAGAGACAGCAGAAGTTGAACCAGCACATAGCCCAACTGCTCCGCGTTGCAGACCTCTACGAGGTCGCGGTTGTAGTCACGAACCAGGTGCTGGCACAGCCCGACGTTTTCTTCGGCAACCCGCTTAAACCTGCGGGGGGCAACGTGGTTGCCCACAGCGCCACTTATAGGCTGTGGATAAGGAAGAGCAAGGAGAACGTGAGGATAGCGCGCGTCTTTGACTCGCCCTACCATCCGGAACGCGAGGCCACGTTCAGGATTGCCGAGGAGGGCATCATAGATTAACCGCCATGCGGAGGTAGTTATATATACTCACGTATCTGCGCGTCCCCTTCACGAACTCTCTAAAGTCTTCGTAGATCTGCGGCATCTTTCCCTTGACCGCGTTTGCGTAGACCTCCTTGCCGGCGTCCGTGAGGCCGGCCATTTCTAGGCTCAGCGGTATGTCTAGGGCAAGCGCTGCAACAATGTGCCTGCCTCCAGTCCCGTTAAACAGCGCCATGTCGAGGGGGTTAAACGCGCTGGCGAGCTTGATGGGATCGACCTTGGCCACCAGCATGTCGATCGTACGGCGAAGCAGCGCTATGGACAGTTCCCGGGACATTGGGGCGCCTGCATATTCCTCGGGCACCGCCCATATCTGCACCAGTTCAGGGTCATTGATGGCGTTTATAGCAGCGAGTTCCCTCCAAAGCGTCAAACTGTAGTCGCCTCTGAGGGCCCCCCGATCCACGTACAGGTATGCCACGCCCTCCTCCTCATCATCAAGGCGCAGCCTTATTTTACCGTGCGTTTCGCCTCCCTCGAACATGACCACGAGACGGCGAACGCCCATTATGGGCACCTCCCTGTCAAAGCGCCTCACCTCTTCGAGCACCTTCCCTATGAGGTCGCCCTCAACCACAGCCCTTATCATCACGTCCACATCCACAACTATATGTGCGGCACAACTTATAAATTCAGGCCGTACCTATATACATGCGTCTCGACGTAATATTGACAAGTGACAGGACCATGATGAGCAACTACCACGGCAAGGAGTTCCTCGGTTTTGGGTCCACGGGGCCCATGTTCGTGGACCTACCGTTCAAACTATCGGAGAAGTTCCACCTCTACCTCTTCGCGCCTGCCCTCGAGGTGGACAAGCAAGGGTTCCCAATACAAGCCCCTTACGGCATGCGGAAAATAGAGGCCAAGCTGCTGGAGGCAGGCATAAACGCCAGGATAGTGGACCCAGACCACGTGCACAGGTACATAGACGAGGCCAGGATCCTCATGCTCTCCCACCACGACTACTTCGGCCTTAACCCGCCCAGCTCCACCTGGTCCGTCATAGTAGGTAAGGAGCCGATGAACGCCTACATGTTCAGGAAGTTCATGGAAGACCTCCAACCACACATAGCCAGGGCCAAGAAGAGGGGGCTTAAGGTCGTCGTGGGAGGACCCTCGGCGTGGCAGTGGCTCATGTTCCCAGATCTCGTGGAAAAGTGGGGCATAGACGTCATCTTTGACGGAGAGGGCGAGGGGGCTGTCGTTGGCATAGTCAGAAGGATATTGGAGGGCGAGCCTGTGCCCAAATATGTATATGTAGGCGTCTCCGAGGCCCCCACCGTGGACGAGATACCTGTAATACGCGGGGCCAGCATAAACGGCCTCGTGGAGATAGGCAGGGGCTGTCCTCTTGGCTGCGCGTTCTGTTCCGTCACGTTAAGGCCAACAAGATGGTACCCACTGGAGAAGATAGAGCAGGAGCTGATGGTCAACGTGTCCCACGGGGTGGTGGACGGCATACTTCACTCCGACGACGTGCCGCTTTACGGGTCCACAGGAATACTGCCCAACCCCGACAAGCTCGTGGCTCTGCACAAACTGGCCAAGAAGTACTATAGGAAGGTTGGGTGGAGCCACACCACATTCGCGTCCGTGCTGGCTGCCGAGAAGAAGCTGGGCGGGCTCACGACAAAGATAGCCGAAATCATGTTGGATGGGCGCCAGGAGTGGTGGGGGGCCCAAGTAGGCCTAGAGACCGGGTCTATAAGGCTTGCCAAGAAGATAATGCCCGGCAAAGCCG
>JALWZH010000008.1 GCA_027002815.1 Thermoproteales archaeon | reverse complement strand
TGCCGCAACTGCCGGCGGCTGCGAGCTTGTCCAGGTTGGGTTTGTGTGCGGCGTGTAGCGGCGTTGGGCCTCCGCCGCTTGGCCTGTCCCCCCCGCCGTCGAGGAGCACCATGAGCATCCGCCTCATCTTCCTCCAAGGCTCTCGTCTATCCACTTTAAGTACTCTGGGAGGCCATGTATTATGGGTATGGCGATTATCTCGGGGACCTGGTAGCTGTGCACGCGTTTGGCCTCAGAGATCAGATCGTTTAGCTTGTCCACCCGAGTCTTGACCACGACCATTGCCTCGCCGGCCTCCTCCACGCGGCCTTCCCACCAGTACACGCTACGCACGTTGCCGATAACATTGGCGCATGCGGCAAGCCTCTTCTCGACTAGGGTCCTCCCGATCCTCTCCGCCTCTTCGGGCGACGAGGCAGTTATGAACACGACCACATGCATGTTCCCGTGATTGGATCGGTATTTTAACAATTGTCTACTTCATGTTCGGGAATAGTTTTATTGGGCCGTGTTGTCCCAAACATGGAATTTCCGGTGGGCCCAGAACTGGTGGAGCTGTTCGTGAGGGACGGCAGGTTGAGGGCCATGTGGGAGATGTTGACACGTGACGCCGAGGTCAACGCGTACCTAGCGTCGGCCAATAGGATGGCGGTCGGCCGGCTCAGGTACAACGACCACGGCCCCGTACATTCGAGGATTGTGGCTGGGAGCGCGCTTGCCATATTCGAGGTCCTCACGTCTAGGGGATTCACGCCTGACATAGTCAGGTTTGGCATAGGCGATCTGGAGGATGCGAGGCTCGTCACAATGACCATAGCGTATCTTCACGATATAGGTAACAGCATCCACAGGACGCATCACCCCCTCTTCTCGGTAATCATAACGGACAAGCTCATGGACAGGCTGCTTCCGGGCATATACAGCGACGAGAAGATGTACCACGTGAAGCAGGAGATACTCCATGGCGTGTTCTGCCACGACGAGGCGTACACCTGTCTCACCGTGGAATCGGCCATAGCCAAGATCGCCGACGGCACGGACATGTCGGAGGGAAGGGCAAGAATACCCTACAGCGTGGGCAAGAAAGACATACACGCCGTGTCCGCCATGTCTATAAGGCGCGTGTGGATAGCGGAGGGTCAGGAGAAGCCCCTGGCCATAAACGTCGACATGACGAGCGACGCCGGCATATTCCAAGTGGATGAGGTGCTGGGCCGTAAAATAGCCACGAGCGGCCTAGCGCCGCATGTCGAGGTGCGGGTTCACGTCAAGGGCAGCCACTGGATCACCCG
This sequence comes from Thermoproteales archaeon, assembly GCA_027002815.1. GTDB lineage: Archaea > Thermoproteota > Thermoprotei > Thermoproteales > Thermoproteaceae > WANN01. The sequence continues at coordinate 7,339 of JALWZH010000008.1, read as the reverse complement.
CGTCTTTGAGACCACGCATAACATAGTCACAGGCTGACTATCTTAGAGGCGCGCTCGAGGTCCGACCTGACCACCTCTACGTAGAGCCTCAGCCTTCCACAGTCGCCGTCGGAACTCACTATAGGCACGAGCTTCATGTAGAACTCGTACATACCCTCGCTGACAATGCTCCTAACACGCTCCTCGATCTCGGTCAGCGCGGTCTTCAGCTCGCCTATGGGCAAGTCGCCCCTGGACGTTATGGGCCCCCCAAGGAAAAGTTTGCCCACCACACGCTGAGTCCCCCTCACCACGAAGTCGTAGACGCCTTCCCCCCTCATCCTTATGTTGAGGTGCTGCGGAAGCAGCGATATGTCCAGTTTCTCGAAGAGCTCCGTGATGATGTCTCCCCTCTCCTCATACAAATGTTGATACACGTCGCTGACGCACTTGCCGAAGGGGTAACCCGCGCCCACACAGTGCGGATCCAGTCTCGGGCACTCGTCCCTGCACAGGTCGGGAAACGCCAGCCTTATGAAGGAGACCGTGTAGGACACCTCGTCCCTACGCGGGTTCTTCCCGAACTCAGACAGCGTGCGGCTAACAATGCCGTGGAGGTCACCGCACCTCTCCTGTCGAGCCCTGTCCACCATAAGCGAAATCACACAGTTGCTTGCTGCCATCTTTCCCAGAAGGGCGAGGGCATCGTCCATCCGCCCCTCCGCTATGCTCCTTCCCAGTTCTATGGCGGGCCGCGTAAATATGCCGTCGGACGTGAGGCCAAGGGAGGAAAGTGTAGGCGTGATGACTCTAGTAAGGCTCCTATTTAGGCCTTGCCGTTCAAGGAAGTGCTCGACCACGTCGCCCACGGATAGCACGCCCTTGAGGTACATCTCGTACGCGGCCTTGAGGAGGGCCAGCAGCTTCTCGGGGGGCACCCTAATATACCAACTGTTGCGTATGCACCCCGAAGGGGCGCTAGCCAGAAGGCTCCTCAGCTCGCCGCAGAGCTCCTCCACGTCTTCTAGCGACGACAATACGAGTTCTTTTGACGTCCCATACGCGTCAATGCGCACCTTCACGTGGTGTCTATATTGGCCGGTTAAAATAGGTGACACGTATGGCAGCAGGATATTACTGGAATTTCATCGTGGGGCCTGCTCCTCACGATACATTTTTTAGAGGGTGGACGGGCCATCACGTGCTGTTGAGATGCGTAATAATGATGATTTTGCTGGCGCGCAATGGGGCGGTTGACCTAGAGTACCTGAACCTGGCCGTAAGGCACGTCATGGGCGACTCGATAGACTGGGTCGACGATGGGTACCACATATGGAGTCCCACACTCCTCAACACGTTGGACGACATGAGGAGAGAGGGGAAGGTCTCGTTTGTTGGGGACAGGATATATCTGAGCAACAAGGAGAGTTGCCCCGACTACATCGTGGATTACTATGCCCGTTATATAAACATGCTGGCACTTCAGAGCAAGGAAAGCCTCAGGTCTTCCCTATCCATGGAATTGTACAGGTGACTGGTCTCGACGCGATGTGGTTGAGGGGGCCTCGGCCCCCGCGTAATCGGCCGGTCCCATAAACTTTTAATGGTGTCCCATATGGACCGTTATGCCCAGGGAGCTATTCATATTGGACCTGTGGCTGAGATATGCCGAGAAGGCCTCGGAAATTAGGGTGAAGAGGTATGAGGAAAGGGACATTGTGAAGCTCAAGGCGAGGCTAGGGAAGTACCTTTACACGATACGCCTGCCCACCGACATGGCCAACCAGGCCATTGAGGAGCTTAAAAGTAAGGGGAAGGGCATTGTGGAGGTCTAGCGAAGCGGCCTCAAAGCCTCTCGCTGAGTTGTCTCGCCATTATATATGCGTCTTCCCCATCGGAATAGTATTTAGGCACCACGCTGATCACCTCCATGCCGAGCTTCCTGTACAGCGATATCGCCGGCTCGTTGGAGACCCTGACCTCAAGGTACACCTCCGAGGCTCCGTAGACGTGTTTCAGGGCTCTGAAGGCTCTGAGGAGCATGTTGTAGGCGATGCCCACCCTCCTAGCTTCTGGTAGTACGCCTACCGAAATTATGTGGCCCTTACGTACTGGCACGCCCTTGTTAATAAGCGACCACCCGTACTCCACCCTCGACATGACGTAGCCGACGACGCCGCCTCCCAGGACCGCCACTATGAACGCCTTTGGGAAGTGGCGCAGGTGCTCGTGGAAGAAGAACTCGGGGTAGTTCTCTGGAAGCACGGCCCTATTAATCCTGATGACCTGCTGTAGGTCCTCGGCCCTCGCCTCCCTTATACGGAAAGTCACGGAGCCCTTCCCCACGATCTCTTCCTCACCCTCCAACAACCTTGTCTCCGTATGCGCCTCCACGCATGGTCGTGGCACACCGTTTTTATCGTTTGCCTATCCTAAGCTGGGCGAGCCTTAATATACGGCATTGCAGTCATTGACATGGCCAGGCTACGCATAGCGAGGCTGGGCACGTGCAGGGAATGCGGTTTCGCGTCGCCGTTCCTAGACATATGCGACTTGACGGGCCTATGCGCGGAGTGCAGTAGGCGCCGCCTGGGCCGAACATGCTCAAGGTGCCCGGACAGGGACAAATGCGACGCGGCTATAAAGGGTATAAGGTTCATGAAGGAACTGGAAGCAAAACTAGACCTTTTCGTGGACTTCGCCAACGCGCTTATAGCCAGGTCACGTGAGGCTGTGGGCGTGGACGACCGTTCCGCCCGACTCTCGGAAATCGCCGCGCTCGCCTATTCGAAGCTCCTGATGGGGCTCTTCCACATAATAGGGAGGACCGGTGAAAAGGACGGCCTAGTGGTCTGGATCAGGACCGTGTTCTCACCGGCGTTTTTACGGGAGGCCAGCGTGGCGCCACCGCAGACGGCGGTCCATACAGACGAGTTGTTCAGCGGCCTGTGCAGGGAGTTCGGCTGTTCTCAGATAAGCGACGTGTTGAGCCGCCTTTACGACGCGGTGCTCTACACCATGCTGAGGTCAGATGGTCCCCTTGGCTGGGCCGCCAGGTTTCTCAACCCTCCTTTTAGGAATATAATATTTGAAGAGTTCAGACATGACGTTCCTGGCCATTAGAAGCAACATCGACGTAGCTGCGTATGCAGCTGCGCCTCCCATGCCCATGCCGAGCACAAGCCATTGAGAGGCTTGTGCCCCTATGTCCTCCGCGCTTACGTACATGAGGGCGGTGCCCGCAAAGGAAAGAGGAAGCAGGATGAGGCTCTGCACGAGCGACGCCAAGAGCATGGACCTTGCGGATCCAAACGAGTAGGAGGAGGCGGCAGACCTGCCGATTATTATGGTCACGGTAAGCGCAATGGACAGGACTATCAGGGCGATGCTGATGGCGTTGAGCAACGCCACGGCCTGGTTCGGGGATCGGGCCAGGAAGGAGGGCGCGTTGGAGAACGCAAATGCGGTGGAGTACATGGTTAGGGCAGGAAGTATGGCAAGGGCCGACATGAACATATATTTGCTGTACCTATCCCTTAGATCTTCTACGTACCTCCTCTCGTAGTGCCTTAGCATTATTCTAAAAGTATATGCTGTCTAATTTTTATTTTACACTTGTCGCATATGAGGACCCTCTCCCTCACCTTCCTATTATATTTCTGGTCCATCCTTATCCACTGCGACTCGGCCCGCATCTCGTTGTTACAGGAGGGGCACCTGGTAAGGTTTTCCGCGGTCAGACCGTTAATATGGCTTGTGGGCATCTCCATTGGTGAGGATAACTGCAAAGTAATAAATAATGTTCCATAAGGCAACCCATTTAAAGTTGCCGCCCATAGGCATATGTGGAGATACCTGAGGAGCTTAGACAGCATGCAACTACGGTGAGGATAGGTAGGACCATACATCTTAAGTGCACTAGGTGTGGCAGGCTCTTCTTTTCCGTCAGGGATTTGGCCGCGCACATCGAGGCGCAGCATGGGAAATACGCGTATAGAAGGGGCCCCCGACAGGACACAAGCCAAAATATATTTTAAAGCGGCGCTGGCCTACACCTATGGAAAAGGTCGACATTGACGGGCTGCTGAGCAGGCTAGAAGAGTTGCAGAACATAGAGGTCCTGGACTACGATGATGACGGTATATATATAGATAAGGTCAAGGGAATAGTTAAGGGTAAAGTGGACGGCGAGGAGCTCGGCGACCTGAAGAAACGGAAGCCGCGGGCTAGGCCAACGCGTAAACAGGTGGGCCTAGTAAGGGAGGTGGCCGACACGCTTGCACGTAACAAGGTCAAGTTCAAAGTTATTTTCGGTCCTAAGGAGGTGACTATAAGGATGGGCGACGCGTTTATACGAATATATGAAAAGGATGTGAGGGTCGCCGGCTTCACGGATTCTAACGTCCCCCCATTAAGCCTGATAATAGACAAGCTGGGCAGTTATGGGCCAGTACGTTTCCTGAGGCCCTTGAGCTAGCCTGTAATACTTCTAAAGGTGCTGGTATGCATTTTATTCGCGTGGATTCCTGTTAGACGTGATCGGCAACGTGGTACTTACGTTGGACAGACCTCTGGTCAGGTACTCCGACGGCATGTGCGTCAGCCTTGAAGATGGGAGGGTGGTCCTTAGGCCGGCATGTGAGGGGACGCCGGCATACGTCATGTTCAGACCGTACAAAGGGGCGTATCCCTACACGAGGGTCCTGGACCCAATAATGGTTCCAGGCCCCATGGCGGGCTCTACTGGATGGGCCTCCATGTACGTTGTGTATGAGTACCAACAGTTTAAGGGCATACGCAAGCACACGTTCCTAAGGCTGGGCAACGTGGTTAGGAGGCAGGCAGTTGATGGCGATGTTGGGCTTTTTTCAGGGGCCACAAAAAAAGGCATGTACGGGCTCGTCGTAAGGATGTTCCGTTCCTCGGTGGAGCGCTACGTGAGGAGAAGCGTGGGCATGCATATCGCGGAGCTCAGGCTGAGCGCAGACCTGGAGGACATAATGTCGCTTGTGTCTACCAGGGGCCTTCAAACGAGCCGGGAAGGGGGCCTCACAAAGGCGTACGGCAATGGGATGATGGTGCTGGCAAGGGGCCGCTCCCACGGGACGTTGAGCGTCTCGGTGGCCGTTGGGATAGGCATGCAGAAGGAATTCACGCGGCTGGTCGTGGACATATTCAGGGCCGCTAGGACGGTGCACAGCGTGAGGCTGGGAGAGCTGGGAGAGGCGGCCCCACCCCTCGACCTATTCCTCCCTGTTGGCTATCTCGGAGAGCGCGATTAAATTATACCTTCCCTGCCTCTTAACAGTCACGATGCCCTGCTCCGCCATCCTGGTAATGGTCCTATGCAGCGTGGATTTAGGTATGCCCAGAGCCTTGCCTATCTCGCCTTGAAATGCGACGCCGCCGTTGCTCATAAGATACTCAACTATCTCCCTTTCCAGCGGATCCAACCTTGCCAATCCTTCGTGTCTGTCGCCGAGCTCGTTGCTCGCGGCCGTGGCGATGCTCCTCCTAACTTTGGAGCGCGAATAGGACGCTGCGAGGACCAGCAGCAGTATCTGGGCTATCGACACCACGTACTCCATCATGGCCTACAATCCTGCTCCACGTGAACTAGGGTCGACTCTAGCTCGTGAACCAGCGAGGCCATGTTGGTCCCGCCTACACGCTTCTCCAGGAACGCGTATGTCATGTGCGCGTGAGCGATCCTGTACCCCATGGAGCCCAATGAGGATATTATACACGTGTATGCATCGACGTCGACTGTTAGGGCGGATAGCGGCATTACCGCGATGTCGACCCTAGCGTCGGAGATCGAGACGGTTGGGTCTGCCAGCTCGCCGTAAACTCTAATCGCGTACGCCGTGTAGCTCCTAGTGGTCATGATGCCACGTATCAAAGCTCCGTCCCTACGCGTAGCCCATCCGCGCATGAGCAGCATCCTTTCCAGCTCCGCCGGCAATAGCTTCCCCTCTAGGGCCTTCATGGACGCAACGGCCCTCCTTACTGCCTTAACGACCTCCTCGGCCTCGCCATCGTAGTCCAGCGGATACGCGGTCCTGAAGACGGCCGTGCTCCCATCGTACCTGTCTAGGTGTATTCCCAGCGGGGAGAGGTAAAGCGAAAGGTATAGGGCGTCGAGGGGGGCAACTCCATCGACCATGATAAGGCCCCCATCGATCCTCGGCTCCATCAACACGCCACATGCCAGAGATTAAAATAAGTTTGTCGTGTTACTGTGCGATGCGTACCGTGGAGCTCGGGCTCTTCCTGCGTTTTAAGCGGGAGCACCTGGAGAAGGTGCTGTCGGGGGACAAACGGATGACTATACGGTGGGGCATCGTGAGGCCGCGGTACGCGGTCATGTATGTGGCGTCTGGAGACGCGGTTTATGCTGAGGCCTTGATAGAGGGCGTGACTACGATGCCTGTGAGGGACCTCGACGAGAGGCTGGCCGCGAGAGACGGGTTCACGAGCCTTGACGAGCTCCTTTCAGAGCTCCGCAGGTTGTACCCGGGGCTCTCCAGCAACGACTACATAACCCTAATAAGGTTCACCATAGCTAGGCGCTTCGATCCACCGATACCCATAAAGGAGTTCCTCAGACGGTCCAAGCGATGACCCCAAGCCGGAATGTAAAATTAGCCAGGAAAGCCGAGCGCCATGCGCGCAGCCAGGATAGCTAGGAGGCTTGAGGGGCTCGGTATAGACTTCGCAGTACTGTTGGACCCGCCCAACATAGCCTATGCCTCGGGTTTCGGGGAGGCCCTCGCGGTGGTGATAGACGTGAAGAGCGGTGACGCCACACTGGTGGTCTCCCGCCTGGATTACGAAAGGGCAAAAAAAGAGTTGGGCCATGTCGCCCAGTCCGTGATAGGGTACACGCGTGTCGAGGTCCCCCCAACGAAGCCCGCGGAGAGGCTCGTTGTGGCGGGCTCGCTTGAGAAGGCGCTTGAGGGTCTTGTCAAGGGCTCTGTGGGGTCCGACAGGCCCCTAAGCATCTCCAGCGTGGACATTTCCGGCGCCATACGCGAGCTCCGCGCTATCAAGGACGGGGAGGAACTTGACGCCATGGCCAAGGCTGTGGAGATCGCCGAGAGGGCCCTCTCCACGTCCGTAAATCTGCTTCACCGCGGCGTCACGGAGCGCAGGGTGGCCTCGTACATAGTACAGGAGATCATAAATGGGGGCGCTGAGTGGGTCGCGTTCGAGCCTATAGTGGGCAGCGGGGAGAACTCGGCGTTTCCCCATTACAGGTTTGGCGACAGGCATATACTGAAGGGCGACTTGGTCGTGGTGGACATTGGGGCCAAGTACAGGGGGTACTGCTCCGACATTACCAGGACATTCGTGGTTG
>JALWZH010000007.1 GCA_027002815.1 Thermoproteales archaeon | reverse complement strand
GTTAAGGCCGTAGACGGCGTGTCGTTCGAGGTGGATCGCGGCGAGACGCTCGCCATAGTGGGCGAGTCGGGGTCGGGCAAGTCCTCGACGGCGTTCGCGCTCATGAGGCTGTTGCCGCGTAACACGTACAGGTATGGGGGACGCATATGGATAGACGGCGAGGAGACCTCGGCACTACCCGACGAGGAGTTTAGGCGTAGGGTACGGTGGCGCAAGATCTCCATGGTGTTCCAGGCCGCCATGAACGCGTTGAACCCCGTTAAGAAGGTTGGGGAACAGATAGCCGAGCCGCTCATGGTACACCTCGGCGTGGGTAGGGAGGAGGCCCTGCGCGCCGCCGCGGAGTCGCTCAGGGACGTGGGCCTGTCCCCGGAGGTCGCCCAGAGGTACCCATTCGAGCTGTCGGGCGGCATGAAGCAGAGGGTCGTCATAGCCATGGCCCTAGTCACGAAACCCACCATAGTCATACTAGACGAACCGACCTCTGCTCTGGACGTGATCACCCAAGCCAACATAATGAACCTCCTCAAGAGGCTCAAGAGGGACCACGGCCTCTCATACATATTCATAACTCACGACATTGCCCTGGCATCGGAATTGGCGGACAAGATAGGTGTTATGTACGCCGGGCAGCTGATCGAGGTGGCGCCCGCGGAGGAGTTCTTCGGCAGGCCGCTCCACCCCTATTCGCGCATGCTTATAAACGCCATCCCAACCCTTAGGTCGGACAAGTCGCTGGGCTTCATACCCGGCGACGTGCCGAGCCTCATCGACGTGCCCGCAGGCTGCAGGTTCCACCCCAGGTGCCCCTTCACGCTCAACACATGTAGGAGGGAACAACCGCGCCGCATTAGGAGGGACGGCCACCACGTCTCGTGTTGGCTATACGACTAGACCCGCTTGACGTGGAGCCGCATAGGTCCCATGTGGCTCCTAGCGCCACGGCGCCATGGAGGGCATCATAGCGGCCTACATGGCCTCCCTCCTCTACGGGCTCGCAATAGCCGTTTATGGCCCCGCCACACGCCGTAACAGCGTATTCGCCATGAACGCCCTGTTCTCGCTGTTCGGCCTTGCCAGCGGCTTCACGCTAGCCCAGCTCAGGGGCGAGACGTTGAGCGGCGCAGTGGCCTACGCGGCGTTGGCCTCGGTGCTAGGCGGATATGTGGGGGGCACCCTTTACCTCCTCTCGATAAGGACGAGCGGCCCCACTGTGGCGTCTACAGTCGCCAACACGTACATACTCTTCACGCCGCTCGTCCACTGCGCATTTTTCGGGGGGACATGCATAGGCGTCCAGGACTACTTGGCGATAGGTGCCGTGTTCTCCGGCCTCTCGTTGCTCAGCTGGGACGGGGGGAGGCGCACCTTGGTGGGGCCCCTACTTGCGTTGGGCGCCGCCGTGGCGTGGTCCTTCTCCGCGAACCTCCTCGAGCTGGGGGCCAAGGGACTCGGCGCGGGGTACACACTAATGGTACGAAGCGCAGTGTTAGGCCCGCTGTCGCTTGTCACGTGGGTGGCCGCCGGTCGCCGACCCCTCGTCGACGTGAGGCGCGTGGCGTTGGGCGGCCTCCTGGACAACGGCGTCTCCCTGTACCTGTACATACTCGCCATGGAGTTGGCCGACGTGGTGACCGCCACGCTGCTCATCTCCCTGTACCCCATCCACACCCTGGCCTTCAGCATGGCCATAAACAAGGAGAGGCTCCCAGCAAGGAAATATATCGGCGTTGCCCTCTCAATAATAGGCACGGCCATGTACATATATTTCTAATACTCCTCGTCGAGTCCCCTACCTATACAGTCCTCGACGCACCTCCTGAACGCCTCGCCGACCACGTCCTTGAATTCGCCGTGGCACCTCTCTATACACGCGACCTCCTTCTCGAGACCCACCTCGTCCTCCACCTCCTCGTCCTCGAAATGGGGCATGCTCCTTTGCAGGGCCGCCTTTAAATGCATTAGGTCCACCACCAAAAACCGCAAAAAGGGCTGCGCATTGGCATGTGTGCTAAGGGTACACGTGCCGCCGTCCACAACGCTAATCGTGGAGGGGCCCTCCCACGTACGTCTAGTCGAGGGGGCCTGCAACGTGTTTGGGGCCCTGATAGGAACCGTGGAAGTAGAGCCCTTCGTTTCCCTGCCGGTGACCTCAGGGACGGGATGCGTGTTGGAGGTGGACGGCGGCGCCATCAGGGCTGTTCCCGGCACTACAATCCCCGGCTCGTGGAACGCGGTTCCCCTAAGGGGGACGGTGCTCATAGTGGGGCCCACGGACAGCGGCAAGACCGGCCTGGCCACGTATACGCTTAACAGGGCTGTTCAGCGGGGCCTCAACGTATGCGTAGTCGACGCCGATATTGGGCAGAGCGATATTGGGCCCCCCGGCACGGTGGCGTACGCATGCAGTGCGGCGCCCGTGCCCCTGCTCCGCTACATGTCCATGGAGGACGGACACTTCGTTGGTTCGACCACGCCGAGCGGCCACGAGGACGCTTCGCTGGCCGGCATCACGCGCATGGTGAGACGCGCCTCGGCGCGTTACCCCCACCTAATCATAGTCAACATGCCGGGGTGGGTAACTGACCGGGGGATAAGGTTCACTAGGTCGGTCGTGGACGCCGTCGAGCCCGACGCGGTGGTCGTCGTTGGGAGGAAGCCCGCGTTGAAGGGCTCGCTGCACGTGGAGAGGCCTCCCCATGTCAGGGCCAGGACGCGTGACGAGCGGGCCGCGATAAGGCGCGCCAGGTATTCCAGGTACCTGAGTGGGGCGAGGCGGGTCGCCGTGGACGTCGAGGTGCTGAGGGGGAGACCGCTCTTTGAGTGCCCACGTAGGGGCGATGGCTGGCTTGTCGACTGCGGCACGGCCATCTACGAGGTGTACCGGGGGAGGGAATACGTGAGGGAGGGGGACCTGCTCAGGGTTCCCCTCGGCCACCTCCACGGCCTCTTCGTGGGCCTGTACAGGGGCGGCCGCCTAGTGGGCTTCGGGAGGCTTGTCGACATCGACCTGGAGGGGGGACGCGTCCACTTGGACGCCACTGCGAGCAGCTTCGACGTGGCCGTGGCGGGGACCATAAGGCTGGGCGAGGGCCTGGAGGAGCTGGAGCCTTTAAAGGCGTGACTCACCCGCGTTCCTCAATGGGCACGTACTTCAGGTCGTGGGGCCCCACGTAACATGCGCGCGGCCTGAAGATCCTGTTGTTCCTCCTGTACTCGACTATGTGCGCGGCCCACCCCACGACCCTGGAAGCCGCGAATATGGGAGTGAAGTACTGCTCGGGTATGCCTAGGTAATGCCAGAAGATGCCGCTCCAGAAGTCTATGTTGGGGTAGAGCCGCCTCGACGAGTAGTAGTCGTGGCTCAATATGTACCTTTCAAGCGCCTCGGCGACCCCGTATATGCCCTCGGGGTCCCCGTACTTCTCCACGTATTGGCGCGTGAACGCCTTGTATATCTTTGCGCGGGGATCATACGCCTTGTACACCCTGTGCCCAACGCCCATTATGCGTTTGCCGGTCCTCAACGCGCCCTCAACGTACTCTGGCACCCGTTCGGGGCTCCCAATCTCCCTGTGCTGCCTGAGCGCCGCCTCGTTGGCGCCGCCGTGTAGGGGCCCCTTAAGCGCCGCAAGCGCTGCGGCTATGGCCGAGTATAGGTCGGTCAGGGTGGACGCGGCCACAAGCCCGGTGAACGTCGACGCGGGGATCTCGTGGTCCGCATGGAGCACCAGATACAGGTCCATGCCGCGCGTCTCAAGGGGCGCCGGCTCCCTGCCGAGCATCATGTACACGAGGTTGGCCGAGTGGCCGAGGTCGCTTCGGGGCCTCACGATGTCGAGTCCCCTGGACATGCGCAGGTGGTAGGCTATGGCCGTGGGCAGCTTGGAGGCTATCCTTATGGCCTTCCTAATGTCGGACTCCTCATCGGTCCTGTTGGCCTCTGGGTCCAACGAGCCCAGGACGCTGACAACTGCAGGCAGGACAAACATTGGGTGTGCCTTAGACATAGTCCTAATGAGCTCCACCGCCTCGCCGGGCAACTCCCTCTCCTCGGCCATTTCGTCCGCGAGTCGCCTCAACTCGGCCTTGGTGGGCAGCCTGCCGTAGAGCAGAAGGTAGACCACCTCCTCGTATGTGGCCCTCTCGGCGATGTCCTCGATGCGGTAGCCCCTATACCACAGGATGCCCCTTTCCCCATCTATGTCGGATATCTCGGTGGTCTTGACGAGGACGTCCTCCAGGCCATGGACTATGGGCCCACACGGCGATTCTATGACCTTGTGGGACATGCAACGCGTTATGTGGCAGTCTTATATCATATGTTTTGCTGGCTATCGAAAGGATTTTTGTCTATTTCCGCAAGGTGGTATTACCCCATGGCGAACGTTTCCAATATATATCTTACAGGGCCGAGTGATACATGGATAATATGCTTGTATTTTTATTCCCGCTGATGTCGGGGGTGCTGGTGGGCATGGCGGCGAGGCGTTCCCGCGGCGGCGCTGCCACGTTCATAGCCGTTACGGGCATAACTATGGTGCTGATTCCCCTGGCCCTGGTCAGCGCTGGGGACACCACGTATGGGCTACTCCTAGTCGCCAGCGCGTACATCAACACGTTGGTAATGTACTGGGAGGAGGCCCTCATATTCGCCGTGGCCTTCACGTCGACCATGCTCATACCGCGCTCCGCAAGGAGGAGGAGCCGGAGAGGCGAGGCCGCCAGCACCATAGTGATAAGGCTGGAGTAAAGATTTATGGGTGCCAGGCCATTGACCAGTGCTCCCTCTTGCACTGTCGCTGCCGGGCGCAGTGGACGAGGTCCCCGACTGGATACGGATAATAGAGGTGAGGTACGACCTCGGGGGGCCCCAGACCGTCGACCTGTTGAAGCGCTATGCCGACAGGAAGACCATATTCACTGTGAGGCTCTCCAGGGAGGGGGGCAGGTGGGCCGAGGACGAGGGGAGGCTGAGACTGTACCTGGAGGCCATTAGGGCCGGCGCCTGGGCAATCGACGTGGAAATAGGGTCGCGCATATTCGGCGACGTGCTAAGGGCCGCACATAGGGAGGGGGTCGAGGTCATAGCCTCTTACCACAACGTCGAAACGACGCCAAGTCTCGATGCCCTGTTGGCCGTGGCCCAGAAGGGGTACGCGTTGGGCGCCGACATGGTCAAGATAGTGACCATGGCCAACGATGTGGGCGACAACGTCACGCTCCTCGCGCTTCCAGGCGCATTGGGCCGCCCCGCCATATCCTTCGCCATGGGCCAAAGAGGAGTGATTTCTAGGGTTTTCTGCCCCTTCTTCGGGTCCCCCTTCACCTACGCCGCGGCGTCGGCCCCCACAGCGCCTGGGCAACTGCACTACAAGCACGTCATACTCATGTGGAGGCTCTTCGGCCTCCTAGGCCCGCCCGGCACGGTCGAGGAGTATAGGGCGCTAATAGACTCAGTCGACTATTCCATTATAAGTCTCCTCGAGCAGAGGCTCGACCTCTGCCGCGAGCTCGGCGAGGTCAAGCGGGGCCTAGGACTGCCCGTGGAGGATCAGCGGAGGGAAATGGAGGTTCTGAAAAGGGCCGGCCGCTTCGAGCACATATATAGGTGGGTAGTGGAAATGTGTAGGGGGGAACAGAGGCATGGACGTGTATAGCTACTTTGAGCTGGTGGACAGGCTGGCGCCGCCTGTGAGGCTCGATGTGGGGCAGCCCGACGTTCCTCCACCGGAGGAGCTCCTCGAGGAGTTGAGGAGAGTTTCACGTTTTCCTTACGGCCCCTCACAGGGCCTCGAGGAGCTCAGGGAGAGGATAGCGGACATGTGGAATGTGGACCCGTACGAGGTGGCGGTTACCGTGGGCGCCAAGCAGGGTCTCGCGGCGCTGCTCTACGCCTTTAGGCACGCGCCTGTAAAGCTGTACTCCCCGTATTACCCGGGGTACATAGGGATAGCCAAGGTGTTCGGGGTCCCCCTGGACATACGCATCACCTCCATGGAGGACGTGTGGGAGCCCACGCCCTCCGGTCCCGGGACCTACATCGTTAACTACCCCAACAATCCCACCGGCATAATACCGAGCCGGGAGAGGTTCAGGGCCATAGTGGAGGAGGCGCGTTTCGTCATTAGCGACGAGGTGTACAGGTGGGTGGCTTTTGGGGAGGCGCCTAGCGCGCTGGACTACGGCAACCTCGAGAGGGTGGCGGTAGTGGACAGCTTTTCCAAGGCGCTCTCCATACCTGGTCTGAGGCTAGGCTACGTCGTGTCCAACCGCGACGTCATAAGGAGGGTCAGGGAGTTCGTCGCCGCCACCTCCACATCGCCGCCCACAGGCCCCCAACTCGCCGTCGCCAGGTCCTTCGACGTGCTGGAGAGGCGGAGGGCCGAACTTTCACGCGTCTACTCTGAGAGGGCCGCGGCATTTCTGGACAGGCTCAGATTGCCGTGCGTGAGGCCCATGGGCACATTCTACGTGTTTCCCAGGGTGGGGTGCAACGGCCTCGCGTTCGCGGAGCGCCTCCTGTCTAGGGGGATCTCGGTTTTCCCCGGCACGTTTTTCGGCGTTGAGGACCACATCAGGGTTTCGCTGGTGCAGCCGCTCGACGTGCTCCTCAAGGCGGCCGACGTGATGAACTCGACGCCATGCGCGTAGGGATCGTTGGGGGCGGCCGCATGGGCAGGTGGTTCAGGGAGGCGCTTCGCGGCTCCCATGATGTGGCCGTGCACGACGTCGACCCCGCCAGGTCCGAGGTGGGCATGGAGGAGCTGGCCCAGTGGGCCGACGTGATAATGGTTGCGGCGCCCATTACTGAGACCAGGAGGGCGTTGGTCCGTCTGAGCCGCGTGGTGGGCGGCAGGAAGACGGTCTTCGACATAGCCACGTTCAAGGGCGATATATGGGACGCCTACTATGCGTTCCCCCCTGAGGTAAGCGTGGCCACGGCGCACCCCATGTTCGGTCCCGGAGCCCCCACCATAGTGGGTAAACGCGTCGTGGTCATGGAGGTGCCCGGACGGTGCTGCGTGGAGCCCGTCGAGGCCTTCTTCAGGGATATGGGCGCCACAGTGCTGAGGGGGGACGTAAGGGAACACGACGCCTATGTCGCGTTGACCATCGGGCTGCCCCACGTCATCGGGGCGGCCTTCCGGAGGCTTTTGAGGGGTCTCGACCCAGGGAAGGTGGAGCTATATGCCGGGACGAGCTTCAGGTGGATCCACGTCTACGCCATGGCGATGGGCGGCGACTGGACCCTCTATTGCGACAGGCCCGACGTGGCGGACGCGGCCCGTATGTTCTCGGGCCTGCTCCTGTCCTGCGAGGACCCAGGGCCCGCCCCGGACAGGTACTACGAGCTGTTTTATAAGGCCCTCGAGAGCATCGGGTACTGATGTTACAGTTCGCCGTCATAGGGGGAAACGTGAGGGAAAGGTCGGCCAGCCCTTACATGCACATGGCCGCAATAATGAGGCTGGGCATCGACGCCGTCTATTCCGCATACGACGTCGAGGAGCCCCAGCTGGGCTGGTTCCTCGAGTTCGCCCGTAGGAACCTGGACGGATTTAACGTGACTATACCGCTCAAGGAGGCCATGAAGGCCAGAATCGACGAGTTGGCGCCCGAGGCGGCGGGGTCAGGCGCCGTTAACACGGTGGCTGTCCGCGGGGGGCGCCTCGTTGGGCACAACACGGACGTGTTAGCCCTCCTCAGGCTGGCCGGCCACGCCTTGTCCGGCCGCGGGGTGCTCGTGTTGGGGGCCGGCGGCGCCGCAAGGGCGGCCATATACGCGGCCAGGGAAAGCGGGGCATCCGCCATATATGTGGCCAACAGGAGCCCCGAAAGGGCGGCCAGGCTGGCCGGCGAGTTCGGGGCGAGGGCCGTGCCGTGGGGCAGCATGCCCCCGGACGTCGAGGTGGTGGTCAACGCGACCCCGGTCCACGACAGGGCCGTTGTGGATCTACGCGGGGCCAAGCACTACATAGAGTTCGTCTATAACCCCCCGGAAACCGCCATGCTGGGACGGGCAAGGGAGCTGGGCCTGTGCGTAGTGGACGGGGTATCCATATTGGTGGAGCAGGGCGCCGAGGCGTTCAGGATCTGGACCGACATGGAGCCCGACCGGGACGCCATGAGGGCCGCAGTGCTTCGGTTCCTCGGCCGGGGGACCGGGGATTCACCTTAAATACGGCACCCAGGGTGGGGGGTCATGAGACCGACGCGGTTCTGCGTCCGCGGGTTCAAGGGGGTCGACGGGTGCATAGGGCTGGACGGCGCACTGCTAATCGTGGGCCCCCCCATGAGCGGCAAGACGAGCCTACTGGAGGCGCTGGCGCTGTTCATGCAGAGCAAGGGGGAGGAATGGATACTTATAGAGGGGCAACACGTGATCTTCCACGAGCCCGAGGACATACATAGGAACGGCGACCCCTCCCAGCCGATCACATTCCTCCTCGAGTTTTCCGGGGAGCCCCTGGGAAGGGTAACGTACGAGTACACGTTCACCACCAAGGACGCCTGGGCGGAGCAGAGGCTTGTTGCGGGTGGGGAAACCCTGTTCGCCCTCGTGAAGAGGGGGCCCAAGGGGATCCTCGTGGAGCCCAGGGACGTTGCGGGCGTCGAGACGTGTACGTCGCCCCACATGGTCCTCAACGAGGACGTACTCATAACGTGCAACGACGTGGAGTCGGACAGCCTCAGGGCGGCAAGGGAGGCGCTGTTCAGGGCACGGACGTCTCTGAGGGACGCGTTCTACTTCGTCAACGATAGGAGGCACTGCACATGGAAGAGGAGCTTCGAGACG
>JALWZH010000006.1 GCA_027002815.1 Thermoproteales archaeon | reverse complement strand
CCCCACCACCGCCGCCGCCACCGCCGCCCGCCGCTGCCGTCGAGTTAACCACCTGCACCACGACGCCTATGCTGGCAGTACCCACGGTAGCCCCGCTCACGGCGTTGAGCTGCTCCAGGTCCAGCCCTATTGCTGTGGTGTTGAATGAGCCGATCACCCTGCAGTTGAGCGAGCCTAGCCCGTCCAACCGCGTCTGTCCAGGCGCGAGCACCGTGACGATGGTGGACCCAGACCACGAACAGTCGAGCACCGAGCTGTCCCACGTGGGCATGCCCTCAACCAGTAGGGGCATGTAGCCCGGCCCCACGTTTGTGGCCCTCGCGTAGATCTCCACCCCGAAGGCGTCCCCAACGCTGTCCACGAAGATCACCGTGGCGTTGGACTCCGCGCTGAGCACCGCCTCGCCCACGTAGAGTGGCACCCTGACCAGCCGCCCGTCCCTCAGCACTATGTGGACCGTGTATGTGCCCGGATCGTCAAGCCAGTCGCAAGGCACCTCAACCTGCGAGGTTCCAGACGCTTGCGATGTATATACCAACGCTCCGTCGTCCGCACGCACCACGACGACCTCTGCGGCTGGGGCGCTGACCCTGCTCGGAATTGAGAAGGTGCACAGGTCGTTGCTGGGGTCAAAGGCGAGGAGTGAGCCCGCCTCATCTGGGCCAAGGGACACCGACTTTATGGTCCTCACGCCTTCCCCGACGCTCCTGTTTATTTGGCTTAGGTAGTATGACGAGAATATCAGGAAGAGTGCCAGGGCCAGCAGTATCAGGGTGAAGCCAGCGATCACCGAGATGCCCCTGATACGGGCGCCCATGGTCTCACCCACCGTAGTAGTCTACGGTCTCCCCGTTGTCCGTGGCCAGCCTATAGCCGGGCGCCCCGTAGGCCAAGTCCGTGCGTACCAGCAGCCCAGTTCCAGGGGGGACCTTGGCCGTGCCGCCCAATATGTTCCCCGCGCCGAGGAGCGCCCCGTCAGGCCTCAGGGAGTACACCGACACAAACCTGCACTCGGACTCGCCATAGTTGTACACGTACAGGGCCGCATTCCCCCCATCGTTCACCACGGCCACTATCCTGGCCAGGCAGGGCTTGTTGGCGCTCTCCAAGGCCAACTGGGACCGCGTGGCCTCCATATTGTTTATGAACATGACCACAAGCACCGTGCCGAAGGCCACTGAGATCAGCAGGAGAAGCACGGTTGCCACGATCTCGGACAGGCCTCGCATGCTCCCCCTACCCATGATACCAATGTAGGGGAGATTTAAATTACACAAACCAATTAGAATAAGCGTATTAGGATAAGATTTATAAAGAGATGTGGGTGGGGTGGCGGGGCCCGTAGCTCAGCCTGGTTAGAGCGATGGGCTGGCGCCCACTCGAAGCGGGCTCTTATGGGAAGCCAGAGAAACCCGTAGGTCGTGGGTTCAAATCCCACCGGGCCCGCCAGTTCTCGTAATGACCGGGTAAAAATGGGGGCCACTGTTGTTGGTCCCTTATGCGGGCCAACTTCTTGAGTTCTCTCTCGGCGGCCTTGGCCTTTCCTGTGCCTAGCCAGCGCCTTAGGTATGCTTCCAGACGGCCCAGTAGGCCTGGATCGCGCTTGACGGCCCGCCCTATTAGGCGCCAAGTATCAGTATTGAGGAGATTAGGCATGTCGGCTCCCCTTGCGTACACGCGGTGACAAGCCCAGCACCCTAACAGCCTCAGCGGCCCTAACTTGGCCCGTCTCAGCGCGTAGACCATCATCACGTAGGTACAATCCCCACCTGTACTCACCCACAACAATGGCGGGGGCCTTCCGTATCGGTTCCGCTACCGCCTTAAGCCGCACCCACTTGCCGAGTTGTAACACGTAGAGCAGACCGCGCGGTGGGGGCGGTGTGTTGTCTATCATCAAGCCGGCCATGCGCCTAGCCGCCAAGCCCCAAACCTCGGCGTCCCTATGTCTCACATGCACCTTGCCCTGTATGCCCAGCCCCCTCATGATGCCCTCCAGCGTCCAGCGCCCTACCACCAGCGGCGGTCATCAGCATGTGTGTCCCACCCCTCTTCACTTGCGGCGACCCATCGCCCAGCACATGGCCCAACGCCGACAAAGGGGTAGAGAAGGCCTTGTCAAGCACTGCCGTCTTATCCTTCACCCTCTCCACGTGGTCCAACGCCTCGGCCCACCAATGTATGTGAGGTCCCTTCAATGTGGGACCAATGTACTCGGCGTATATCCGTATCTTGCCGGGCACAGCCGGAGACCAAGCTAAAATCTGCGCAAGGTCAGCGGTACCCATCTGGACTATTATTGCTGTTCCTAGCCGCGTCGCTGGACCTCCACCCCAGCCAGTACGGGCTCTGTTCCTCCATCGTCAACACGTCCAGTCCGAGGGTGACTACAATTGATAGGCCGCCAGCCCGAGACGTACTGCGGGGCTCCTCTGCCTATCCTCGGGCCAAGACAATAATAACAACCCTCGCCCCTCCACGCCAACCACATGGTCACCTCACCGGTCTTTACCGGCCTCAGCTCGTCGAAGTGCCTCAACGCCAGGCGTATCCGTTCCCTACCCTCCTCCTCAACGCCGTCGATCAGCCCGCGTATGGGCCCCAGCTCCCATCTCCATCCCCTCTCCCGCACGTACGCCCCCACCCTGTCCACTAACTGGCGTAGCTCCGCGATGTGGGCGT
>JALWZH010000005.1 GCA_027002815.1 Thermoproteales archaeon | reverse complement strand
AGGGGACGTATGTCAATGGCATGAACAAGACGATCTCGGCGTTGGCCGCGCTAGCCCTCCTAGTAGCGGTCGGCGCAGCCTACGCACTGTGGGCAGACGTACTAAAAGTAAAGGTAGAAGTCAACACAGATGATGTTGACATAAATCTAACTGGAACTCCAACTGCAAACGAGTTGCACTATGATCCGTCGAAAGTTCCACCTCTACAACAAGGCGAGAAGTTCGGTAAGGACGTGGCCCAGTGCAATGTGGAGATAAGGGAAGAACAAGACGAGGAGGCGTTTGCAAGTGGGGCGGGGCTTCTTCCAGCCGACTGGAACAGTGGGTCGGCTAACTCCGACGCGGAGCTCGTGATAAACATAACCAACGCCTATCCAAGTTACATCTGTAAGGTGAATGGGGTAAGGGTGTTGAACCTCGGCTCGGTGCCCGTCAAGATACTCGTGAAACTCGTCAACACTACTGGGGATCCCATAGAGTGCACCGCGGGCGGCTACTTTGGCACTATCTGTGACGTTGATGGAGACGGGGAGTATGAGATAGACGTAGACACATCCTCCTTCTTCTCCCTTAATGGGACCCAGCTACATATGGGCGAGTCACAGGACTTCTCGGTGTTCGTACACGTGCTACAGGACGCCGATGAGAACACCAAGTACGTCTTTGAAGTTGTGATTATTGGCATGCAGTGGAACGAGTGGCCCGGCACCTAGTCCCTCAGCCACGTGGGGGACTGGGAAAAACCCTCCTTTTTAGTTCCTTAATACTCCTGGCCCTCGCCATACCCAACCTGGCCCCACTCTTCCCGGGGCTTGGGGGCACCTTCGCCACGCGTGTCGCCTGGCTGGCGCTCTTCCTCTTTGTTGTTGTGTCTAGGTTGGCGTATAGGGGGACAGGCGCTCTATCCATGGGAAGCGCTCTATACATATCCGTGTTGATGCTATCCGCGTTGTACTTTGTAGGGTTGATATTAGGCATAGGGTACGTGAGGTCGCTGGCCACTCCAATGGGGCTCCTCACACAGCTACTTCTCGTGGGCCCCATGTTGCTCGGCGCCGAGAGTGTCAGAAGTCTCGCCATGTCGTTGCCACTGGGCAAGAACGTCAGGATTGGCGTGGCCAGCATAGCGGCATTCCTCTGCACTGAGCCCATCAGGTCGATATATGCCAAGGTATCGCCCGTGCTGGGCGGCGACATACTTTCCCTAATAGTATTGGTACCACCGTTTTTCTACCACGTGATAGTATCCGAAATAGCGTACAGGGGGGGCATGTATTCTGGGCTTGTCTTTAGGCTCCTCACGGACGGATTCCTGAGGATTTTCCCCTTTAGACCCGACGTGGGCGCCTTGGGCATTGCGAGCATATTATTCCTTACGGTGATTTACTACACTCTATATATGTACATTTCGCTGGGCGATACAAGTCTTGTAGGGAAGTCGCTAGAACTGTTCAAAGGTACACGAATAAGAAAAGCCGTGAGCATAGGGGGCATCGTAATGGTGTTCGTTGCCGCAGTAGTAGTTTTATACATGGCTATAGCAAACTTGGTGCCTCTTGTCGTGGTAAGCACCAGCATGAAGCCCCTAATAGATGTGGGCGATGTCATAATAGTAAAGAGGGAGGCCGACGTCTCCGTTGGCGATATCGCGGTTTTCTGGATAGGGGGAAAACTGGTCGCACATAGGGTCATAGAGGTGAGAGAAGACGGGCTACGCACCATGGGCGACGCAATCGGGAAGCCTGATCCCTGGATCGTGAAGTATGATTACCTTATTGGTAAGGTTGTGGCTTCACTGCCCAGACTTGGCATACCAACACTTATACTGAGAGGCATAGCGCCAAGCGAATACATGAGGTGGGCGCTCTACGTTGTATTGCTTGGAATAGCGATGACGTACGCAATCGGCACCTATAGGGGTAGGACCCAAAAAAGGTTATTTTGATACTCTGTAGATGTATGTGTACTCCCTGTCATGTATCGCATAGATATATTCGTCCGGTTTTTCTCTAGGTCTATACTTTAATATGGGCCTTTCCAGGAGCCGAGCCACCTTGGCCAACTCGTCCAGCGAGGACAACTCCACTATGTAATATGACGACGAGAGGACAGGAGAATCGGAGGCCTCAACTATCAGTGCCTTGTACTTGGCCTCGCTTTTCAAGATAGCCCTCAAAGGACTCGGAGGACTCCTAGCCTTAAGACCGCCAAACACTATGCCCACGGCCGATAGTGCCACAATGAGAAGGGAAATGCCCCTGGCAAATTCTATGCCCATACCGAGCATGTACACGGGCCTCTTCTCCACGTGGCTCTGGGTCTCCGTGTCCTTAATAGTTAGGTTTGCCGGTCCAATGATTCGGTTTGCACTCGACTTGACGTTGAGGGCTATAGGATGGGGCACGTACAGCCTATCCGTGCGGTTGTTTGTGGACACCTCTGCGACAACGAACGCCTCTATTACAAGCCTAAAATTGTCGTATGATATCCCTATATCCCTCGTCAACGCGTCCATGAACCGCAATACGTCGGAAAGGTTTATCGTGAAGGCGGTACTGGTTATTCCCCGGGAAAGAGGAACCTCGAACCGTTTGTACTCCTTGGCCCACCCGTCAGGATGTGCCACGCTTACCACAATGCTCGCATTGCCATTTACAGATTCCGCGCCTACGGTTACAAACGTGTGGTTTACCTCTATATATCTTACTAATGATATATACATGAATTTGTAGGATCCGCTGTTGACCTTCGACTCATTGAAGAGGGCATTAGGCCTAAGTATATAATCCACGTCAAAAATAGAAGCGTATGAATACAGTTCTATGGTACGTTTTACCTCAAGCAATGGCTCCCTGGAAAATGAAGCTATTCCGATAACAACACCGAGAATGAATGCCATAAGCGAGACGGACATGAGCGCCAAATATAGGCCCTTTTTACGCGGCTTCGGAATTCTGCCAATTAACATCTTCAATCGTTGACCCAGATTAGAGTCATGGCTTAAACGTATTGGCATTCCGATAGAACGCAAAGCGAGATGAACACGACGGCCAAATATATGTGGGGCATTCCAACGAATTTGTGGAAATCCTCATACTTGGTTATGAACCTTGTTTACGGCATACCTCAACCATTGGTATTCGTCTCTGATTGATATTAGCTTGGCTCTGCGATGCGGTTTTACCACCTTTATTATCCCATCCCGTTCCAACCTTGCCAAATGTATGTACAGTGCCCTTGGCGATACTGCAATGCGGCGTGCCAATTCCCTTAGACTTAAACCATCCTCGCACAAAAGGAGCGCGTTCACAATTCTCCACGACATGTAGTCCCCACATATCTTACTACACACAATGAAAAGGTCCTTCGATTCATCGTCCATGATGTTATCATACAAAATGTGATTAATTAGGGTTATTATCTGCAGATGACACCTATCGTTATAAAAAATATAATAAATCATGATAATAAATAATACACATAATATATTATATTTATATTTAATATAGAGATTAAATAATATAACATTTATGTATTTACATTAATATAATAATTTATTTGATCTACACAGGAAGTATTATGCTAGAATGCTACATATATTAGTAAATATTCATCAATGTGATCGGTGACGTGGCACAAACTACACGGGGACAGTATTATGCCGACGGTAGTATATACCCTAAGGATAAGCACAAATAAGACAAGGTAACGTATGCTGTGGAATGTTCCCTCGTTAGACTCCCCTTATATCGGACACCAGAACATACACGACGTGAAACGCATGGCAATACGAACAATCGGGCCATAGAACACTCTCAAACCTACCGTTAAGCTACCGAGTCTACCGGCGTGTAAACCTCAAGGGCTTGGTGGGCCCGCCGGGATTCGAACCCGGGGCCGCCCGGTTGTACGGGCCTCCCCTTTATGAGCCTTACGCGGGGCATGGGCCCCAGGGCGCTCTGACCTGGCTGAGCTACGGGCCCGGCATTCTTCTTGCGGAAACTTTTAAGCTTTACCGCGCTGCTTGGAAACGTGTCCGTTGGGCGGTCCACGGCGCGTGGCTGTGCCCTTGGGGACAGGTACCTCGCGAGGGCCCCCTACATAGTTGAGCTTTATAAGGGGCTTGCGCCCAGCTACGGGGAGCTCTACTGGGATGTGCAAGCTGCGAAATACGAGTGGGCCGCGCTGCTTGCTGGGCCTCGGAACCTTGATGTGGGCTGCGGCGTGGGTTTGGGGGTTCGCCTAGTGGGCGGCTACACGGTGTGCCTCGACCTGTCGGCGGACATGCTTGCCAGGGCTGTGGACGTGGATAAGGTTGTGGGCGATGGGCACTGCCTCCCCTTCCGTGACGGGTACTTCGACCTGGCCGTGTCCGTGTCGACCGTGGACGCCGAGTGGTACGACGTGGATGGGTTCGCGGCAGAGCTCATGAGGGTTGCCCGCACCGTCGTGATGGGCGTGTATGTGGATGGGGAGGAGGTGCTGCAGTTGTATGGGCATCCACCCGCGTGACAGGGCCTATCTAAGGGGCCTAGGAGAGGCGGGGTGCGTTGTGGCGCCCGTGTCCGACGTGCAGAGGGAGCTGTTGGGCGTCCTAGGCCTATTGAAGGGCGATGTGGCGCGTCTACCCCCCTGGGCGTGCAGGGGAGTCAGGCCCCGGAGGCTGCCCCTCGTCATGGACTACGTGAGGGGCGTCTTCGACGCGTTTGGCCGGTACTTCGACCCGGACCCCCACGTGGATGGCCCCAACATGATGCTCATATTCGTGGACCCGCCGGAGGGGCTTGCCGTTAGGCTGAGGGCGCTCGGCTTGTCCCCCGTGGCTACCCACGACGAGCCGCGCCGCGTCAGGTACGTGGTGCTTTACAGACGGGGGGACGTCGCGTTTTTCATCAGGAGGGTCACGCCGCTCAGCGAGGTGCCCGCACCGATGCGGGCCAAGGTGGCCCGCCACTATTTATAACCGTGCGCCCAGGACAACCGCGTGATGATGCAGCTCGAGGCCGAGGGGTGACGCGAGGGCATACTGCCTGATTCCTTTTAAATGTGGGCCCCCCACAACACGTGTCCTGCACGGTCACAGCGACGCCGCGGGTGAGGGTCGGCGAGATGGCGCTCATATCGCTGACCAACATAGGCCCCACGAGCCTCAGGATGGGCACGTGGACCATACAGAAACTGGACGACTCGTGGAGCACGGTCTACGCCCATGACTTTCCCCTGGACATATTGCTGGGCCCAGGGGAGACCAGGGTCGAGCAGTGGTACGTGAGGCCGGGCACCGGGACCGGCACGTATAGGGTTGTGTGGAGGCCCCTCACGACCAGCGGCGAGCCGCTGGAATGCGCGGCGCAGTTCGAAGTGGAATGACTGCCGAGAACGGCAAGCGGCCCTGGGCATAGGCGTGGTGCTGAGGACATGGCGGTGGAGCTGGTCCCCATGTGGGGCCGACCGTAGTCCGGCGGCCAGCCGTGGGCCGGGCCCACAGCCGCAACGTACACATGGGAGCGTGGCCGCGCCCGGCATGCCCCTCGTGTGCCGGCAATGTGCTGGGAGGCGCTATAGGGATCTGAACCAGCCTTCCCTGGTCTTCACGTAGCCTGTTGTCCTTCTCAGCGCCGCTTCTCTCCACTGTTCGAGGGGTTTTCTTGGGCCGCAGACCTGTTTGCCTTCGAGGAGAGCGTCGATTATGAGGGTGTTGAACTTCTCTATCTCTTCCTCGACCTCGCCGGGCCTGAGGAACACGAGGTGTACGAGGTCGTTCGGGGGGTCTGGCGGGGGCCCCTCCCCAACCACCAGTAGGTCCCAATCGCTGTAAATCCTCGCCTCGCCGCGCGCCCTAGACCCAAAAACCACCACGAGAAACCCAGCCCCACAGAGCCCCCGGACCCACTCCACGACCTCCTTGATGGCCTCTATGAAGGCCCTCCTAAACAGCATGGAGCACGGCCTCAAGGCACTTTAGGCACGTCTCTGCATCGTCCCTATCATACTCCAGGAGCCGGGCATCGGGGTAACGCGCCCCAACGTGCTGCTCCGAGAGAAGCTTGGCGCACATGGCCGCGTTCTCATCCGGCTCCCTGCCAAGGAGGGACAAGCTCCTCAGGAGGTGCAGGACCGAACGCGTGTACGGCCTCGACCCCGTCAACTTGATGATGAGCCCCTTGAGGTAGAATTCGGCCGCCTGCTGAGCGGACAGGCAGGCCTCTGGGTAAAAACCCCCTAGAAATCATGTCCCTGGCAAGCTCCATGTACCTACCAGCCCTCTCAAGCCACCTCTCATACACGCGTAAAAGTGGGGTACCCATTTAAATGCTGACGTGCCCGTCAACCCACGCCGATGTAGGCCTAGCCCTGCAGAGGCCAAAACTCGGCGTGGCCGCCTTCCGCTGCCCGACGTCGAACAGGCAGGTCCCCAGGCCAGCGCAGCTGGATCGCCGCGCGTTAACGGTGCCCACTATGCGGGCCTGACCCATCGTTGGTCTCGGAACCCGATTTCCAGGCGCCCATAGATGCGGGCGTAGGACGAGAAGCGTAAACTGGCCATCGACGTGCCCGTAGGCGTGCCTGGCATTACAGGGCCCCCACAGCTCCGCCCAACAGCCCGGACCACGCACCGGAATAGTTTATTTCTCTTGGGTGCGGAGACGCATGATCTGCTTCGAGCCGGGCCAGTTCGGGGGCAGGTACGGGGCGCCCCCCTCCAAGCCCGTCTCCCAGAGGCTGCTGGTGGCTGGGGGTATAGCGGACGGGAAGACCTCCGTGGGCGGGGTGGACCCCAGCGACGACGTGTGGGCGGTCCTCAGGGGGCTGGCCCCAATATCTGCAGTGGACGTGAGGCTCCCGGAGGTCACCGTGTTCAGGAAGTTCTGTGTTGAGCCCAGCAGGGTGGTGGATGTGGGCGAGAGCGGGTTCGCCTTGAGGGTTCTCACGGCGCTCTACTCGGCCATCGATGGGACCACGCTCATTGTGACGCGCGGCAGGCTCGGGGAGAGGCCCATGGACGACCTGCTGGAGGCGCTGCGCGGGTGCGGGGCCCGGGTCGAGCGCGTGGACGGCAACGTGATTGTGGTGGGGACCCGCGTCAGGAGCTGCGAGGCGACCATAAGGGGCGACGTGTCCTCGCAGTACATCAGCGCCCTGATGTACATGGGGAGCCTGCTGGAGGGCGGGGCCACCGTCAGGGTGGTGGGCCCCCGCGAGTCGTGGCAGTACGTTGAGCTCACCGGCAAGGTGCTGTCCATGTTCGGCGTGGACGTGGAGGTCGGGGAAACGGTGAGGGTCTCCGGAGCGCCGAGGGGGGCGGGATACGTGGCGGTTCCAGGGGACTGGGCCCTCTCCGCGTTCCTCATGGTGGCCGCCGCCATAACCGGCGGCGAGGTGACAATAGAGGGCCTCGACCCCTCCTGGCCCGCCGACATGCAGATAGTGGACGTGCTGAGGTCCATGGGGACAGGCGTGGACGTGGGGGGCGGAGGCGTCACCGTGTCCGGCCGCCCTAGGCGCCCCGCGGACGTCGACGTGTCCAACGCCCCTGACCTTGCCCCCCCTATCGCCCTCGCCATGGCCTTTGTAGACGGGCGCAGCGTGCTGAGGGGGGTGGGGAGGCTCCGCCTGAAGGAGTCGGACAGGGTGAGCACCATCGTCGACGTTCTGGCTAGGATGGGCGTGGACGTGGAGGTCCACGACAACGCGATTGCGGTTGCGGGCCCGCCCAAGAGGGGCGGCGTTACCTTCGCGGGCCATGGGGATCACCGCATAGCGTTCATGGCCATGGCGGCCTCGGTGGCGCTTGGGGGCTGCGTGGAGGGGTGGGACGCGGCGCTCAAGTCCTCGCCCACACTGCTCAGGCATTTCCTAGGCCACGCGAGCTGGACGTGGGCTGATGGGGCCGGCAAACCGCATCTTTATTAGTCCCCGCCCTTCCAGCACAACATGGAGAAATTGTTGCGAGAGTTGGATTCATTATGGCAAAAATTCCTTTCGCACCCAATCGCGGCCACCTTCAGCCAACATGTGCCGACGTTTAGGGAGTGGCTTAGGGACCGCGGCGTTCAGATCATACTGAGCAAGGCCGTGGGCGCCGCCAGCAGGGGGAGCTCCGTGGCCCAGAACTGGGCCGAGGAGTACGCGGTCGGCCTGGTGCGCAGGGGTGGGGACAGGGTCCTCGTGAACCTATTCGCGGCGTGGCTCGTCCACAACAATATAACAACGCAGTACCACCTGATCAAGAGGAAGTACGTTGCTGGGGGCGAGTCCATAGCCACCTGGCTCAGGGTGCTGCGCAACAGCGGCAACTCGTAACGCGTATTTTCAAAGCGCCGCTACACGAACTCCACCTCGCCATGCTTCAGTAGGCCGGCGTCGCGGCCCCACTGCAGCAGCCTCTCCACGGCGCGCCTCCCCTCATGGCCCATGTCGAACGTCAGCCTATTCACGTACATGTCCACGAACCTCTCCGTGTCGCGGGGCGTGAGCCCCCTGGCGAACCCATGCGCGTATCCAAGCGCCTCCTCCCTGTGCAGCTCCGCGTACCTCAGGGACTCGCGCAACGCGTCCCTCACCTCGACGGCGAGGCCGATGCCCAGGTCCTTCCTGACCACGTCCAGCCCCAGGGGCAGGGGCAGCCGCGTCTCCCTCTCCCACCACTCCCCGAGGTCCAGCAGCTTTGAGAGGCCGCGCCTCCTGTAGGTCAGCTGGGCCTCGTGTATGAGTATGCCGGCGTCCACTAGGCCCAGCTCCACGGCGTCTAGTATCCTGTCGAAGGGCACCTCAACGGTGGCGACGTCCGGGAGGGCGAGCCTGAGCAGCAGCGCCGCGGTGGTGTGCCTGCCAGGCACGGCCACTAGGCCTGGCCTCTCCGTCCCCTCCCTCCCCACGAGCACGCCCCCCCCCCCGCCCCCCCTCCTCCTCCCCCCACCCCACGCCGCCCTCCCCCCCCCTCCCCCCGCCCCCCCCCCCACTCCCCCCCCGCCCCCCCCCCCCCCCCCTCCCCCCCCCCCCCCCCCCCC
>JALWZH010000004.1 GCA_027002815.1 Thermoproteales archaeon | reverse complement strand
TTCCTTAGGAATACTTAAACGTTGTTCCGCGAACCGTCGCGATCTGGGCGCGTTGCGATTTTGCTGGGCATCAATGCGGGGCTAGTGTATCACGCCGATCTGCGCAAGCCACTTGACCAGCCTCTCATACGCCAGTACCCTCGCCACGTTCTTGGACCCAGGGGGGCCGGGCGACTTCATGAAGAACGCGTTGACCGGGTACGCCGTGCCGTATTGTTCCCTTTCCACGAGGGCCCTGCCAACCCTCGCTAGGTCCACTAGGAGGCCGGCGAGCGCCGGACTATCGTTG
Organism: Thermoproteales archaeon; assembly: GCA_027002815.1. GTDB lineage: Archaea > Thermoproteota > Thermoprotei > Thermoproteales > Thermoproteaceae > WANN01. The sequence goes on along the minus strand of JALWZH010000004.1, from coordinate 2,408 downwards.
ATCCTCAGGTTGACGACCATCTCGTCCTCGAGCCCGTTGAAGGTACGCCACGAAACGTGCATGGAGACGAACTTCTTGTCGCCGAGGGGCTGCAGGTAGCCGGTTGGCCTTATGTAGTGCGGCACATCGTAGCCCAGGACGTCCTCCACCACGCTGGCCTTAGTGGCCTCCTTCATGGCGTTCCTTTCGGGCATGGTCAAGGCCAAGAAGTCCGTGTTTCCCCCAATGTTGAACTGGGCTATCGAGAGGACCCTCCTATTGCGTTCGGCCAAGTGTTCCAGTAGGTCGGCGGTCAGGGGGGTAGCCCCAGTCGCCCCATCATCGCCCAACACGAGGGAACGGGACCCAGAAAAGAGGTCCACAAATGCGTGGTCGCGCGCAAGTGGGGTGGGAATCACATTGACGAAGGCGATCCCCCTTCTCCACGTGGCCGCAGCATATGCGTATATTTGGCCGGCGGAGCAGGATCCCCTGCTAATGGAGTTCCTAAGCGCATCGACGTTTCCGAAGGGACTGGCGTCCTCGGTGGTTATCACGTTTATCACTACGTCGGGCCTCACGGAATCCAAGTACTCGAAGAACTTTGTAAGCCCCCCCTCAATCCCAAACCTCTCCTCGAGCCCCTCAGCCCTCATGGGGAGCCCCCTGAGCGACCCCATGTGGAGCCCCATCGTTATCTCGACGTCCCTGAGCGTTGAGGGTACGGGCACGGAGTCGCCTATGCTGTCCCTCGCCACGTCGTACGCCGACCTGCCGACCTTGCCCACATCCACATCCACAGCGCCGACAACCTCTATGTCCTCCACCCTGTGGGACATCCTATGCCGCGCCAGAGGCACGCCGTACGGCTCCACCTCGCCGAGTTTGATCCTCTCTATGCCGACATGGAAATGGGCCGACACGAGGCCGTACCCGAGTAGAAGCACCCTAATAGGCATGAAGAGTGGCAACGACAGAAAAATAAAAAGGTGTGGGGCGCGACCGGCCGCACCGTCCTCGCGTTGGACCCCCGCCTCTACGTGGAGGGTAGAGGCCGGAGGCACGCGGCGACTTGCATGGCGGCGTGACGCATGGGGGCTTGAAGGGGCCGCCATGGTTTGTGAGGGACGTCTGCCGCTGTTCCGACATGCCCATTTTCCGCAAAGCTTCCCTAAGGCCAGCCTGGCCGTGTTTGCCGCGCTGCAAATGCTTTTTAATGTTCCTGCCACTGCGTCCATGAGGAAGGTCATAGTCTCGGTGCGGCTCCCAGGGGACCTCCTCGAGGAGGTGGGCCGATTGTCGCATGTCGTTGGGCCCGAGGACGACGTGGAGGATGCCGAGGCGCTGCTCTGTCTCAACGTGGATCCTGGGCTGCTCCGGAGGGCTCGTGGCCTCAAGTTCATACAAGTGGTCACGGCTGGGGTGGACCACCTCCCCTGGGAGCACATCCCGCCTGGGGTAGTCGTGGCCAGCAACGCTGGGTCCAACGCGGTTCCAGTGGCCGAGTTCGCCGTTGCCCTGCTGATGGCCGCCGCCAAGAGGATAGTCCACTTCGACAGGAACATGAAGGGCGGTGTCGCTAGGCCGGACATGGAGGTGCCCGTGCTCTCGGGCAGCGAGGTTGCTGTGCTGGGGCTGGGGGAGATCGGGAGGCGCGTGGCGTCCATGTTGAGTTCCATGGGGATGCGCGTCGTGGGGTTTGGCCGTAGGCCTAAGGAGGGGGTCCCCCTCCACAGGTTCACCACGGACCTCGGGGACGCGCTCAGCGGCCGGCGCTACGCCGTGGTCGCGCTCTCGCTGAACAAGTACACTAGGGGGCTGCTCACATATGACGTGCTCAGCTCCATGGCCGAGGAGGGGGTCCTGGTCAACGTTGCCCGGGCAGAGATAGTTGACAGGGAGGGGATCAAGCGGCTCCTCCTGGAGAGGCCCCGCTTCGTGTACGCCACTGACGTGTGGTGGAGCAGGGACGACTATTCCAGGGACGGCGACGTCATCGGGCTGCCAAACGTGATAGCGACTCCCTGGGTGGCGGGCGGATACGGCAGTCGCGAGGTGTACATGGCCATGCTGAGAAGCGCAGTCGAGAACCTGGCCCGCTACCTGAGGGGGGAACAGCCCCGCAACGTGGTTCCCCGGGAGGACTACGTGTAGTACGCCCACCGATACGTGTGCACCTCCCTCCTGCGCCTGGGCCTCGCCAGGTACGCGGTGAGGGCCCCAGCGACGAACCCGCCTATGTGGGCCCAGTAGGCCACCCCGCTGACCCCGGGCACCCTTAGGGATGCCGCCACTAGTATGTCTATTGTGCCGTATATGAGCTGGTATATGAACCAGAACCCTATGAAGGCCCAGGCCGGTATCGTGACTATGCCTATTATGAATATGAGGGACAGCGCCACAATCCTGGCGTGGGGATAAAGCACGGC
>JALWZH010000003.1 GCA_027002815.1 Thermoproteales archaeon | reverse complement strand
AGATCCACCACGAAGCCCGTCTCGCACGTATATGGATCTATGTACCACGTATCTATTCCGTAGGCCTTGCGCCCGTCGAACACGGGCAGGACGGTGCCCCCAACCATGACGTCCCTCCCATCGGCGCTCCTGAAAACCGCCCTGTAGTAGCCGCCGTACCTAGGCCCGTCCACCACGCAGATAATCCCGGGGCCCACATCGGGGCTTGCGGTCGGCCCCGCCGGTTCACTTCCCTGCGCCGCGCCACCTAACAAGTTGGTCAACACTAACATGCCGATTAGGGCCGCCGGTACCGACAGAGCGAGCACTAATATGAACAGCAATATAGACTTCAACATTGGCACCAACGTAGTTCGAATAAATAACGATTACTCGCACAATCCCCAAGCCTCCCCTCACGTCAAGTAGACGGAGTCTATCGGCCCCACGGCAGCGGCGACGTCCCTCAGCCACTGCGCCGCGTCGCTGCTCCCGCACCTCCTTATCAATGGGACCATCACGACATTCCGCTTTACAAAAAACTCGTAGCCGTCGGTCCCCTCCTCGAACACCGTGTTTCGGTCGCCCCACCGCCAGTAGTACTTGTGCCCTCTGGGGTCCACCCCCTCAAAGGGCCTCTCCAAGTAGACGTTGAAGCTCACCCTGGTGGTTACGCTTACCCTGCCGCTCCACTTGTTGGGCACGTTCACGCTTACCAGGTACACATCTCTGTTCCAGGGAATGGCCCGCTCGACGAGGGCCTCCACCATGCGCGCAACCGACTCTAGGGCGCCCTCGTCTGGGCCGGCGCCCTTAGGCATCTCCCAGGATACTGCAAGGGCCCCTTTGCCCAGCGCGGCCGCCTGGTATGCCGCGCCCACCGTGCCGCCGCCGTAGAAGGCCTCGAATCCTACGTTTTCCCCCATGTTTATCCCAGACACTACTAGGTCTGCGTCGGGCGCCACTACCTTGAGCCCCATGAACACGGCGTCGGCCGGAAACGCGTTGACCACGTAAACGCCGCACATCTTGTACAGGCGCAGCGGCTTGTGGTATGTCCGCGCGAACCCGCTCGCGCTTCGCTGTCTCTCTGGCACGACAACCACAACATCATGGCGTCGTTCCAGGACCCTCCTCAACGCGGCTAGGCCAGGGCTGTGGGGACCGTCGTCGTTGGTTAGCAGCACCTTCACGGGACGAGTGTAGCAGGGTGTTTTTATGCTTAGGCCCGGGTCTCCACACTTTTAAAGTGAACGCTGGTCCATCCACATGGAGCTGCCTAGGCCCAGCATAGGGATATACCTAACCGCTGGCTGGCCGTCGATAGGCGCCGTGAGGGCCCTTGTAGAAGAGGCGCCGACGGACTTCCTCGAGGTCGGCTTGCCTACTCACAACCCCAAGTACGACGGGCCGTTCATCAGGAGGACGCACAGGGAGGCCGAGGGCCCGAGGGGCTTGGAGGCGTTGAGGCACATACCCAAAAGGGGCAGACTGGTCGTCATGGCGTACGCCGAGGACTACGTTGGGTCCCTCGAGGAGGCCGTCTCGGCCGTCTCCTCGATGGGGGCCCTCTCCCTATTACTGCCGGATCTACTCGTGGATTACCCCGATGTCTTGGGCGAGTACGTGAAGCTCTGCGACAGGTACGGCATGAGACCCTCGTTCTTCCTTCCGGGCAAGTTCCCTCATGGGCTACTTCAGAGGATAACCGAGTACGACCCAATTTTCGTTTATGTGGGCCTCTACGCATCCACGGGGATAAGCCTCCCCATATACGTGGAGAGAAATCTGAGGCTTGCACGGGAGCTAGCCCCCAGCACCTTCATAGTGGCTGGGTTCGCCGTGGACTCGTCTGAAAAGGCGGTTAGGCTGGTGGAGTCCGGCGCTGACGGCGTTGTGATTGGAACAGCGCTTTTGAGGAGTCTGGCCAGGGGAACCGATGAGGCTTTGGCGTTTATTAGGGACGTCGTCCTTGGGTTCAGGGAAAAACTTAAAAATGGCGGTACCGCGGGGGTTTCGATGAGTCGGTCGGGGTGGTAACTAGGTGGTACAACATAGCGGCAGATCTGCCCTACCCATTGCCGCCTCCAAGAGATCCGGATGAGGGGGAAAGCAGGATAGCGCTGTTGTCCAGGATATTCCCCCAGGCACTCCTGGACCAGGAATTCACAGCCGAGAGGTGGGTAACGATACCCGAGCCGGTCCGCGAGGCATATGCGAAGATGGGCAGGCCGACGCCTCTTATGAGGGCCGAGGCGCTTGAGAGGCTCCTTGGAACCAAGGCCCACATATATTACAAGTACGAGGGGGTCCTTCCGGTCGGCAGCCACAAGCTGAACACGGCGTTGGCACAGGCGTACTACGCGTCGATCGAGGGGGCCGCAGAGGTCGTCACTGAGACAGGGGCGGGCCAGTGGGGCCTAGCCGTGTCCCTGGCCGCGGCCCTCTTTGGGCTGAAGGCCACGGTTTTCATGACGCGCAGCAGTTATCTGTCCAAGGCGCAGAGACGGGTATTGATGGAGGTGTATGGGGCTACAGTCCATCCGAGCCCGAGCGGCGTCACGGAGGCGGGAAGGGCGTATGGGGGGGATCACCCGGGGAGCCTCGGCATAGCGATATCGGAAGCCGTTGAATACGCCTTATCGCATAAAAGCAGGCGCTACCTGCCGGGAAGCGACATGGAATTCGTGCTGAAGCATCAGACCGTAATAGGCCTGGAGGCGATGGGGCAGCTTCCCGAGGGGCCTGACATACTGGTGGCATGTGTCGGTGGCGGCTCCAACTTCGGCGGGTTCACATACCCGTTCATAGGCGCCATGTT
>JALWZH010000002.1 GCA_027002815.1 Thermoproteales archaeon | reverse complement strand
CAGGACACGGGCATGCCGACGTTCCACGTGGCGCTGGGCGACGGATTCCCAATCCGAAGTGGGCTACTCGGCATCATAAGGGACGCCATGAGGGAGGCCACGAAGGAAATACCGCTGAGGCCCAACACGGTGGATCCCTTCCACGAGAAGAACCCTGGTGACAACACGGGCAGGCACGTGCCCTGGATAGACGTGGAGCTGGTGCCGGGCGACTACGTGGAGATAGCGTATCTCCCCAAGGGCGGGGGCAGCGAGGCGCCTAACAAGGCGTTCACGTTGCCGCCTGGCGTGGCATGGCGCGAGCTGAGGAAGCGCCTATTGGAGACCGTGGTGGAGTACGGCCCAATGCCCTGTCCCCCTACAATAGTAGGCATAGGCATTGCGGGGACCATCGATGCCGCTGTCAAGCTGGCCAAAAAGGCGGCGTTGCTCCGCAACGTGGGTCAACGCCACGAGGACCCCAAGGTGGCCCAACTGGAATTGGAGCTGCTTAGGGATCTGAACAGGCTTGGGGTCGGTCCCCACGGCGTTGGTGGTGTCACAACAGCGCTCGACGTCCATATAGAATATGCACATAGGCATCCCGCGGCCTTCAGCGTGGCGTTCGTCTTCTCCTGTTGGGCGACGCGGAGGGGAATAGCGCGCATATACCCGGACGGCAGATATGACATACTGTCGCATCCCGAGACGTACAAGAAGGTGTTCATGGAGGTCCCGGCCACATAGGCATGGAGCACAGGCTGAGGACTCCACTAAAGGACGAGGACGTGGCTAAGCTAAGGGTCGGGGACACTGTGTACATATCGGGCACCCTGGTAACTGCAAGGGACGCCACTCATATGCTCTTACTGGACATGGTCAGGAGGGGTGAAAGGCCTCCAATAGACCTACGCGGCCTCGCGCTGTACCATGCAGGGCCGGTGGTCAAGAAGGTGGATGGCGAGTGGAAGGTGTTGGCGTGCGGCCCCACCACAAGCATGCGCATGGAGGCGTTCGAGGCCGAGTTTCTGGAGGCCACGGGCATAAAGCTCGTCATAGGTAAAGGGGGCATGGGCAAAAGGACCGCCGATGCGATGAGGAGGCTCGTAGCGGCCTACGCGGTTTTTCCGGGCGGCGCAGCGGTGTTGGCAGCCGAGGCCATAAAGCGCGTGGCGGGGGTGTACTTCCTCGAGGAGCTGGGCATACCGGAGGCCATGTGGGTATTCGAGGTGGAGGACTTCGGGCCCCTAACCGTGATAATCGACCCCACCGGTTCCAACTTTTACGACAGCGTAAGGGAAAGGGCGGGCAGGGCCATTGAGGAGATCCTTAAGGGATAACGGTGCACCGCTGCACGTCGGTGGAGCGCAATCTTATATATCAGAATTGCGTAGATAAACCGTATGTTCGGCGCGCTTGTAGAAGCGCTTAGGGACATGGTTGGTCGTGTGGGGGAGGACTCTGAGATAAGCGTGGCTACGGTGGGGTCTACTATAGATAGGGACGGCTGCAAGCAGTGCTACAAGCTTAGCTGTTGCATGGGGGACAAGTGCAGCGAGATACCCTCGACAGTGCCTATGGAGGGCGTGTACACGCTCCGCGAGGTGCTGTCCCTCAGCGGGGCCGACGAGAGGGAGCGGGCGCTGGTCATATGCACGCTGAACCTCTTGGGAGGCCTGTCCGGGCTTGGAGACGGGGCAAGGTTCTGTGTGGGGGCCCTCAACGAGCGTTGTAGCAGGCTTGCAGTGGCCCTGGTGGAGAGGTTTGGGTCCCCCATAGTCCTCCTGGGCTATAACGACGCGTACCTCGACGAGTTTTCCAAATTTACGGGGGACCTCTACGTGGTGGACGACTCCCTTGCAGGCGCCGTGATTAACGGGGTGCCCGTGCTATCCCACGAGGAGGGGGACCAGGTTCTGCGTAGGGCCAGACTCGTGGTGGTGTCACCGCTATACGTCATAAGCGACTACTTCTGGGAGGTGCTCAACAAGGTGAGCAAGGACAAGGTGGTCCTCTACGGGGCGCCCAACGTAGTGGTGGGCAAGATATTGGGCGTGACCATATACTGCCCGTACGCTAGAAGGCTGTGATATAGGGCCGTTGCCCGTCCCGAGGGGACGGAATTAATTTATTGGCGGTCTACTTTAACGTGGGAGCGCCGAGGATAGTCAGGGTGGACCCGGTTAGGCCGGAAAAGGATAGGCTCGCAGTGGCAGTGGACGTGTTGCGTGGGGGAGGCATAGTGGCGTTCCCTACGGAGACCGTGTATGGGCTTGGGGCCCCCGTGACCCGTGTGGACGCGTTGATCAAAATATTCAGGGTGAAGGGGAGGCCCCCCGACAACCCCCTTATAGTGCACATAGCCACGTGGGACCAACTGCACGAGGTAGCCGTGGTGGACAGCGACACGATTGAAAGGCTGGGCGAGGTGTGGCCGGGCCCCGTGACCGTGGTGCTCAGACGTCGTAGGGTGCCGGACGTGGTGACCGCGGGCAGAGATACGGTTGCGGTGAGGATGCCGGGCCACCCAGCGGCGTTGGCCCTAATAGAGCTGCTTGGCGAGCCCATAGCCGCGCCCAGCGCGAACAAGGCGGGCAAGCCCTCCCCAACAGCGGCTCAACACGTCGTTGAGGACCTCGATGGAGACGTGGACCTGGTAGTGGATGGGGGAGAGACGTTCTTTGGGGTCGAGTCCACCATAGTGGACTTGACGGGGGAGACACCGACGCTGTTGAGGCCCGGCCCCCTCACAGTGGAGGAGCTAGAAAGGGTGTTTGGCCCCGTAAAGGTCCCTGACTTTGCCAGGGGCTTGTCCGAGCCCGATGCGGCTCTTGCCCCGGGAATGAAGTACAGGCACTACGCGCCCGAGAAGCCCCTCGTCATAGTCGCATCGGATATGGCGGCGATGGCGTCGGCCCTCGCGGAAAGAGGGCTAACCCCATGCATGTACTGGGTGGGCCCCGAAGAGCCCCCGCACCTGGACAAGACACGCGTGATAGTCCTCGGGGGGGATCCCTACGAGGTCGCTAGAAACCTATACAACGGGCTGAGGATGCTCGACAAGGAGGACTGCGACATAGGGCTTTTCCCTGCCATAGAGGAGAAGGGGATAGGGCTCGCAATAATGAACAGGGTCAGAAAAGCGTCTAGGGGCTCGTCAGTCCCCATCTGAAGGGTTGAGGCTCGTGGCGGCCCACCCACCGGCGTTGGTCCCCGGCAAACGCTGCGCCATGTCTCCATCACGCCCATTCCCCGGACACTCTTGGCTCATCGTCTTGAGGACGAGCTCGGCGTTTTCCACCCCAAGCACGTTCCTCAGGGCCTGACAGAACGCCTCGGAGCTGTTCAGCGCGCTGTCGATGTCGATCCCATAAATATTGAACTTGAATTTTATTAATAGCTTGATTTCCCAGTTAAGTTTATCGAATTTTTCCCTAATCATAATCAAGCGTTACCTCGTTGTTTGTTGTGGATATGTGCATTTGTCGCCAGGGAAACGGCAGAGGCGCCTTGACCACTTCGAGGGTGCCCGGCTCCACCCTTACAATCCAGTCAAATATCTCCTCGGGGACCGACTTGCCGTTCCAATAGGTCAGGCATAGCGACGAGTACCAGTTCACGGAGCTGATCGAGTCCATGACCCAACCAGCCCTCTCCTCGTCCAGCCGCTCAGCCCCAGTCACAACGACTAGGTCGTAGCGGTGCACCCCCCTCAACAGTTCCGATAGGTTGGCCTCGTACTTCAGTAGGGCCGGGTCTATCCTCATTATGTCGAAGCAGTCGCCGCATACTGCCTTAAGCGCGTCCACGTACTCTGTGACGACAAGTTTCCGCCCGCGGAACGCACCTCCCAGCAGTATCATGGGCCTCAACGCGCCCACATCGGAAAACTCGACGGCCACCCTACTGCCCTTGCCCATCCCGACTCCCCTCATCCACGGTATGTTGCCGGTCAACAGCGAGACGAAGTTCTCGGCGCCCCGCGGGAACCGAACCCTGTCCATGTCGAGGGAGAGGACCTCGTCGGACATGCGCCTCACTTTTGGGGGCACAAGGACAACGCTTCTCCCTATTATTAGGCCCAGCGCAGGCACTGTTGGGCTTCTTCCCCTGGACTTAAGCACGCGTATGTACCTATACTGCCCGGAACCCTTGAGCACGTGTGTGACCTCGACAATGTTATCCGCCACGTAGGCCAATGGGCTCTCCTTCAAGTCCCTCTCACCAATGACCGTTATTGGCACGTTGCGTGCCATACGGTGAAGAACAGCCGATATTTCCCTGTGGGAACCCAACGCGTTCACGCCGTCGACCACAAGCGCATCGTACCTATGTATCCTGTCCACTACGGCGTCTACGAGCGCCTCCTTCGGCGACACAGCCACCAGGTCCACCACGTCCACGTTGTCGGCATTTAAGCCCAGCGCCGCGGTTTCCCTGGCTATTTGTTCCCGTGTTTCGTAGAGGGATACCCACAGGGTACGCCGCTTAAGTACGGAGCCGAATATGTAGAGCATGAGGCTCGTCTTGCCCGATCCGGGCCTCCCGTAGATTAGGGAGAGCCCCTCCCTGAACAGATCTATGAAGTCCGAGACGACGCGCTCCTCAGTAAAATGATGTGTCCCAATCATCATAGATGAAAGAATAGAATCGAAGAAATATTTATACCTTTTTGAGTTTCTAAAAAATGAAACCCGGAGCTATATATAAAGGATACTAAACTAGTACGAGTAAAATCCAAACTTAATCAAGAACATCTACGCCGGGTATGTCTAATGTATTTTATAAAATATTTCATATTAATAATAGGAAGTATTATTATATATTAAAAATGTTAGTTAATAGATAAAGTTAGCGTAGCAGTTTAGTAGAGCGACGACGCCTACACTACATTTTAATAGTCGCTTGTGGCTCCTCATATGGAATTGGAGTTCACTGGCAACGTTGACAAGGGGAAGATCGTCGAGATGTTGCTGTCGGCATACGCGGACGAGTGGATAGCAGCGTACTACTACACGGTGACTGCGTACACCATTAAGGGTCCCCTTTCCGAGGAGATAGGGGAACACTTCTTGAAGGAGGCTGAGGAGGAGCTTAGCAAGCATGCGCGTATGATTGCGGACAGGTTGCAGGACTTCGACGTGGATCCGCCCCGCGACATCGCCAAGCTCTGGGACATATCAAGCTGTAAGTATCCGCCGCTGCCAGAGGACCCGTACGACATCGACGCGTGGCTTGCCGCTGCGGTCAAGGCAGAGGAGTGTGCCATATCTGTATACCGTAGGATATTCGAGTACACGCATGGGAAGGACCCAGTGACCGAGGAGCTCGCCGAGGACATACTCAGGGACGAGGTTAGGCACAGGACTGAGCTTAAGAACCTTTTAAGCAGGGCGGCCAAGCTGTAATCGGGGGATCCCGCCTCAGTCGTAAACCTCGACGTATTTTTCGATCTGGTTGGCCACGTGTCCAAGCCCAAGAGCCTTAAGTGTGCTGCGCCGGGGCACGCCGTTGTTGTCCCACCCTCTTAGGCGATAGTAGTGGTCAAGCAGGCCGTTATACTTGTCCAGGTCCAGCCTGGTGCCCGCAAGTGGCCCTCTTGTAAGGGGGCGTTTGAACCACTTTGGGGGAGGCATGTCCAGGCTGCGCGTCCATCCGCCGAGCTCCCTGATCCAGAACGCGCGTATAAGCGCGTATATGCGGTCGGCCACCAGGTTCAACCTGTCGTGCGTGTAGTCCACCCCGGTCACGGCCCTTATGAGTCTCACGTAGTGGTCCAGCGAGACGCCCAGCTCCACCCAAGGAAAGCGGCACGACACGAACGCCTCGAACCATCCTCCCCTGATCCTCTGTTGTGCTATGACCCACTCGGCCTTCTCCGGCGAATAGGAAAACCTATCGGTCCTCACCTCCTGGCTTATCACCCAAGCGTCCTTGTGGTGGGCCCCTATCGGCGACGTGGCGAACGCCAGCGCCATGGCTGGGGCGGCCCTGGAATCGTAGGCCGACACGTCGAGTCCCTTTACGTGCATTGCCAGGTCCTCGTGGCCCAGGACCTTGGCCACGTATGCAGACCCCTCGGCGAAGAGGGAGCCCGGGCCACGTCTATACGCTATGTCGAGCGCCAGTTGGCTGGCGGCGTTGAAGTCGCCCCACTCCGCTTTTAAGCCTAGGTCCTTGAGAAGCCCCATCTCCGTGGCCTCCATGGCCACCGCCAGCGCGGACCCCAACGATATGGTGTCCATGCCGGTCACGTCAGCTATCCTGTTCAGCTCCCCAACCTTTGTCAGGTCGTCTATACCGAGATTGCTGCCCAGCATGGCAATGTTCTCGTAGTCCGTCTCCACGGTGCCGCTGACAGCCGGTATCCAGTGGCCGCACGGCATGAAGCATATGGGGCACGACTTAAGGTCGGTCTCGTATCTCTCCACCATGTTGCCCCCAATCCTCTCGTACCCGTCAAACTGGGCCTCGTTGAAGTTGTAGGCCGGAAGCACGCTTGCCTCCTGGGCCCACTCGACCGTCATAGTGGTGCCCTGCCTCATCCAGAAATCGTACGCCTTGCTCGTCCTGCCCTCCCTAACTGCGTCGGAGGACGCCTTGGCGGCCTCCTCGGCGTCTACGGGGAGCTTCCCCGTGCCCCTGACCACTATGGCCTTAAGCATCTTGGAGCCCATTACAGCCCCTATACCCGGCCTCCCCCCACTCCGCCCCTTAAGTGACACCACAGTGGCGAACTTCACCTGTCTCTCGCCTGCCGGCCCAATGTATATGCCTCCGGCATCCCTCCCATGCGCCCTGAGCAACTTGTCCTCGGTGGACCAGGTGTTGAGCCCCCACAGGTGGTCCGCATCCATGAAGTGCGCCTTCTCGTTTTCTATGTAGAGGTATGTAGGCCTGTTGGCCCTCCCCTCAACTATAATAGCGTCGTAGCCCGCCCTCCTCATGTTCACCGCCAGCCACGTCCCTATATTCCCGTCGCCGTACCCCCCAGTGAGGGGTGACTTGGCCGCGACCACGACCTTGCCGCTGTTAGGACCCCCCTGTATACCTGTCAGGGGGCCTGCGGCCACGATCAGCTTGTTGTGCGGCCCCAGCGGATCGGCGCCCGGGGGAAGCTCTGTCCAGAGCGTCCACGCGGCGAGCCCTCTGCCCCCAATAAAGTCTACCAGAACATGGGGATCCAGCTCTTGAACCATGTGCTTTCTGCGGGTAAGGTCCACGCGTAGGGCCCTCCCAGTCCAACCCCTCATGGCCCATACACGGTACGGCCATAAATCATTTGGCCATTGCAGCCGGGGTGGGATCGCCGTCGATCGCCGTCCAACAGCGTTTGGCCTTTATGGGACGTGCGTAAAGGCTTATATATGAGTACATACTGTGTATTCAATGTCGCTGCGGCTGAGGCTGTACCTATATATGTTCCTGTTCGCCGCTGGGACCATACTCATTGGGGTTGCGGTACTGTACGGCCTGACATCGTTCCTAGGCATCAACGTGGGCCTTTACGGCATAATAGGCATTGTTGTGGCCATATCCATATTGCAGTGGCTCTTCTCTCCGAACATAATAGAGGCCGTTTATAGGGTGAAGCCTGCTGATCCGGCCCTTCACGGCGACATCATAAGGATGGTCGAGGAGCTGGCCATGCGCAGCGGTATGAAGCCCCCCAAAGTGGGCATAGCGTATGTGCCCATACCCAACGCCTTCGCCTACGGCTCGCCCATAAAAGGCAGCAGGATAGCGATTACAAAGACGCTAATGGACATACTCGATAGGGAGGAGCTGGCCGCCGTCATAGGGCACGAGTTGGGTCACCTAAAGCACAGGGACGTCACGTGGATGCTGGCCATATCGCTTCTCCCCATGGTCATATACTACCTCGGCCAGATACTCTACTACAGCGGCATCTTCGGATCGTTTGGAGGCAACAGGAACGCGGGGAGCCTCTTCCTGCTGGGCATGGCCCTACTTGCGATAGGGTTCGTGCTTAACCTGTTCGTGCTGGCGTTCAGCCGATTCAGGGAGTACTACGCGGACAGACACGCGGTGAGCCTGATACCAAACGGTGGGCGTGCCCTGCAGAGGGCCCTGGTCAAAATAGTGGCGTCGAGCAAGGACGTCTTTTCGAGGTACGGTGGGTCAACCGAAAAGTTCGAGTTCGCCAAGGCGCTCTTCATCCAGGACCCTGATGCGGCCCTTAAACTGAGGGGGTACCGCAACGTGGACGAGCTTGTGAGGGCGCTCATGAGGGAACAGGTGAGGCCCGAGGAGAAGCTGGCCGAGATATTGTCCACTCATCCGAACCTGAAGAAGAGGCTCAGGGCGCTGGAACAGTTCAACTTGGAGTTCTGGGGCGCCTCGTAGGGTTGGCCATCTCCGCCAAGGCTTAAGACCGAACGTCATTATTTATTTAGTATTGCGATTCACAGGATGTGCCCCTTGTAGGCATTGTGGCCGAGTCCCCAGTGCCGGACGAGCCTAGCAGGGACCTGTACGTGGAGCTCAAGAAGAGGGGTTTCCAGGTCAGGTATTTCCCCATATCCAGACTGTCGGCGGTGATCAGCGCGGATCGCATAGCTGTGGAGACCAAGAGCGGCCCTGTCGACGTAGACGGCATGTTCGTGAGGGGGCTGGGCCTCCTCATCGACGTGGACTCGCTGCTGCGGCGCATCACGCTGCTTAGGATGTTGGCGGAAAGTACGGTGACCATAAACCACGTGGACGCGCTGATTAGGACCCGGAACAAGTTCGAGACCGTGTACCTGCTCGCTAAGAGCGGCATCCCGGTCCCCACAACGGTGGTGACCGAGGACATAGTATACGCGTACAACGCGACTCAGGCCTTGGGCAGGGCCGTGGTCAAGCCGATACAGGGCTCTAGAGGCTACGGCTCGTTCCTAGTGGACGATCCCGACCTGGCGTTTAACATATACAGGTACCTCCTCACGTTGAGGAAGCCCCTTTACCTCCAGGAGTATGTTGAGAAGCCTAACAGGGACATAAGGGTGGTTGTTGTGGGCGGCGAGCCCATAGGATGCATGTATAGGGTGGCCGAGAGGGGGTGGAAGACGAACGTCGCCCAGGGGTCCCGCGGGGAGCCGTGCAGGGTGGACGAGGAGCTCGCCGAGATGTCCGTGAAGGCCACGGAGATATTGGGGTTGACGTACAGCGGGGTGGACATAGGCGAGGGGAAGGAAGGCTACGTGGTTTTCGAGGTCAATGGGTCGCCCGACTGGAGGGAGTTCAAGAGGACCACTGGGGTAAACCCAGCCCATTACCTTGTCAATGTGATGGTGAGCATGTTGAGGTCGTGACCAACTGGCTATTAGCGTGCTCCCAGTGCGGCTCTAAGAGGTACCTCGACGTTGGGTTCAACCTTGCCCTGTACGGCGGCAG
>JALWZH010000001.1 GCA_027002815.1 Thermoproteales archaeon | reverse complement strand
CGAGTCCAGCAACGCCTGGTTCCTCACCTCGAAAAAGAGTTGGCCGCCTCTTTGTACGAATTCCTTTAACATGGGGGAAATGGCAGCAAGCGTTCCCCCATCCATACAATAGTCCAGGTTCTCAACTAGGAGAACGCCTCTGCCCATTATAGACAACTGGGCCATGTACACTAGGGCTGTCTTTACGGTGCATGGGGCTTTACTTATGGGAACCGTGTTGCCGCCCACATCTACGCTGACTGCGAGCCTCCTCCTGCCGCGCCACCCACACATGATCCTCCTTACTCCAAGGGGCCTGAGACGTGCCTCTATCTGCCTAAGCCGGCTGGGCATGGCAAACTGCATGTATGACAACACTGCTGGAAGGTCCTCCCCATGGCGCCCAACGCTTGTGCGTATGGGGCTATCGGCGTTGCCTATGCTAGGCGGGTCGACATACGGTCCTATATAGGCTACCTCGATGCTCAGCTTACGCCTAATCACGTCAATAGCGTTTTTTAACCCCTCTAATTGGTCCCCTACCACTATTTCGCTGCTGCGGCTGAGCGGGACAAACGCCTTGCCGCTAAGCAGATAGTTCGCCTTTTTCAATTCTATAGAGACAGGCTCGCGAAGCCTATGGATTATTCTTCCTTCGTGCTTGACGCTTTCCAGGACTACATACATGTCCTCATACGAATATATATGGGTGACCCTGTTTCTATCTACGTCGAGTACCACGGATAGCCAGTCTCCGTTCAACCTGAACTCTAGGCGGAGCCTCATTGGGGTTGGGTAGTGCGACGGCGCGATTTTTTTCCCCATCCTGCTCAGGGTGGTGTAAAGCACGTCTAAGACCACCGATTTTCCCCACCGCCCGGACAGAACCGTTATGGGGCCTGCGGTCACAGAGGCGTTCAGATTGCTGTACTTCAGGGAAACGCTCGATATGTACATGGCGCACATTTACGCCCCTCATTAAAAATTCCGCCGTCCACGTCGAACACGTTATGTGTAAGTGCGGCCCACAGCACACGTATCTGGGCCCGTGTGACGGGCCACATTTAAAATGTTCCACGTAATAGACCCGTGTCTTTGCCGCTCGAATTTGCGGTCAGCACGGTGTTGCCCCTAATCAGGGGACTAGTTGCGCACATACTGTATGAGAAGGGGTACTCGCAGTCCAGGATAGGCCACGTATTCGGCATATCACAGCCAGCGGTTAACGCATATATGAGGACCCCGCGGGAGCACTACTTGAGGCGTGCCCAGAGCCTGGGCCTAAGCAGCGAAGAGGTGGAACATGTGGCGAACACCTTCGTGATGCTCGTGGAGTCGCTTGGCACATCGGAAGCATTGAAATACCTGGACGGTTGGCTCCTGAGCCTCCTATCATCGTTGAGGCTCTGCGATGCTCATAGGGCCATGGTCAAGGCCCTTCCCCATGACTGCGACATATGTCTTTTCCTGGCATCAGACAAGTCCCTGTCGAACCTTCTAACATCGGTACGGTTGCTCTCATACGGCAAGGCCTATAGGCTGGTTCCCAACGTGAGGATGAACATAGTAGAGGCTAGGGACGGGGCCATGAGCATAAACGACGTGGCTGGGTTCCCAGGCCGCATAACCGTGGTAGGCGATAAGCTGGTCCACTATTCGGCGCCTATATATGGGGCATCGCGCTTCATGGGACGCATAGTCCTTGAAGCATACAAAAAATGTGGTTTCAGGGCTGCGGCCAACATTGCGTATAACGACGAGGTTGAACGAACGCTTTCCAAGCTGGGCCTGGACTTCACGCGTGTGGGGCCCAGCAACAGCGAGGAGGAGACGTTGCTAAACATACTAAACGCGCTGAAAGAAAGATGCTGGGAAATAGTGGTCGACAGCGGTGGAACGGGCATAGAGCCTAACACGTACGTGTTCGGTGTGGACTCAATAGATGTCGCCAACAAAATACTTGCAATTGCAAGGTCCATATCCCCAGAATGAAGACCAGCAACAAGGGCACGTACAGCTTTCCCCGTCTATTAGTAGCCATGGGCCTTGTCCCCACCACAAAAATAATGGAAATGGCGGGCCCGCCGGGATTCGAACCCGGGCCCTCCGCAGTTGGCCTTCTACGGCTTAGGAGGCCGCCGCTCTATCCGGGCTGAGCTACGGGCCCAGAACCGCTTTAACGCGTAGTTTATATGTTTTGCCGCGCTTCGAGGGACGCGGGCCCCTCCCGTTCCCCTACACGGACGTCAATACTGCTCGTATTGGAACTGTGCCTGTTCCTCTATTGCGTCCCTGATCGCCGCCTCCACTCTGCTCGACGCCTGTGTGGCTAGCTCCCTCAAGTTGTAGGTCACCCATCTGACCTTGCCCCCCTCAACAGCCCTCCTAACCGCTCTTTCCCTTTCGGAAAGGGCCGAGGACTTGCCTGTCTTGACCTCTAGGAATATCACTTCCTCCACGTTCCCCCTCGACAGGCCTTTGAATATGACGTAGTCTACTGGGGTTCCCACGTGCCTGAAGTCCCTCGGATCTGCGCCGAGCTCTACCGATATAAGGAGGGGCGCCAACTCTTCTCCTATACGCCCCAAGATCGAGGACACGGACCTCCTTATGGCGTCCTCCCTTATGTACCTCTCCCTCTCTGTCTGCCACCTGGCAAGCTCAAGCTCGGCCTCTTTGAACGCTTGTTCTTGGGCCGCCCTCTTAGCCTCCTCCAGCTGGGCCCTGGCCCCCTCCTCGAAGGCCCTGAGCTGAGCCATGTACTGCTCCTCGACCCTCTTGAGCTCCTGGGCCCTCCACTCGTCGAATAGTCTCCTCGCCTCGTCAACGACCATTCCCTTGAACCTGGCCTCCGCCTGCTCCAACAGTAGCCTATACCTCTGTCGCAGGTAAAGTATGATGGTTGTCAGGGCCAGGACGGCCGCGAGGAGAACGTACTCGAGCATGTACGC
This sequence comes from Thermoproteales archaeon, assembly GCA_027002815.1. Classification (GTDB taxonomy): domain Archaea; phylum Thermoproteota; class Thermoprotei; order Thermoproteales; family Thermoproteaceae; genus WANN01. The sequence continues at coordinate 6,577 of JALWZH010000001.1, read as the reverse complement.
CACGGTGCCCAACCATTAAAAGCTTGGGCCTATTGGGCCTTGGATGTCCGTTCCCGCGTGCCTGAGATAACTTATAATTACCCCGGGTCCTCCCTTTTAATTTGATGAGGACCTCAAGCCGGGTGGAATCGCTGAGGGAGTCGCCCACGCGTAAAATAGACGGTTTACGTGAGCGCTTGGTTAGGGAGGGCCGTGACGTCATCCTGCTTTCAACAGGGCAGCCGAGCATTCCGCCTCCCAGGGAGTTCAGGGAGTACCTCGCCTCGGTGCTGGGCGAGGAGTCGATGGGGCTTTACGGGTACACCCCAAGCATGGGGATAGCGAGGCTCAGGGAGGCCATATCCAAGGATCTGTACGAGCTGGGCGGCATAACCGTTGGGCCTGACAGCATAGTGGTTACTGCAGGCGGCCAGGAAGCGATGTTTTCCGTGTTGGCCACGATACTTGAGGAAGGCGACGAGGTGGTGCTCATGGACCCCACGTATTTCGGCTATAAGCCGCTCATAGAATACTTCGGGGGCAAGCCCATCTTCGTTGAGACGGAGTTCGAAGAGGAGTACAATCCCGATATAGATAGGTTGTTGGAGGCCATAAATAGCCGTACAAGGGCCATTGTCATTGTCACGCCCGACAACCCTACGGGGAGGCTGATAAGGCCCGAGATCGGTAAGGCCCTGTCCGACGTGGCGCGCGATAAGGGGTTATGGCTAATAATAGACGAGGCGTACAAGACGCTGATCTACGAAGGGGAACACTACTGGTTCTGGCGCGACGCGCCTGACAACGTGATTGGGATAGACACGTTCTCCAAGGACCCAGGGATACCCGGTTGGCGTTTGGGCTACGTGTACGCGCCGCGGGACATAGCGCCCAAGATAAAACTTGTCAGCGAGGAGGTCGTGTACTGCCCGCCGAGTTTCGCCCAGTACGCCGTGCTGCACTATCTCGAAAGCGGCATGAGGGCCAAGCACATGCCCCGCGTGATCGAGGAGTACAGAAAACGAAGGGACGTGCTGGTGGACGCAATTAGGAGGGAGTTGCCGTGGGCGAGGCTACACGTGCCGAGGGGGTCCATGTTCGTGTTCGTGGATTTCGGCGTTGACGGGGAAAAATTGTCCGAGGAGCTCCTCGACAAGGCCGGCGTGGCCACGGTGCCCGGCTCATACTTCTCCAATGGGAAGTACAACACGTTTCTGAGGCTTTCCTTCGTCACGGAGCCCCCTGAGAGGTTGGTGGAGGCGGTGGACAGGATCGCCAGGGTGCTAGGATAGGAACTCGAGGAGCACGGACTTGAACTCGCCCGGTTTGTCGAGGTACGCGGCGTGGCCTGCCCCCTCTATTACCCTAATCGTTGCGTTGGGGGCCCTTCTTAGGATCTCAGCATTGCTTGGAGGCGACACGTCGTCTTTGCTGCCCCATATGCCGAGAAGCGGCACGTGCACCTTGCCTAGCTGCTGCTCGAGCCTCTTAAGGCCCACTGGACCTATTACAATCGCCTTTTCCGCGCTGTAGCCCCGGACCAAGTATCGTAGGACTACCTCGCCGCCGATCGACGCCCCTAGGAGCACCGGCCTATCGATTTCTAACGTGGACAGGAAGTCCCTAAGCACCTCTGCGTAGATGTCCCTATCTCCTGCCTCAACCTTGTCGCTCCTAGACTTGGTCCCGTAGGGCATGTCGACGCCGAACAGCGTGAAGCTCCCTGAAAGCGATTCCACGAGGTTTACCTGGAACCACACATCGGAATTGAAGCTGTATCCGTGCAAAAGCACCATGGCTCTTCCGGAACCCGCCCTGAAGAACACAATCCTGAGCCCTCTGACAGTCACGGACTCCATTGCAAACCCGAATTTTCCGTATAGATATCCGTTTCTACGGTGTGAAAGCGCGTCTAAGGGGACGCCAGACACAGCCCGCATCAGCGCGGGCCCGGCACGTAACGTGTAGATCAGTGATACGTCACGGTTTAATAAGGGGCCGGGCACGCCTTTCATGAGGAGACGACTTTTAGCGTTGGCGTTCGCCGCATCGTCCCTGTTGGCGCTCGTGTTGGTCCTCGTAACGGGTCCCGACCCCACTGTGGAGTCGCAATCTGGCCGCGACGTCGTGACGCCCGTGGCAACCACGGCCGCCGACGTGGTCGCCGAGCGGTTAGCGGAACGCATCGGTGGGACGGGGATCGGGGCCCCTACGCCCCCATCCGAGGAAAGGATTGTTGTTAGGGAGGGGAGCATTAGGGTTGTGACGAACGACGTTGATAGAGCGGCCAATGCGCTGTTGGCGTTCTTGGGCGAAGTAGGCGGGTACGTGGAGAGGGATGAGGGGGTTTGGGGAAGGCGTACCATGTACGTGAGGGTACCCGCCCACTCCCTTGAGGACTTTCTGTCCTATGTCAGCGGCCTTGGACGTGTAATGTTCTTCAAGCTTTCCGTGGAGGAGGTTACGGAACAGTACGTAGACCTAAGGGCTAGGCTCAACGCCAGCGTAGCGCTGGAAAGGCGCCTCCTCGCCCTATTGGAAAGGGCCTCGTCTATCGAGGACGTGCTCATGGTCGAACGGGAACTGAGGCGCGTCAGGGCAGAGATAGAGTCCCTGCAATCACAGCTGGAAGTTTTGGAGAAGCGCATAGCGTATTCCCTAGTCATCGTAGAGCTGGTCCCCTCATCACTCTCATATGACGTAATTATCAGGGCGAGGAGCAGCAACGCCGAAGAGCTCGCGTCGCGTGTGGCCAAGACGATTATGGGGGTGGGCTCCATTACCTCCATGAGCGAGGGGAATAGCGCCATCATAGTCCGCGGAAAGGTCCAGACAATTGGACTGAAAGAAGTAGAATCGCTGTTGGCGCCTCACATAGTGGAAAGGTCGGTGAGGGCTGTCCAGGACGGTAAGGGCCTGTCAACTATCACTGTGATAGTAGAGCGTCCCCCCACCTCTCGTGCAATTACCTGGATAGTCGAGGTGGACGATGTGGAGGGCATGTTCAGGGACATTATGGGGAGCGCGATCGTTAGGAGGTACGTCGTGTCCTTTGATTTGGCAGGCAAAGAGGCGCGCATTTTACTGGACGTGCCTAACAATTCTGTTGGGGAGGTGCTCGCCGTCCTGCCATCGCCCAGCGAGGCCAGGGAGTCCTCCAGTCAAGGCACGCTTTCAACCGTGTCCGTGATTATAAGGGAGTCGAGGGGGCCCATCGACGAGCTGGCCCGCTTCATGTCCCACGTGGTGGTTAGGGGACTGATGTGGATCGGCGCCGTTCTGGCCCTGTCATTGCCGGCAGGAGCCGCAGCCATGTTCGCCTACGCTGTCATGAGGATAGCCTGGAAAAAGGTTAAACACGTTTATGGGGAGAAGGCAGGACGGCCGTAAAAGGGCTTCTTTGACCGCAACCGCATCGCGAAGATCCACGGCGCTGGGCGGCCCGACTACCTCCTCGCTTTTTCAAGTATAAGTTTCACTATGTGAATCGCCGGATTGATGCCGGTGGCGCGTTTAAATCCCTGCCAGGAAAATGTGGGATTGACGTCAACTACGAAGTACCTGTCGCCGTTTGCAATTACGTCTATGCCCGCGAAATCCAGGCCCAGAGCGTCAGCAGCCCTGATGGCCACGCTTGCCAGGTCCTCCTCAACCTCGATGGGCTCTACGTGGGCGCCTTGGGCGACGTTGTGCCTAGGCCCCCCGCCGTAACGTCTTACGGCGCCTATGACCTGTCCCCCCACTACCACAACCCTATAATCCCCCGTCTTTGCCCCCTCCAGATAGGCCTGGGCCAACATCACCGAGGCCGTGCTGTGCGCATGCACGTAGTAGGGCATAGCCTCCTCTGGGTTATCGAAATTAACGGCGCCGAATCCCATGAAACCTCGTATCGGCTTCACCATCAGTCGCCCCAATTTCTGCGCTTCCCTGTGAAGAATTAGGGGGTCCTCGGCAATCCTCGTGGGCGGTACGGGAACCCCGTGCCGCGCCAGCACCGTCAACGCGCCTATCTTGCTGTGCGCCGTCAGCCACGCATCTACTGGGTTGGATACGTATACGCCGCCCGCCTCCATGGCCTTTAGTATCCACACGCGGAAGAGAAAAACATCTATGCTCCGGGGGGACCCTATATGCCTTAAAAATGCCGCCGTGAAGCTCGGCCTCCTCCGCTCGTCATGTCCGCCCCATAGGGCCACCTCGACGTTGCCGCCTATCGACAGAGACGCGGAATCTAGGTAGAAGGGCACGGTCCCTATCCCCATGGCCTCGGCAGCCCTTTTGACGTCCTCTAAATCGCCTGGGTTGTATTCCAGCTCCCTAACAGTGATTATCCCAATTTCCATGTGTGGGGTTGTCTGGCGGACTTCTATTGTTTTTCCAGTTTAGAGGCCCACTTCTCCACGAGGGAATTTATTTTGTTTGCCATGTCTATGTCCCTCTCAGTGACGCCCCCCACGCTATGGGTGGAGAGGCTCAGCTTGATGGTCCTCCATATTATAGTTATATCGGGGTGATGGTCCTCCCTCTCCGCTAGTTCTGCCACATCGTTCACGAACCTTATGCCGTCCATATACGAGGAAAATGTCAGCTCCCTGACTATTGAACATTGACCTATGCGCCAACCCTGGGGCAGGCGACTCTGTATTTCGTCCCGGGCCAGTGGCCTCATACACTTCTTACCGTTTTCACCATATATCGTATTCCATCTACGTCACCCAGCTTCATAACGTTGCATAGCAAAAGCTCGACGTGTTGTGAAGGCGTAGTAGGGGCTCACGGCACACCTAGGCCACCTCCTGGAATTTGCGTAATAGTAAAAATGACATAATGTGTAGACCCTATGCGCGTAAAAGTCTCGGCGGTGGAGGACGGCGTTAGGGAGCTCCTCAGAGCTATTGGGGAGGATCCCGCTAGGCCGGGCCTACTGGACACGCCTCGTAGGTTTGTCGGGGTCCTAATGGAACTGTCGAGGGGCCTAAGGGAACCCGCCCCCGACATAGTGTTTTTCCCCTTAGAGTATAAGGCGTCGGTGGGCCCAGTGGTCATTGAAAATATCCGCGCCGTATCTCTATGCGAGCACCACCTGCTACCTATAATCTTTAACATATCTGTCTCATACGTCCCACGCGACGCGGTTCCCGGCCTCAGCAAGGTGATAAAACTCGTCAAGTGGGCCGCCGCAAGGCCCACCATGCAGGAGAGGCTCACGGAGTGGCTTGCGGACCTGCTCATGGAGAAGCTTCGTGCCAGCGCTGTGAGGGTCAAGGTGTGTGGGATACACATGTGTTCAATGATTAGGAGCGTCAGGGACGAGCACCACAACATGGTCACAGAGGCTGCCAGGGGGGAGATAGGCGCCGGCGTTTCGTGTAGGAAGCCCAAGCTGTCAGATTGAGACTTACGAATTCCGCGCCAGGCTTGCATCACTATGCTTGAGTGCACCAGCCGGGGCCTGGCCCAATCGTTTCACCTCCATCAACGACAAGTACGTGGCCAGTGATATACGAAGACCTGGGCGACAAGAGGAAATATATGGCCTCGGCGGCCTCCTCGGGATCGCCGAGTCTCCCTAGAAGCGTGCGCCCCCTTATACACGCCAATTCCCCTTCCCCCATCCAGCCAACCCAACGGGTCAGTATTGGGCCGAAGGCGACCACGTTGACGCGTATCTTTGGGGCTAGGGCCTTGGCCAGGCTCATGCCGAGCGATATTATGCCCCCCTTGGCAATAGCGTAGGGTACCCCCCACGTGTCCCCCATCAAGGCGGCGCTTGATGAGACCAACACTATGGACGAGCCTGGCCTCATGAGGCCCAATGCGTGTTTTACGATGGTGAAGGTACCCACTACATCCACCCTGAACACGTCGAGGAGGTCTATGGGGGCGAGTTCCTCCAAGCCCTTCCTCCATATGTTGGGGTCGCCGTGGCCCGCCAAACACGCAACGGCGTCCAATCCGCCTAGGGTCCTCATCACCTCGCCCATAGCGCGAGATACCTCTTCCTCCCTCGTTACGTCTGCCCTGACGCTTATGACCCCCTCCATTTCGAGGCCCCCTCGCGACATGGCGACCACCCTGTGCCCCTCCCTGACAAGCTTTTCTACCAGCGCCGTGCCTATGCCGCCCGAGGCCCCAGTCACCAGTACGTCCACCGATGTTATGCGGAAACCAGTTTAAGAAGATGTGGCCTTAGTCGAGCCCAGCGTCCCACCACTTTGCAGGCACCTCAGCTGAGATGCGGGGTCTATCCGCATCACGATGATGTCGGCGCGTTCGAAGGGCGCGTAGGGGCGCCATCAGTGTTGTAACGGGTGTGCGTAATGGTCAGAGCTGCGTGTGCCACGTTAAAAAGAGACTTACAGGCATTGGTCGTGTGGCTAGCATTTTCAGTGCTGGCGCTATACGAGGCCGCCCACCTGGTTTTAGAGGCGTTGTTGCCTGTTAAAGAGCCCAGGCAGGGATGTAGGAAATGCGTGGTAGTGCCCACGAAGGGCATTACGCCGGAAAAAGCACGGCGGTTGGTAGGGATGGTGGACGTGGCTGTTGTGGACGACGAGCTGGACGAGGCAACGCTGAGGGGTTTTGGGATAAGGGC